>JBHHUY010000192.1:0-5835 GCA_046753965.1 Phycisphaerae bacterium
CCTTGGCCGCCGATGCCAAGAAACTGCTCGCGACGACGCAGACCCTGATCGGCGGCGGTGACCGGCCGGCCCGGCCCGATCGAGAATCGACCCATGAGGAGACCCGCCGCAAGATCGAGCGGATTTACGGGCCGCGAGCCGTGGAAGACGGGGTCCTGTTTGTGCTCCGGGCGGATGGCGCGCGGCGCGTGCAGTTGGCCGGTGATTTCAACGATTGGAACCCGCAGCGGACGCCCATGCAGCACGTGGGCCGCGATACGTTTCAGATCAAGGTCCCGCTCCGTCCCGGCCGCTACCTCTACCGCTATGTCGTCGATGGCGAATGGCGCAACGATCCGGCGAACGACAGCGTTCAACTCAACCCCTACGGCGAATTGAACAACGTCGTCGAGTTCGCCGGTGCGGTCGCCGCAGACTCGTCACCTGTTTCCACCGGCGGAGAGGCCGCCGCGTCTTCTTGAGCCTGGCGGGTTCCCTTCTCGGTGTTGTCCCTCGCGGTCTTTCGAGCCTTGGACCGCCTTCCTCTCCATCGAACGGCCGCGCGAGCTGAAGCTCGCGGCTCGCCGATGTTGTATTGCAAATCGAGTACAAACCGCTCAGCTTGAGAACTGAGAGTGCATCCTGAGACTCCTGTGGCACCGGCGTCTCGCCGGTGTTGATTCACAGGTCAGAGATGCGGCCACAAGAGGACAGGCTCGACACGCAGGGTGGTTGGTTGATCCGCCGAACGGCAAGGCCGGCCGGTTCAGTCGATCAATCGATCCTTTGCGCGCCGACGGCTTGCGCTCATGGCGGAAGATGCCCTGAAGTGTCACCCGCCCCTTGTGCCCTGCGTGGCTGACGGGTTGCGAGCGCGACCAGCGCGCCGGCGACCAGGACACAGGCCTCGACGCGCGTCGGGACGGCGATTCGATCCGGATCGAGCAGATTCAAGGCGAACAGCGCCGAGGGGATGAGGATCATGACTGACGGACGCACGCCGCATGCCCGATCGAGTCGATCCACCCCGTGGAGCGCGAGCACCAGAACAACCGGTGACGCCACGACCAGCAGGCGCTGCGTGTCGGTGGCGAAGAACAACTGGGCATAGACGAGCGCGAGAAACGGCAGAAAACAGAGCAGTCTCCGCGTGTTTCGCCGCGCGTCGAACCACGGCAGGATGAGTGAGAGCGCGCCGAAGGTGCCGACCGAGTATGCATGAACGGCTGACAGCGACCGATCGGCCCATCGAAGCGGTCCGATCCTCCGAATCTGCCGGAGCAGACGGTAGCCCGGCGCGCTTGTGTCGACCTGACGCAGCTCAGACGGCAGCGTTCGGGAATAGGCCGGGTCATCGTTCCACGCCGGAATGCCGATGTGCAGCGCCGCCAGGACGGCCAGTGCGGGCAGGACCGCCGCGATCCGGTGAAGCAGGGCGCCGCGGTGTCGGTTCGACGGCAATACGAGCACCATCGGCGCCACAAGCAGGACGCTTTCCTTGATGGTGACGCCCAGCGCAAGCAGTCCTGCCAGGAGCAGCCATCTGCGCGTTTGGCAGCAGAGGATACAGAGCGTTACGAGGAGCAGAACCATCGCGTCCGGCAGGTAGACGTTGTGCAGCGGGAACTTCGCCGCCCAGCCGAGTGAGAAGAAGGCCAACACACCGACGGCGGCGACGGCGCGGCGGAAGCCGAACGACAGCGCCAGGGCGTAGAGCCCGATGCCTGTTCCGGAGACGGCCAGGAAGGCAAGCAGTGCGAAACTGGCGTGCGTCCGGGCTGGAATCAGCTTCGCCAGCAGCGGTACGCCCACTCGTCGGCAGAACGGCGCGATGTGAAAACCGAAGGGATCGTGCTCCGCCATGTGGATGTACTTGTGGTGATCGGCGGGCTGAGCGAATTCGGCTTGGCCGGGCCCCAGTTGGCGGGTTCGGAGAAAGAGTCCGCCTGTCAGGCCCAGGCAGAGCAGCACGATCGGCCACGCGGGCGTCGCCCTGCCGACGCGTCCGGAGGAAGCCCCCTCGGAGGTGTCGGGACAGGTCGTGCCGCGGTCTGCCGAAGTCCGAATCATCGCGATCCCTTATGCCGCACACGTCCGGTTTCGGAACACTTCCGCCGATGCTGCGAGGCCGATTCCGCGGGCGACTTCTCCTGCGATGATACGCCCAAATCGAAGCTCAGGGACAGGTAGAAGCGATGGATACGCCGACCGACGGCCGACTCAGACGGTCTGGATGGTGCCCTCCCTGAGAAGAAAAACTCGGCCTCGGGTGATTTCCCTGTACCCGTGAGGCCGGCAGTGCTAAACTTCCGGCGTTGTTCGATCTCGGCCGTTACATCCAAGAAACCGGATGCGTGCTATTCCATTCTGTGGAACTTCGATCAACAATTCGGGTGATAGGCGCCGCGAGCGGTCCTGGACCCACGCGGTGTCGCATCCGACGACGGATCGACCGCACATAGTTCTCTCTCAGCGGCGAACCCTTTTACGATGGATCGCCCAGGGGCCGGGCAGTCCGGCAGGAGGTACACGTGGAGCTGCCACGCCGCAATCCGAACGATACTTTTCTACCCGATGGGGCGCTGCTCGGCGCGATGGAAGACCTGCGCAGGCGGCGCGACGCCCACGATCTGCGAATCGTCATCACCTATGCCTTTGACTTTCGTACGCGCATGCTGCCGTACTGGTACGCCGACAAGCGCATGGCGCCCTGTTCGGTACGGACGCTGGGCGACGTGCTGCATGCCTCGGGCTTCAAGCACATTCGCATCGTGCTTCAGCAATGGACGCCGCGCTTCCGCCCCAGCCGGGCCGTGTTGGACGGTCGCCCGGCGGATGTCCTGCTCGTCTCCGCCATGCAGGTGCACGCGGAACCGTCCTATGATCTGATCCGCGACGCCCATCGCCTCGGCGACGCACGGCCGTTGATCCTGGCGGGCGGCCCCAAGGCCGTCTACGAACCGACCGATTACCTCGAGATCGGCCCGGAGCCGGGCGTCGGCGCCGATTGCGTCTCGACCGGCGAAGTCTTCGTTCTGCTGGACCTGTTGCGCGTCATTCTCGACCACCGGCGGGCGGGCCAGTCCGTCCGCGGTGCGTTTGAGCGGGCGCGTGCGGCGCGGGCCCTCGACGACGTGCCCGGCCTCGTCTATCTCCCGACCGACCATGATCCGAATCGACCGGCCGCCATCAATACGGGTGTGCAACGATTGCTCCGCGATCTGGACGAGATGCCGATGCCCGATGCCGGCTACCGCATGCTGGAGCCGCCGCATCACGGGACCCGGCTCGCGCCCGCGCCATATCCCCCCAGGAAGGTGGGCCGCAAGTCGATCGTGGCTTCGTTGATCTCGACGCAAGGCTGCAAGTTCAACTGTTCGTTCTGCCCGATTCCCGCGGTCAACCAGCGAACCTGGCGGCACAAGAGCCCCGAGCGTCTTGCCGCGGAGATCAAGCACATCCACGAGACATTCGGCATCGTCGAGTTCTTCAGCACCGACGACAACTTCTTCAACACCCGGGAGACCGTCGTCGAGTTGATGACCGAACTGGCCAAGACGCGGACGGGCGGCGTCCCGCTGGGGGAGCGCATCCGTTTCTATACCGAGGCGACCCAGTTCGATGTCTACAAGAACCGGGACTTGCTGCCCCTGTGTCGCGAGGGCGGTCTCAGTGCGATCTGGTTCGGCATCGAGGACATCACCGGGGAACTCGTGAACAAGGGGCAGAGCCAGGGCAAGACGGCCGAGCTGTTCGCCCTGATGCAGGACGTCGGCATCGAGCCGAACGCCATGATGATCCACAGCGACGACCAGCCCCTTCGCTCGGCGGAGAATGATCTCTCCGGCCTGCTCAACCAGGCGCGCTACCTGTTCGATCAGGGCGCGGTTTCGTACCAATGCACCTATCTCGGCCCCGCCGTGGGAACCCGAGACTTTGAAGAGGCCGTCGAGGCCCGAAAGGTCTACAAGTCCGTCGGCGGCAAACCGATTCCACAGGCCTTTCAGGACGGCAATCACGTCGCCTCGAGCAAGAGCCCCACACCCTGGGAGCGACAGATCAACGTCTTGCGGGCGTATTTTGCCTTCTACAACCCGATCAATACGATTCGGGTGCTCTCGAAGCGAAGAAGAGATGCCCTCACCCCGAAGCGATTCCTCTTTCAGGCGATCGGACAGATCGGGCTGTTGATGACCGCTCCGCGGCTCCTTCGCTGGGCCGGCCGACTCAAGCGCGGCCCGATCGAGTTCTGGGACGGCCTGCAACCCGCCCGCATTCCGATGGTCGATGCCGCCACCGGGCGCGAGATCAACTGGGCCATCGAGCATGTGCAATCGGATGTCGCCCGGCCCGGGCCCGGCATTCCCGCCCAGGCGGCTTCCGAACGGTCGGATCGTGCTCAGTCGCTACCCCTGCTGCCCGTCGCGGCGAACCCCGCATGACGCGCTGTTAGGAGTCGGGCAAGAATAAGGTAAACGTGCGATCCGCCAAACGGCAAAGCCGACCGGCGCGTCCTGCCCGGCGATCGGCCATGTGATTCTCGCTCGATGCCTTAGCGCGGTTCGATCCGCTCCAAACCGTCCATGTAGCCCCGCAGTGCTTCGGGAACCGTGACCGAACCGTCCTCGTTCTGATAGCGCTCCAGGATCGGGATCAGAATCCGCGGGCTGGCGATGACGGTGTTGTTGAGGGTGTGGCAGAAGACGTTTTTCCGGTTCGCGTCGCGATAGCGCAGGTTCAAGCGCCGCGCCTGGAAATCACCGAATCGCGAGGCGCTGTGCGTCTCGCTGTAGGCGTTTCGTGACGGCATCCAGGTCTCGATGTCGTACATCTCGATCTTTCCCTGCCCCATGTCGCCGGTGCACACCTGCACGATGCGATAGGGTAGCGCGAGTGCCTGGAGGACGGCTTCGGCGTTCGCGATGATCTCGTGATGATGCCTTTCGCTTTCGTCGTCGTCGGCGCGGCAGAGGACGACCTGCTCGACCTTGTCGAAGAAATGAATGCGGTAGATGCCGTGCGTGTCCTTCCCCGCGGCGCCGGCCTCGCGCCGGAAGCACGTCGAGACGGCGGCCAGTTTCACGGGCAGATCGTCGAGGGCGAGGATTTCATCCCCGTACATCGCGGTGAGCGAGACTTCGGCCGTGCCCACGAGTGATTTCTCGTCTCGCTCGCAGCGGTAGGCCTGCTCCTCGCCGCCGGGGTAGTACCCCGTCCCGTACATCATGGAATCCCGAACGAGCACCGGCACGGTGACCGGTTCAAACCCGCGCCGGATGATCGTGTCCATGGCCAGTCGCAGCACGGCGTGGTGCAGCAGGCTGCCGGCCCCGCGAAGCAGGTAGTTCCGCGCGCCGGCGAGCTTCACGCCGCGTTCGATGTCGATGATGCCGAGGCCCCGGCCGAGTTCGACGTGGTCCTTGGGCTCGAAGTCGAATCGGCGCGGCTCACCCACGCGGCGCACCTCCACATTGTCCGACTCGTCCGCGCCGACCGGCGTCTTCGCCGACGGCACCTGCGGCACGGTCAGCATCAATGCCTCGAACGTTTCGGCGATCGACTTTTCCTCTTCCTCCAGGCTCTTGATCTTCTGTTTCAGAGCGGCGGACTGCGCCTGAATCCGATCGCCCTCGGCCTTCAGTTCCTCGGCCGATCGTCCCTCGGCCAGCGCGGCCTGGTACCACCTGCTCTTGGGATTCTTGTAGAGCCCGACCTGGCCGCTGAGCTCCTTGCTTTCTCGGCGGCAGCGATCGGCCTCCTGTTGAATCTCGCGCCGCCGTCGATCCACTTCCAGCAGGCGGTCGAGATCGCAGGGGATGCCCTTCGTTTCGCAGGCTTTCCGCACCCGGTCCGGAT
>JBHHUY010000193.1:0-5814 GCA_046753965.1 Phycisphaerae bacterium
AGTCCGCGGTGGAGAAACTCGAACGCTTCCAATGGGTAGCGGCCTAGTTCCTTCGCGACCTCGGCGACGCTTTTTTCGGGCTGGGGTGACATTGTTCAAGCGGCTTCACTGAAGCGCCAGGGCCCCGCACATCAATGAGGGACACGTGTCGTCTAGGTTGTCCGATTCTTCCGCTCGTCGCCGTACGGGCACGACGCTCGCCGCCCCCGATGTCCGTTGTTCAGTTCTGCTCTCGCACGGGTTCCAAGTTCTGCGCTGATCCGGGTCGGGACGCCGGGCGCCCCCGTATCCTTCATTGGGAATCCTGGGGCGGTCCGGAACGGGGTCTCCCGGGGCGCCGGCCCCGCCGGCCTCGCCGGCGCCGGCGCCTCGGCGAGGAGGTTCCGTCTGACGCGTTTGCGGCCGGGGCGTCGCGATCAAGCTTCGTTTCCGCCGGTTTCGTCGCGTCCGTCTCCGGAGGCGCCGTGTTTTCCTGGGGCTCGACCGCGCCGGATCGGCCACGCGGCTGTCCGCCGTTTCGTTGCGGCGCCGGGCGCGAGCCCCGGCGTCGCTGCTCTCGGCCGGCCCCCGCGTTCCTCGATCGCGGCGCGTCGGCGCCGTCGCCCGCCGCGGTGACGGGAAGCTTGGGAAGGTCGCGCTCAAGCACGGCCTCGACGCCCACCGCTTCGCGATCCAGAGCGCCGTCGTATTGAATCACGAGCAACTGGGTGAGAATCTGCCTGTCTCGGACGGTTCCAATGCCCCGGTCCGTTCGAATCCGCGTTCCGACGCGCGGCAGCTTCTTGTCGAGCTCCTCATAGCCTTCGTGTTCGTATCGCAGGCAGCATCGAAGCCGACCGCACCGGCCCGAGACCTTGGATGGGTCGAGCGTCGCCTTCTGGAGCTTGGCCATCTTCATGCCGACGGGTCGAAGCTTCTTCAGGAAGTTCTTGCAGCAGCATTCTCTCCCACAAATCTCGTAGTCGGCGACCAGCCGGGCTTCATCTCGCGCGCCGACCTGGTGCATTTCGATTCGGGTGTGGTACTCCCGGGCCAATTGTCGGACGAGTTCTCGGAAATCAACACGTCCCTCGGCCATGAAGTGAAAGACGATCCGTTCTCCGCCGAGCAGGTGTTCGCAGGCGACGAACTTCATATCGAGGTTCATCTCTCGAGCCAGTCCCTTGGCCCAGGCCATCTCCCTGGCGGCCTCCCGGTCCAGGTGTCTCTGCTCGTCGATGTCCTGGGCCGTCGCGAGGCGGAGGATTCTGCCCGCCTTGAGTTGCATGAACTCCGTCCCACTCTGCTTGACGTAGTTCAGAATCTGTTCGCGGCTGACCGACTTGTCGCAGCCGCTGCAGGTCAGGCTCACCTGTTCGCCGAGTTCCATGCCCCGATGGGTCTGGATGACGACCTTGGCCCCACAATTGAACAGGATGTTCGGCGCGTACTTGAACTCGCCGATGTAGCGCATGTAACCGTAGCGGACGGCGCAGGTCGGGTAGATCTTCTCGAGCCCGTTGCCGCACCGCGCGTGGGGGTCGCAGCCGCTCCGGGCAAACCCCGGCTTTCCCAGTAGAGCGTCGGGATTCTCCAGGACCGTCAATTCAGCGACCATGCTTGATTCCTCGATGGGTGGGTGATGGGGTGTCGCCGCGCGGAATCACCCGCGCGCACCCGTCGATGCGAGCCTCCGCTGCCCTGCATCGACCTCCTCCCGTATTGTAGTGTAGCAGTTCGAGGCTTGAAACGGAACTCGCGGCGCCGTCGGTTCGATGACGAATCTTGAGACGACTGGACCCGGGAGCCGCCGTCTCGGAAACTGTTCTCCGCTCTTCGAGCAGCGACACACACCCTCCGGAAGCCGGCGTCACGGCATCGTTGGGATGGTGGGAGAGCCGAATCGCACGGTCGGGGCCGGCCGCAGCGGCGCGGTTGATCACGAAATGGAGTCGCCCGGTGGCTGAGCCCACGTTCCAACCGCTCCTGGCTAATCCACTCTTCGCGGCCCGGTTGGGTGGTCTCCTGTTGTTCGGGCTCCTCGCATTCGTCGTTCTGCTGGTTGTGGCCGCTTGTGTGCTTCGTTTCGGTTCTCGACCGCCGCCGCTCCGACCCCACTACGAGCGGCTGGGGCGGGTCGCGCCCGACGCACCTTGTCCATGCGCCGAAAACACCGGCCAGCCACGGGCCTATCGCGATTGTTGTCGGCCCAGGGACGTCGAGAAGCTGACCGTGGACGTGCAGGAATACATCTGGAAGCGGTGGTCGCGTCGTTCCTACGCCGGGCGCCGGCGGAGTCGCACGATGCAGACCCGCCTGGAGGAGTACCCGATCCCGCCGCTCGTCTTGCCGAGTTGGGTGACGCACCCCGGCCGGTACCGGTTCCCGATCGAGGAGAAGCGCCTCCGCCGGTGGAACCCGCTTCGGGCGCAACGCCGGAAAGCGCCGCGCTTCGAGCCCGAATCGTCGCCGGGCGATGATTTGCCCTTCTGAGTTCGTCAAACGCCGGTTCGTTCGCAGGGCACCGCACGAAACCCACGGCCGGCCGGTCCGCGGGCGCCTGGTCGGGCGGCGGCAGGCGCCCGCGGCCCGTCGGATTCAACCGACGCCGAGGTCCGTGTTTGACCAGAGCACGTTCACGTTCGGCTCGTTCTCGAGCCAACTAAACGCTTCCTGGAACCACGACTTGAGCTCCGTATCCATGAGCCCCTCACTCAGCCGGTTGGCGGTGAACAGATTGATGATTCCGTACTTGAACCGGTTCAAGAGGATGTCGATGTCACGGCGGACCGTCGATGGCGTCTGACCTTTGAAGCCGATCAGCAGACAGATCGAATCCGTCGCGGCGGCGACTTCGTCGGGCCCGGACCAGTGCATCGCCTTGTTAAGCACGCCGTTTCTCAGGTCGTCGTCGAAGGTCTCGACGCCGAGGAAGAGATGGGTTTCAACGCCGAAGAACTGCCGCGTCTGCTCGAATTGCCGCCGATAGGCCCAGTAGGATTCCGCCCAGAATTCGCGAATGCCGGCGGCCCGGATCTGCTCGCGGATCCGCTCCTGAACCGAGTGCGGCAGTTCCTGGATCGAGCCGCTGTTGATCACCATCAGGCGGCCGAACTCGCCCGTGACCTTCGCGAGGTTCTCTTCGGCGACGCGCTCGATCAAGCGGAGGTTGGTCGTGTTGTCGTCGATGTAGTCGCAGAATGAGCATCGGCTCCAGGTGCACGGCAGGCCGCGCAGCAACAGGACCTCGCGCGCGAGCTTCCCGCGATACTTGGCGTAGCGAACCAGTTCCATCGGCCGTATCATAGACCGGTGTCGGACGTGGAACCACGCCGCCCCGCCGGAGACGCACCGCCAGCGCGGCGACCGGAACATGATCGAGCCCACCTTGGTGAACCACGGCAATCGAAGCGTGCGAAAGGGCGAGGCCACGCAAGACGCGGCGGCAGCGATGAACCCCCCGGACAAGGCGTTGACCGAACCCAACGAGCCGGCGCTGACCGACTTCCTCGATGTCGCCGCGCTCCAGTCCCTCCAGGATGGATTCGCGACCTTGACCGGTCTGCCCGCGTCCTTCCATGACCCAGCCGGCCGCCCCATCACTCAGCCCTCCAGATTGCCTCAGTTCTGCCGGGTGCTCCAATCCACGCCGTCGGGATCAGCGGCTTGTCGGGCCAGCGACGCCGAGTGCGCCGGGCTAGCCCGGGATTCGGATGCCCCGCATCACGCCTGCTGCCACGCGGGTCTCTCGCAATTCGTCGCGCCGATCTTCCTCACCGGGCAGCACCTCGGGACGATTGTCGTCGGCGCCGCGCCGGAGCAGCCCCTCGCCGAGGACGAAGTGACCACGCTGGCTCAGGAGCACGGCCTCTCTCCGGATGAACTCCGGGCCGCCGCCCGTCGGCTGCAACCCCGGCATGAGGCGGACCTGTCGCCCGCGATCGCCTTTGTCCGGCAGCTCGCCCAGACGATCGCCCAGCTTTGCCACAATGCTTACCAGTTGCGTTGCCGGATCGACGATCTGGCAGCCGTCCACGACGTGGCGTCCAAACTCGCCGGTCACGGTGAATTGCAGGAACTCCTCGACGTCGCCACCCGGCAGCTTGTCGAGACGATGAGTGTACGGGCGTCGGCGATCCGCCTGCTCGACGAGGACACCGGCGTATTGCGAATCGCATCGGTCTGTAACCTCTCGGCCGATTATCTCGACAAAGACCCGATTCCCGCCGCCGACAGCCCGATCGATCGCGCGGCCCTGAACGGGGAAACCGTTTACGTCCGCGACCTGAGAACCGACTCGCGCACCTACTATCGAGACAAGGCGCGCTCCGAGGGGCTGGTCAGCGCGCTGGTCACCCCGCTGGCCTGTGCCGGCGTGCCGCTCGGCGTGATGCGGGCGTACATGGGGCGCGTCTGCGCCTTCTCGCCGTTTGACGCGGTGCTCATGGAGGCCCTCGCATCCCAGGTGGCGGCCGCGATTCTGAATGCCAGGCTTCGGCGGGAAGCCCGGGACGCGGAGCGCCTGGACCGACAGGTGAAACTCGCCGCGGACGTCCAACGGCGGATGTTTCCCGCCCGGCCGCCGACCCGACCTCGCTATGAGTTCGAATGCGTCTATGAGCCCAGTTTCGATCTCGGCGGAGATTTCTACGACTTCATCGAGTTCCCCGACGGCGAGATCGGGATCGTCATCGCGGACGTCGTCGGCAAGGGCGTCCCGGCGTCGCTCATCATGGCCAGCGCCCGCGCCGCGCTGCGAACGCACGCCGAGCGCGACCGCGATCCCAGCCGGGTGATCCGGCAGGTGAATCGACGCCTCTGCGCCGACACCCTTCCCAGCGAGTTCGTCACGACCTTTTACGGTGTGTTGAGTTCAGACGGACGCGCGCTGCGCTATTGCAATGCGGGTCACGAGCCGCTGCTCCTGCTGCGCGGCGACTCGATCCGCCGGCTCGATGCCGGCGGACTCGTGCTCGGCCTCGATTCGGAGGCGAGCTACACCAGTGGTGAGCAGGCCCTTGAACCGGGAGACCTGCTGATCCTCGTGACCGACGGCGTGCTCGAGGCCCTGAACTACGACGAGAAGGCGTACGGGCGCGACCGGCTGCACGCGTCGATCCTCCGGCACGGACTTGCCCGGCCGGCGCTCACGACCGCCGTCATCGCGCAACAACTCCTCTGGGACGTTCGCCGCTTCGCGGGGTTGGCCCCACTGGCAGACGACATCACGCTGGTCGTCACGCGCGTGAAGTGAGCGGCCGGTCGCTCAGAGCAGCGACTTCAAGGTCGTGCAGACTTCTTCCACCTGCGACTCCGTCAGGCCGCAGTGAAACGGCAGGGCGATGGTCCGGGCGGCAACGCGCTCGCAGACGGGGAAATCGCCCTGTTTGTATCCGAATGCTCGTTGATAGAACGGCTGGAGGTGGATCGGCGCGAAGTAGTTACTGCACCCGATGCCGCGTTCGCGAAGCTGCTCGATGATCCGGACCCGGTCGTCCTCGGCGTAGTCGTCCGCCAGCTTGACGACGAAGACGAACCAACTGATTCGACAATGTTCGGGGACGTGCTGGATCGAAACGCGATCTTCTCCCGAAAGGCGTTGGCGATACCAGTCGGCCGCCCGCGCCCGCCGACCCAGGATTTCGTCGATCCGGCGCATCTGGACGACCCCGATGGCCGAGGCGATGTCGCTGAGCCGATAGTTGTAGCCCAGGCGCTCATGCGATAGCCAGGCCATCCCCGTGTCGCGCCCCTGGTTGCGCATCGACCGACAGAGTCGGGCGATCTCATCGTCATCCGTCGTGATCATGCCGCCTTCGCCCGTCGTGATCTGCT
>JBHHUY010000194.1:0-5746 GCA_046753965.1 Phycisphaerae bacterium
TGGAAGGTCGATGACACGGCGACGATGCTCCTCATGCGGCGGTTCTATGAGAACCTGCTGGGCCGATTCGACGAGACCCGAGCCGTCGCCGGCGATGACTACGCACCCGGCACGCCGATGCCGAAGGCGACGGCCCTGCGCGAGGCGAAACGATGGCTTCGCGGCATGACGCTGCCGGAGCGTGACCGCACCCTGCAAGCGATGCACCTTGAAGAAGATCAACTCGCCAGCCGCGGCCGACCGGGCACCGCCGTCTCACCGCTGGGCGGCGCCAAAGAGTCTAAACCCTACGACCACCCCTACTACTGGGCCGCGTTTATCCTGGTCGGAGATCCGGGGTAGCCATGGCCGTGCCGGTTTGCCCTGCCTGCGCAGAGCCACCGGGACGGGCAGCCGAGGCCGGCCCGGTCCGTGGACGGCCGTCGATGGGCTTTGGATGGAGGGGTTCATTCAGTGCGGCGCGGCGATAGTAGGACGGCGTGCGGGTTGAGTCTCAGACTGTCGGCCGCGAGCATCCCGCCGCGCCGGGGGGCGCGACGCCTGCAGGGTGGGCAGAGCCGGGAGTCGGCTACGACCTTGATTGTCGAGGTTCGCCTGAAGCGCGACGTGCCTTTGCGGGCCTCTCACCGCGCGGCTTGGCGGCGCCGTCCAATGAGCACGCGGACGGGCACAGCGCAGCGAGCGAACACCTCGCGCAGTCCGGCTTTCGTGCCGAACAGACCTGCCTCCCATGCCAGATCAGTGCATGCCCGAGAAACCCCCAGGCCGTCTGTGGAAAGACCGCCATCAAGTCCTGTTCGATCTTCACGGCATCCTTGCTGTCGCGGGCCCGCCAGGTCAGCCCCAACCGCTCGGCGAGGCGACCCACGTGCGTGTCGACCACGAAACCTTCGTTCTTCTGAAACCACGTCGAGAGGATCACGTTCGCCGTCTTCCGCGCCACGCCGGGCAACTGGAGCAGGTTCTCCATCGTGTCGGGCACGCGGCCGCCGAAGCGCTCGGCCAGAACCCGGGCGGCCCCCATGATGTTTCGGGTCTTGTTTCGGAAAAACCCCGTCGACCGGATCACCGCTTCCAATTCACCGGGATCCGCCGCCGCGAAATCTCGAGGTGTTCGATAGCGCTTGAAGAGCTCCGGCGTGACCTGGTTCACGCGGTCGTCCGTGCATTGCGCCGAGAGAATCGTCGAGACGAGCAACTGAAAGGCCGACCGATGGCGCAGCGCGCAGTCCGCCGCCGGATACTGCTTGCGCAGCGCAGCGAGAATCTTTCTCCCCCGGGCGGCGCGGGCGGCTGCGGATTCCCGGCGGGTTCCGGTGCGTTTCCGCGCCGGCGCCGACCGAACCGTTTTCTTCTTCAACGAGGGGCTCCTTCCGCGGGCGCCGGCGGGGCGCCGGCATCTCCGGTCGCAGGCCGGGCATCGGGTCGTTGCCAGGCCAGGGTGATCAGAATCACCACCAGCAGGACGAGGTTGATCTGAGAGACCCGCACGGCGGATCGATGAAAGTCATCGAAGACGGCCCGCGCCGCGGCCTCCGCGTCCGCCCCGGCGACGGTCGATTGCAGGCTGAGGATCTTCGGGGTCAGGACGCAGACACTGTAGGCGAGCAGGCCGGACGCCAGCACGATGGGCACCAGCCGAAGCCAGTCGAGCGCCGTTCGACCTCGAATCACCAGTTGCATGATCTGCCAGAGCAGAATGACCGCGGCGCAGACGATCTGGATCGTGTCGAACCGCGCGAAGTTCTTCGCCATCACCTGGCCTGCAATGGCATTCGGGTGATCCACGCCGGTCTTCCGCATTTCACCGAAGGTGGTGGCCGCCACGATCGCGATGAGGATCATCCCGCCGAACCAGACGCCCGCCGCCGTCGTTGCCAAGGCATGAAAGAAACGCATCATCATCTCGGTTCCACCCAGCTCGCCGAACCGTCGGCCCAGCAATCCTTTTTCCAGATCGGGACATCCTCCTTCATGCGATCGACGATCCATCGGCAAGCATCGAAGGCCGCCTCGCGGTGCGCGGCGACGACCACCACGCCGATAGATGTCTCTCCCCGGGGGAGTCGGCCCAGCCGGTGGACGATTGCCGCGTCGAGAATCTCGAACTTTTCGCCCGCGCGCCGGCGGATGGCCCGCATCTGCTCCATCGCCATTTCCTCATAGGCGTGGTACTCGAGCGCCGCGAGATCCTTCCCCGTTTCCGACACTTCCGCCCGCACGACGCCGACGAACGACGCGATCGCCCCCGCTTGGTCCTGAAGCATCTCGGCCGCCAGGGCCCGTGGGTCAATCTCCTCCTGTGTGAGCGACACTCGGGTCGTCGGCGCGCCGCCCGAGACGGGCGGAATCACCGCGACCTCGTCTCCGTCGGCCAGCACCTGATTCATCGCGGCATACGCCCGATTGACGGCCAGCCGGATGCCGAGCGCAGCACCCAACTTCGGATAGCGCTCGGACAGCAGCCCCGCCACATTTCCGACCGTCTCGCCTTCGGGCACGGTCAGCCTGATCTCGTTCTCGCCGGCCAGGTCGCGGGCCGGTCCAAAGAATCTGACGACGATGTCGGGCATGCCTCTCAGCCCTCCTTGATGTCCAGGTCCACAAACGACGGATTCTCCTTCAGCCAGTTCACCTTGCCCAGCATGACCTTGAGAAACTCGAAGCCGTCCAGCCCGGCGAATGTACCGGTCCGCAGGATCGGCTGCATCGCCTGCGCGATCAACACCTCCTGCATCAGGTGTGGAATCGTCTTGAGCTCCGCCTTGCTCAACATGTTCACCTCGTCGTAGCCCCGCAGGAAGCGCTTGGCGCGGATCACGTCGGTCCGCGCCTCCCAGGTGGACAGGTCGCGGCCGCCGGTCACCATCGAAAACTGGAGACACCCGTTGGCCACGTCCATGACCCTCGGGCGAACCCGCGCCGCGTCGTAGTCGATCACCGCGACCACGTGCTCTTTCTCAAACAGCATGTTGCCCGGGTGCCAGTCGGAATGCACGATCTGGGACTCCCACTCGTTCATGCCCAGTTCGTCGACGGCCTGAGCGGCCTGCTTGTAGGCCTGCCGGAGACCGCGCAGCAGCGCGATCAGCTCTTTCTCGCGGCCGTGCATGTTCGGGCGCTGGATCAGCATCTCTCCGATGGGCTTGAAGGCGTCGTAGACCATCCGCGCGTTGTGATAGTGCCCGCGGGGCGGTTCCCACTCCGGGTGGAACTCGCGCACGAGCGCGTGGTAGAGTCCGAGGGTCTTGCCCGATTCATACGTCGCGACCAGGCCGCCGCGATAGGGCTCTCCCTCGATGAACTCGAAGGTTTCGAAGACCGCCTCTCCGATTTTCAACATCGAGTTGTTCTGGTCGCGCGTGCCGATGAGATGCGGCAGTGGAAAGTTCTTCGACGCGAGATAGCGCTGCAAGGAGTGGGCGAACGCCACCCGATAGGGATCGTCCTTGCCCACCGGCCGGCGCTTGATGAGGAACCGGCCGCGATCCGTCCGCACGATGACCTTCGCGGCCGCATGGGAGCCGCGCGCGAACTCCACCACCTCCCGGACGATCCCCAGGTCGTAGTTGCTGAGCACAATCGCCAGCTCTTCGGAGGTGAGTTTCTCGCGTGGGGTCGGCATCGACCGTATTCTAGGGGCAATCGCGTCGCCTCGGGACGCCTCCGCGCGGGATTTGACCGGCGACCGACTCCTGGCGATAGTGGGCCGAGACCCGACGGTCGGTGTCCGTCCGCGACGGAAGCGAAACATGGCAAGACCCCTCATCGGATTGATCGGCGGCACGGGACTCGGCCAGGCCCTCGTCGTGGAAGTGGCCGGTCAGGCCCGCCGGATCGAGACCCCCTTCGGCAAGCCGAGCGCCCCGGTCACGCTCGGCACCTGGCAGGGTGTCGATGTGGCCTTCCTGCCGCGCCACGGATCGACGCACACCCTGCCGCCCTCGGCGGTGCCCTATCGAGCGAACATCTACGCACTCAAGTCGCTCGGCGCGACCCACATTCTCGCCAGCGGCGCGACCGGTAGCCTGCGCGAGGAGATCCGGCCGCGCGACCTGGTCGTGCCGGACCAGGTCATCGATAAGACCACACGCCGCGCCACGACGTTCTTCGACACACCGGGCCTCGCCGCCCACGTCGAGTTTGCGGAGCCCTTCTGCCCGACCTTGCGGAAGATTCTCTTCGCCGCGGGCGACGCCGTTGACGCGACCCTGCACGAAGGAGGGACGTACGTCTGCATGGAGGGCCCGGCGTTCTCCACGGTCGCCGAGAGCCGGATGCACCGTGCCTGGGGCGGAGACCTGATCGGCATGACCTGCATGCCAGAGGCGAAGCTCGCCCGCGAGGCGGAGATCTGCTATGCCCTCATCGCGTTGCCGACCGATTATGACTGCTGGCGACCGCATGATGCCGCGCTCGACAAGCGGACGTTGCTCCGAGAAATCCTCGGCAACGTCGAAGCCGCGACGGCAAACTGCGTCCGACTCATCCGGGCCGCGCTGGCCGCCATCGCCGAGGCGCCTCCGCCCGCCTGTGCCTGTCAAGACGCTCTGTCGCTGGCGATCTGGACCCGCCCGGAGCACATCGCCCCTGAGCGAATGAAGCAACTGGAGGCGATCCTCCGCGGTCATTGACCCCCGCGGCATCGACATGGAGAGCCGCACGCCTGCCGCTCGCGCGACCGGACCCCGCCATCATGGATGAAAACAACCCCCCGCCGACGAACGAAACCGCCGAAGCGTTGCCCCGTCGCGGGCCGGCGGACCGCCTGCTGCTGCTGGTCGGTTCGCTCGGATACCTCGGGTTTGTTCCTGTCGCGTCGGGCACCGTGGCCGTGGCGGTCGTCGGGATTCCGTTGTATCTCCTCATGGCGATCGTGCTCACGCCTTCCTGGCCGGCCTACGTCGTCGCGGTAATCCTGTTCACGTTGGGCGCCGTCTACGTCGCCCAACAGGCCGATCGCATTCTCGATGAGAAGGACAGCAAGAAGAATGTCATCGACGAATTGCCGGGGTACCTCTTCAGTCTGGTCGGGTTGCCCGTCACATGGCAACTGGTGGCGGCGGCCTTTTTCATCGAGCGCGCGATCGACATCGCCAAGATCTGGCCCGCGAACTGGATTGAACGCAAGCTGCCCGGCGGTTGGGGCGTGGTCCTGGATGACGTCGTCGCCGGGCTTTACACCTTGGGCATCTTGCGCGCCGGGCTGTGGCTGGCGCCGGCCTGGTTCGGCGTCGAGGCGGCGGGGGGGTGAAGACGATCCGCGCAAAACAAAACCCGTCCCACGCGAGTGGGACGAGTCTTGTGATGTAAGGTCGTTTCTCCGCCGCAATGCCGGCCGGAAGCCAATTCTTGAACCCCTCAGCAGAAGGTGGGCACCGCGCGGGAAGGCCGGACCTCTCCGAACAGGTCGGAGTTCGCCCGGCAGACATACACCACTGGGTTCCCAGGGTTCAGATTATCGGTTCAACGAACTGCTGCTCCCGGTGGTCGAGCATGGCAGGGAAACAACCACGTTCAACCTCTTGCCTGTCTGACACCCAGAGTGCGTCCTGAAACCTTGTGGCACGGGCATCCCGCCCGTGTCCGCACCGCCGCGACGGCGGTGCCACGCGACTCTTGGGAGGCACTCCTCCTAGCATACGAACCGAGACCGCCGATTGCAATGGCGCCGGCGTCGAGAAGGGGTTGAGGGGGGCCACGACAGTTCAGGCGGATGACGGCGCAGTCCTTCTTCGTAGCGTCC
>JBHHUY010000195.1:0-5743 GCA_046753965.1 Phycisphaerae bacterium
GAGGGAGAGGTGCTGGTTCGCGTCCACCTCGCAGGCATCTGTTCGACCGACCTGGAGATCATCCGGGGCTACGGCGGCTTCGAGGGCATCCTCGGCCACGAGTTCGTGGGAACGGTCGCGGCCGGTTCGACCAAGCTGGCCGGCAAGCGGGTGGTCGGACAGATCAACTGCGTCTGCGGGCGTTGCGACATGTGCTCGCGAGGGTTGTCGAGCCACTGCCGCCGCCGGACCGTTCTCGGAATCAGCGGCCGACCGGGTGCCTTCGCGGCGTTCCTCACGCTGCCCGAGGAAAACTGCCTGGAAGTGCCGGACGGCGTCAGCGACGAGGAGGCCGTGTTCACCGAGCCGCTGGCCGCCGCCTATCAGGTGATTCGCCAGGTGCAGATCGAGCGACGGATGACCGTGGCTGTCGTGGGGACGGGACGGCTCGGCTTGCTCGTGGCGCAGGTACTGGCGCAGGCCGGCTGCCGGCTCATCGCGATCGGGCGAAACCCCAGGACGCTCGGGCTGCTCGATCGACGGCGAATCCGCACCGCCCGCGTCGAAGACCTGCCGCGGAAGCACGATCAGGATGTGGTGGTCGACTGCACCGGCGAACCGGAGGGGATCCGCCTCGCGCTGGACCTCGTCCGGCCAAGGGGAACCGTCGTGATGAAGACGACCTGCCGAGCCGACGCCCCGCTCGATCTTTCTCCGCTGGTGGTCAACGAAGTGACCCTGCTCGGCAGCCGGTGCGGTCCCTTTGGCGAGGCGCTCAGCGCCTTGGCGCGAAAACAGATCGACGTCCTCAGCCTGGTCACGCGACAGATGCCGTTGGCCGACGGCCCGGCGGCGCTGGACCTGGCGGCGCGGCCCGAGCACATCAAGATTCTGCTGAAGGTAACCGAATGAACCGCCGGCACGTCTCGTGCGCATTCGACCGAACAGTCGAACTGACGGCCGTCCCTTTCGAAGACACTTGTCTGTTTCAGTTTCCGACGTTCGCGGCGATCGACGACTTCGCCCACGCCGTCACGTCCCGGCCCTGGAACATGGCGACGCACTGCGGCCCGGATGTCGAGAAGACGATCGACCGCCGGCGGCGCGTCTGCCGGTTTCTCGGACTCCCGTTCGACCACCTGACCGCCCCCGAGCAGGTCCACAGCCCGCATGTGCTCCGCGTCCGCCCCGCCGACGTGGGGGCGGGGCGCGAAGGCCGCGAAACGGCCCTGCGGTTCATCGACGGCCTGGTCTGCGACCTCCCGGACGTGCCGGTGATGCAGTTTTCCGCCGACTGCCCGATCGTCCTTCTGGTGGAACCCCGCCGGCGCGTCTTCGGAACGGCGCATGCAAGTTGGCGAGGGACCGTCGCGGAAATCACCACCGAACTGGTGCGCCGGCTTCGGCAAGCGTTCGATGTCGATCCCGCCCGATTGATTGCCGGCATCTGCCCGTGCGCGGGGCCGAGCGCCTACGTCGTGGGCGACGAGGTCCGCCGAATCGCCCTGGCCCGACTGCCTGAGGCGGACCGTTTCTTTCATCCTGACGCCGGCGGCGTTTGGCGTTTCGACCTTCGAGCAGCGAACGTCGATCAGTTGATCCGCGCGGGCGTCGCGCCGGCGAACATCAGCGTCGCCTCGATCTGCACGATGAGCGACGAGCGGTTCTATTCGTATCGTCGCGAGGGCGCGGAGGCGGGTCGCTTCGCACTCGTCGCCGGGTTTCGGTCCGGGCAGGGCTGAGCTGCCGACCGCCGAACCGAGAACCGACGGTCGAACCACGCGCTTTGCCCGAGACCGTGGCGCCGGCGTCCCGCCGGTGTTTCCCCGCGGTTCGAAAGCCCGTCCCACAAGAGAAGCCCGTGCCACATCAGAGGCCTGTGTCGCGGAAAAAGCCCGTACCACGGCAGGTTGTGGGACAGGCTCTTATCGGTCCATCGCTTCGACTCCATGATTCCGCTTCCTCTCCCACGGATTGCTCGCCAAACCCCGCGCCCGTGCTGACCGATGTAGCGACAGGAGCATCCAACTCATGGCTACAGAAAAAGCAGTCGTCCTCTGCTCGGGAGGATTGAACAGCGCCGTCGCGGCGAGCATCGCGCGACAGTCGAACGAAGGGCTGCGCCTTGCCTTCCTCCATGTCCGGTTTGAGCATCGCGCGGAACGGCGCGAGGCGGATCTCTTCGAGAAACAGGCGGCCTTCTTCAACGCCCACCAGAAACTGCTGGTGCAGATGCCCCACTTCGCCGCCATCGGCGGAAATGCCCGGGTCAGCCGGAAGCTTCAACTCCAGGACGCCCTCGCGATCGGCGCGGGCGGCAGCAACAGCTATATCCCCGGCCTGATCCAGACGCTTCTCGGCGTCGGGTTCACCTGGGCCTCGGTCATCTGCGCGTCGAAGATCTACCTGGGTGTGAGCGAGAACCTCGGCCCCCCCGCCCCGCGGACCGCGGACATGTTTCCCGATTATGCCCGCGAGCACATTGAGCTGTGCCGGCATGGCTTCTCGGTGGTCGGCGTGGACCGCCCGATCGCCATCGAGACCCCGCTGATCGACCTGTCGCGCACCGAAATCGTCAAGCTGGGCAACCGGCTGGGAACCCCCTTCGGCCTGACCTGGTCGTGCGTATCGTCGGGACACACGCCGTGCGGCGCCTGCGTGGGCTGCGCCACGCGGAACCGCGGTTTTCTCGATGCCGCGTTGCCCGATCCGGTTCTCTCTGGATCGGCGGCCGAAGCCGCGGCGAGCTGACTCCCGGGGATCCAGACAGGCACCGGCGTGCTACATCCGCTCGAGCGTCCCGATACCCAGCAGATCCAGACCGATGTGCAAGGCCCGCGCCGTCAGATCGCAGAGCCTCAACCGTGAGGCGCGGGTTCGGTCGTCGGCCGCGCGAAGCACGGGGCAGGATTCGTAAAACACCATGAATCGCCCCGCGAGGTTGTAGAGGTATTCGCACAGACCGTTGGGAAGCAGCGTCTCGGCGCAGGTGTCGATCACTTCCGCCAGGCGGAGAAGCGTGAAGGCGAGATCGCGCTCGGCCGCGTGCTGCAAACCAATGGGAGTCTCGGCGGGCTGTGCGTCGAGCGGCGTCGCTTCCTGCCCCTTGCGATAGATCGACCGGATTCTCGCATAGGCGTACATCAAGTAGGGCGCCGTGTTGCCTTGCAGCGAGAGCATCTTCTCCCAATTGAAGACATAGTCCGTGTTTCGGTTCTGGCTCAGGTCCGCGTACTTCACCGCCCCGATGCCGACGGTCTCCGCGATGCGCCGGACTTCGTCGTCGGGAAAGCCGCGACGTTTTTCCGGATCGGCCTCGGTCCGGCGCAACTGGTCCTCCGCCCGGCGGACGGCTTCAGAGAGCAGGTCTTTCAGCTTGACGCTTTCGCCGCTTCGCGTTCGGAGCATCCGGCGGTCCTCTCCGAGGACGGAACCGAAACTGACGTGTTCCAGGGCCACCGTCGCGCCGGGCTTCTTTGTCCAGCCCAGGGCGCGAGCCGTTGCGAACAGCATCTGAAAATGCATCTTCTGCGGCGCGCCGACGACATAGATGACCCGATCGGCGCCGAGCCCGCCGTGGTAGGGCTCCGCGCCCAGCGTCTGCCGCAATGACTCGGTGCGCAGCGCGATCGGATGGTGCTCCGAATGAGAAACACGGTAGAGGATCGCCGCCAGATCGGTGGTCGCGTAGAGCGACGCACCGTCGGACTTCCGGATCAGCATCGGCAACGGGTCGCCGGTCGGTCCCTTGAACACGGGCGATCCGTCGGCTTTCTCGAAGAACACGCAGACGGCGCCGCGGTCCTCCCGGCAGATCGCCCTGATCTCCGCCTCCTGGCCTTCGGTGGTTCGCAAGACCGCTTGCAACTCTTCCACGACGCCCGGCAGCAAGGCGTTGTAGAAGCTCTCGCCGCAGGCGTCCTCATCGCAAAGGAGAACACCGAGCCGGCGATAGATGCGGTTGCACTCTTCAAGGGTCGCGGCCTTGGCCTTTCGCCAGGCTTCAAGCTCCTGGTCATTCGGCCGCGCGGTCTTGCCTTGAAGGATGGCGGCGACCCGCTTCGAAACCTCCGAGAGGTGGGTGCGTTCGCCGGTGATCGGATCGGTGATCATCAACTCGGGATCGTCGATCCCCTTCGCGGCTGACTCGACCGTGCTGACGTACTTGTACATCGGCAGCAGGTCCTCGAATCGCGGTCGCAGGTCTTTCAAATAGGGGTGAAACTCACGCGAGCCGTCCGGGTCGCGCCGGAGATTCTCCTGATGGATCGCGCACCGCTGCTTGAGCAGCCGGAGCCGCGCGGCTGCATCGGCGGCCCCGAGTTCGTCCGTCAGGCGCCGGAAATCGGCCGGGGTTTCTTGCCGGTGCTTTGCCATGCACAGGTGCCAGTACGCAAGAATCACCATGCCGAACTGTGTGCCCCAGTCGCCGAGGTGGTTCTGTCGGATGACGCGGTGGCCCTGAAAGGCGATGACGCGGGCGATGGTGTCGCCGATAACGGTTGTCCGCAGATGGCCGACGTGCATCTCCTTCGCGACGTTCGGCGAGGAGTAGTCGATCACGACGGTGCGCCGGTCCGCTTCGTTCACGATGTCGATGCCCAGCCGATCTTCCGAGCCGGCGGCGGGAATCGATTCGAGCGATCGTGTGATGAACGCGTCCGCGAGGCGGAGGTTGATGAACCCCGGCCCGGCAACCTCGGCATCATCGAGCATCGCGCCGGCCGAAGGCGACGCGGCCAGTTGCTCGACGATTCTCGCGGCGACGTCGCGCGGCTTGGCGCCGAGTTTCTTCGCCAGCCCCATCGCCACATTAGACTGGTAGTCGCCGAACTTCGGATCACCCGCGAGGCGGACCAGGGGGGCCGCGCCGCGGACCGCCTCTCCGAACGCGGCCTCCATGGCCGCCGAGACCTGCGCACCGATCTGAGCAAGCAGAGAGATCATGCCGACATCATACGGAGGCGGAGAGATTCGTGAAGCACGGAAGGGCCGCCGGACGGCAAGCCGGGCGCTCGTGGAAGGAACGGTTCACCGCTCCCACCTGACACGGGGGCTGTCGCCCCAGAGCGAGTCCAGGTCGTAGTAGGCCCGCTGCTCCTCGTTGAACAGGTGTATGACGACGTCCACGTAGTCGGCGACGATCCAGGTGCCTTCTTCATAACCACCGGTGCTGTAAGGCTTCTCGCCTTGCGCCTTGGCCATCTCCCGGATTTCGTCCGTCACCGCGCGCATCTGGCGATCCGATGTGCCGTTTCCGAGGACGAAGAAATCGCACACCGGACTGACACCGCGCAAATCGAGCACGACGATCTCCTCGCAACGGTCGTCGGCCATGATCCGCGCACAGTCGATGGCGAAGCGCCGCGCGGCCTCGTTGGATCGCGCGGGCTTCGCGCTGAGGCGATCGGACGGCTTGACCGTCGGATCGAGCCCGAGTTGTTCGACGTGTTTGAGGAGGTCCTGTTTGCCTGCCATGACCCTTGTTTTCCCCTCTCGGCCCGATTCGGCGCGCAGCGGACGACCTGACGGCGCGTCCAGCCGCGGGCGCCTCTCCATCCGACCGCCGCACGATGGCGGTCGGTCACCCGGTCTGTCAGCCTCCCAGCCCCAGCAGGGCGCCGATCTTCGGTCCATAGGCCACGATCAGGCCCGCGAACACCACGCTGACCATGCTCATCAGCTTGATCAGAATGTTGAGCGACGGGCCGGAGGTGTCCTTGAACGGGTCGCCGACCGTATCGCCGACGACGCCGGCCTTGTG
>JBHHUY010000196.1:0-5734 GCA_046753965.1 Phycisphaerae bacterium
TCGGATGTCGCCGCCGCGCCCGGGACGGCTCGCGCAGGATCGGTTGCCGCGTCGGCCGGTTCCGCCGGCCGGGGTTCCGTCTTCGCGTCCGTCGGCGTTGCGTTCTCCGCGCCGCCCGCGCAATAGGCGACGATCTGCGCAAGCGTCCGCAGATCGCCCATGTGTTCCGGCGTGACCGGCGGCAAGCCCGGCTCGCGGGCCTCGACCGCCGCGAGGATCTCGACGCGTTTGATCGAATCGATCCCCAGATCGGCCTCCAGGTCCATCGAGAGGTCCAGCATCTCCACCGGGTAGCCGGTCAACTCCGAGACGACTTCCAGGAGCATCTTCGAAAAGCCGTCGGCGTTCGGTGCAGCGCCGGCCTCGCTCGATCCGGACGGCTGGGCGCTTGCGGATTCCGCGCGCGCCGCCGGCGTCTCTTCTCGCCCGAGATCAGCCGCCACGAACCCGACGACCTGCCGCAGGGTCCGGATGTCGCCCATGTGCTCAGGCGCGACGCCACCGAAACCTGCAAGCCGTTCTTCAAGCGCGGCGACGATCTCCACACGCTTGATCGAGTCCACGCCGAGATCGGCTTCGAGGTCCATGTCCAGCTCGATCATCTCCACCGGATACCCCGTCTTCTCACACACGACGGAGAGCACCATGGATTCGATTTCGGTCGCATCCGCGCTCGCCGTCTGTTCCGCCTGCGCTTCAGCGGCGGCCGCCACGCGCTCCGCGACGGGCGGGTGAATCGTCTCAGCGGGCGGAACGGCTGCGACCGGTTGAGCCGGCGGCGCCTTCGACTCGATGACCTCGGATGTGGGTGCGGGCCGATCGGCTTGCATCGGTGGGATCGGTTCGCCCGGCGAATCGCTCTCAGCGGAGGACAGACCGACCGTCGCTTCGACGAGCCGTTGCTGTCCGTCGAGCAGGCGCTGAACCGTCGCGTGGGCCTGCTCCTGCCCTTCGAGAAAACGCCGATGCGCCTCGGCCGTCTGCCGCTGGAGTTCCTGCATCGCGTCCAGACCCTGCCGAACCAGTTGCAACGCCTCCGACAACGCGGCCGATCGCTCGGGCGAGCCCGCACGAACCGGCGGGGCCGACCCGAGTTCCAATCCCCGCGCATCAGGCGCCTCACAAGTTCCCGCCGGCGTGTCGCCCGCCGCCTCATCACCCGTCGCAGACTGCCCTTCCGAACACGATGGCGCGCAAGGGTCGGAAACCGGTTCAGACGGCGAGGGCCGAACGGCAGGCGGCGCGGCGCGCGGCGCCGGCGTCCGCGTCGGCTCCTCCATGCCCGATTCCCGCCGCGCTGCCGGTTCACACCTGGAGGCGTCGCTGCCACTCGACTCAGACGCGGGCGTCGTTTCGATCGAACGGGATGCGGATGATCGCTCCATCGACGACCGTCCGGGCGGAGGCGACGGACTGCTCGGAGGCCGCGCCGCGCCCGCGTCTTCGGACACCGCGGCCGCCACAACAGGCGACCGCTCGGGCCGCGGCGCCCGATAGTTCGCGCCCGTGAGAGGAATGGCCATTCGTGGTTTACGGGGTTCCGCCGCGGGCCGCTCCCATCGGGTCAGGTCGACCGGCCGGCCTTCGGCCGCCAGCACCGCCAGCACCCGCGCAAGATCGGCCAGCGCCGATCCGCGCCCGGCCGACGCATCGAGTGCCCGAATCGTGCACGGCCGATCGCCCAGAATGTCGCGCACCAGACCGGTCAGCACCGCTCGCGGTCCGACCTCGATCAGGGTCCGGGCACCGGCGGCATAAAGGTTTTCGATCTCACCGACGAAGTCCACCGGCCGAATCAACTGGTCGCCCAACGACCGGCGGGCCTCGGCCGGGTCGTCGGAATAGGCCGAACCCGTTGCGTTCGCAAAGACGGGCAGATCGCCCGACGCGAAATCGACGGCTTCCAGCGCGTTTCTGAACGGTTGCAGCGCGCGTTCCATCAACGGACTGTGGAAGGCGCCGGACACCGGCAGGACCGTCGTCGCCAGGCCGCGCCGGCGGCAGCATTCGGCCGCCCGCGCGATCGCTTCGCGCCGACCGGACAGGACGTGTTGCCGCGGGGCGTTTCGATTCGCGATCACCAGGTCGAGCTTGTCCTCGTCGATCATGTGTCGAAGATCATCGAACGACCCGCGCACCGCCAGCATCGCGCCAGCATCCGCCCCCTGTTCGGCCATCAGTCTGCCGCGCAGCTTCGAGAGACGATGCAGCGTGTCCGCGTCGTATCGACCCGCCAGACACAACGCCACCAACTCGCCGTAGCTGTGCCCGGCGAGCAAGTCCGGGCGCGCCTCGAACCGCCGGAGCAGCCGGGCCATGCCCAGGCACACGGCGCCGAGCGCGGGTTGCGCGGTCTCCGTTCGGTTCAGCGCGGCGGCCTGTTGCTCGCGCTCCGGCGGATCGAATGTCGGCCGGGGATAGACCCGATCGCAGAGGCGCGTCCCGCTGTGACCGCCCGCCTCTTCCGCCTCGGCGAAGGTGTCGAGCATCTCGGGAAACGTGCAGGTCAGTTCCCGGCCCATGCCGACGTACTGGCTGCCCTGACCGGGAAAGAGAAACGCCACCTTTCCCGACGGATCACCGCCACCATAGAAAACGTCGGACCCCGGCGCGATCCGCTCGGACGGACCCTCGGCCAGGCTCGCCGCGACGTCCGCGAGCAGCGGCCCGAGTTTCGTATCGGCCTCGATCACCAGGACGAGTCGATGCGCGTGCTCCGCGCGAAACGCCTGTCGCGAGGCGGCGGCGTGATATGCCAAGGCGGCCGCGTCAAACCCGTCGTCCGCCGCGAGGGCCTGCCACTGCTCGATACTCCCGCGCAACGCTTCCAACGACGGCGCCGAGAGCGCCACGATCTGCACCGTGCCGTCCCACCCGACGGCAGGCAGTGTCGCGTCGTGCTCCTCCAACACGGCGTGGTAGTTGCTCCCGCCGAAGCCGAACGCGCTGACGCCCGCCCGCCGCGGCCGACCCGATCGCGGCAGCCACGGGCGAAGTTCGGTGCTGAGGTAGAAGGGGCTCTCCGTGATCTCCAGCTTCGGGTTCGGACGCGTCACTTTGATCGAGGGGGGCAACGCCTTGTGGTAGATCGCCAGGGCCGCCTTGATGAGCCCGGCCACGCCCGCGGCGGCCTTGGTGTGACCGATCTGCGATTTCACGGACCCCAGCGCGCACCAGGAACCGCCGCCGTGCGTTTCGGCGAACACCGACCGGAGCGCCTCGAACTCCGCCGCGTCCCCGACCGCCGTGCCCGTCCCGTGTGCTTCGATGAGTTCGACCGTGTCCGGCGCGAAGCCCGACAGGCGATAGGCATCGCGCAGCGCGCGGGCCTGGCCGGCGGCGTGGGGTGCATAAATGCTCTGCGAGCGCCCGTCGCTTGAAGTGCCGATGCCCCTGAGCACGGCATAGATCCGGTCGCCGTCTCGCTCGGCATCGGACAACCGCTTCAGCGCGAGCACGCCGATGCCCTCGCCGAGGACCGTGCCGTCCGCATCGCTGGAAAAGGGCCGGGCGTCACCGGTGGGCGACAGGGCCGGGGTCTTGCTGAAGCACATGAACATGAAGATGTCGTTCAGGGTGTCGGCCCCGCCCGCCAGCGCCAGGTCGCATCGGCCGACCGCCAGTTCCAGCGCGGCCAGGTGAATCGCCGCGAGCGAGCTGGCGCAGGCCGCGTCTACCACGCAGTTCGTCCCGCGCAGGTTCAACCGGTTCGCGATGCGGCCGGCGACGACGTTGCCGAGCAGGCCGGGGAACGAGTTCTCCTGCCACGAGACATAGCTGTCGGCGATGCGGCGGACCACCTCTTCGGCCACCTCCGGCGCCACGCCCGCCTCGCGCAGCGCCCGCCGCCAGCGGGGATGTCCGAGTCGGGCGGTCAGCGGGAGGACGAGTTCCTGCGTGCCGGTCACGCCGAACACGACGCTGACGCGGTCCCGATTGAAGTCTCGATCCTCGCCGTAGCCCGCGTCCTCGAGGGCGGCTTTCGTCGTGACCAGACTGAGGAGTTGAGCCGTGTCGGTCGCCTCCAGCACCGTCGGCGGAATCCCGAACTCCGTCGGATCGAAAGGAATCGGCGAGAGGAAGCCGCCCCGCGCGCAGTAGGTCATGTCCGGCCGTTTGGGGTCGGGATCGAAGTAGTCCTCGGCCGACCAGTGCGTCTCCGGGACATCGCCGATGCCGTCCTCGCCGCGGCGAAGCATCCGCCAGTATTCCGTCAGGTTTCTCGCGCGCGGGAACATGCAGCCCATGCCGATGATGGCGATGGGCGACGATTCGCCGCCCGCGGCGTGTCGTGTCTGATTCACCATGCGTCCTTCGGGGTCTCCCACACTGCCTTTCAACACCCGCATCTCCGCGGCGCGGAACCTTGTCCGCGGGTTCCGCCGGTTTGCTTCCTCATTCACTCCTGCAAGAGACGGTCGATCTCGGAAAGCGGCATCGGCCGGAAGCGGCCCGCCGCCGGCGACAGCGGCACCCCTTGAAGCCGGAGCGCATTCGCGCGCGCCAGGACCGCCGCGCCGACAAGCAGGTTCATCGCGACCGAGACCACCCCGCGCGCCCCCGGCGACTCCAGGAACGAGTTCCGCGCCCAGGCGTTGAACGCCCCCATCGCCGGACCGCACCAGATCTGGTAGTCCACCTTGCGCGACGGCTCGCCGGCATTGGCCCAGGTCGAGGACTGGCCGAGATAGGCGCGGAACAGAAGCGCCATCTTGTGCTTCGGATCGGTCTCGGCCCGGCGAATCTGCTTGGGATCGCGCGACTCGAAATAGTCGCAGGTCTTTTTCCACGCCGCGTCGAGATCACACCGGAAGAAGTCGCGTTCGAGCACTTTCCGCTGCGCTGCCGAGAGTTCGTCCAGGCCGCCGTGCGCGCGGTACAGGTCGTACAGTTTCCGCGCGCGGACGGCGAACATCGTCCCCCATTTCAACACCTGCACCTTGACGCCCATCTCGAACATGTCAGCCGCCGGGGCCATCGCTACGTCGGCCTGACTCGCCCGAGCGAGCATCTCCCGCACCGCCGCCGACGTCCCCGCCTCGACACACGCCTGATTCACCGAACCCGTCAGCACATAGGCCGCGCCCATCGCGAAGGCCGCCGCGGCCGACGCAGGCGTCGCAATCCCCCCGGCGGCCCCGACCCGGGGCACCTCCGCATAACCGTGCAACGCCTGCATCTCGTCGCGCAGGGCGAGCATCGCCGGCAGCAATGCCACGGCCGGGCGGTTGTCCGTGTGTCCCCCCGAATCGGCCTCGACGGTCAGATCGCCGGCGACGGGAATCGATCGCGCCCACTCGGCCTGCTCCGCGCTGATCTCGCCCGATTCGACCAGGGCCCGCAGCATCGCCTCGGGCGGAGGCGAGAGGAACTTCTTCGCCACCTCGGGGCGGGAGACCTTCGCGATGACCCGGTTCGGACAGACCACGCGCCCGTCGGCGGTGCGATGGATGCCGCGAACGCGGTAACGAATCAGCGGCGGGGTCAGATCGAGATAGGCCGACGCGCTGACCAGGCGGATCTCCCGGCGCAGATACAAATCCGCGACGGCCGCCTCGAGCGTCGGTTCATTCGGACTGTGGATCAGATTGAATCCGTACGGCGCGTCGCCCAGGCCCGCCCGCAGGCGGTCGACCGCGTCGGCCACTCGATCGATCGGCAGGCCCGCGGCTCCGAAGAAGCCCAGCATCCCCGCGCGGCTCATCGCCTCGACGAGTTCCACCGAGGCGATGCC
>JBHHUY010000197.1:0-5730 GCA_046753965.1 Phycisphaerae bacterium
CGAACAGTTCATCGAAGGCCGAGAGCTCTATGTCGGCGTGATCGGGAACGAGCGTCTGAGGACCCTGCCCGTCTGGGAGATGATCTTCGACAACCTCCCGGAAGGCGCGCCGCGCATTGCGACGTCAAAGATCAAGTGGGACGCCAAGTATCAGAAGAAGGTCGGCCTCAAGACGCACGCCGCGAAGGACATCCCCGATGGCGTAACCGATCGCATCATGCGGGTCTGCAAACGCGCCTACCGGGCCCTGGGCCAGAGCGGCTATGCCCGGATGGATCTGCGACTGACGGAGAACAACGAGATCTATCTGCTCGAATCCAATCCGAACCCGCAACTCGCGTATGACGAAGACTTCGCCGAGTCGGCCCACGCCGTCGGTATCGACTTCGAGCAACTCCTGGAGCGGATCATCCGGTTGGGGCTCAACTACCACTCCGTTCTGATTTGATCGATCGAGACTGTCGCGGACCCGACCACCCGGGGTCCATGGCAGTTTAGCCGGATGGCGGCGCAGGCCTTTCTTGTAGCGTCCGCCCCCCGTGGCGGACATCGGAACGCACCTGTGCTCCGCCGCGCAACGGCCGCCACAGGGGGCGGCCGATACATGGAACTCCCCTGAGCTGTCATGCACCCGCCGATCCGCAGTTCTTGCGCCCCGGCTTGTCACGGTCATTCTCGCGCCCTACATTACGGGCGGAACGTTCTTCGTTTCCGGGACGGCATTGCCGGACCGGACGGCATGCAGTCGCGGTCGCGAAGCGGTCGATAAACCTCCTAACCTTCTGTCGCAACGGACCAAAGCCATGAGTACCGAAATCGTCCACGTCCACGGGCGTGAAGTCCTGGATTCCCGGGGCAATCCCACCGTCGAGGCCGTCGTGGTCCTGGAGGACGGGTCCGCCGGACAGGCCGTCGTCCCGAGCGGCGCGTCCACCGGCGAGCATGAGGCGGTCGAGCTCCGTGACGGCGATGCCTCGCGATTCCTCGGCAAGGGAGTCCTCAAGGCCGTCGCGCACGTCAACGCGGCCATTGCCGAGTGCGTCATCGGGCTCGACGCAACCGATCAGGAGATGGTCGACGCCGCCATGTGCGATCTGGACGGCACGAGCAACAAGGGCAAGCTCGGCGCGAACGCCATCCTGGCCGTTTCCCTGGCAACCGCCCGCGCCGCCGCCGAGTCGTGCGGTCTGCCGTTATTCAGGTACTTGGGCGGCTGCAACGCGAACGTCCTGCCGGTTCCCATGATGAATATCCTCAACGGCGGGAAGCACGCGGACAGCACCGTCGATTTCCAGGAATTCATGATCCAGCCGTGGGGAGCGCCCAATTTCCGCGAGGCGCTTCGCTGGGGCTCGGAAATCTTCCACACCCTCAGGGGTGTTCTCAAGGACAAGGGCTACAATACCGCCGTCGGGGACGAGGGCGGCTATGCGCCCAGCCTGAAATCCAACGACGAGGCCTTCGAGGTCATCGCCACGGCGGTCGAGAAGGCGGGCTATCGACTCGGGGAGCAGATCTTCCTGGCCCTCGACCCGGCCGCCAGCGAACTGGCCAACGCCGCCGGCGCTCCCGACAAGTACAAGTTCTTCAAGAGCAACCCCGATCGGGTCGTCGGCGCCGAGGAGATGATCGACTACTGGGCGGAGAAGTGCCGGCAGTGGCCCATCCGAAGCCTGGAAGACGCGCTGGGGGAAGACGATTGGGCCGGATGGGCCAAGCTGAACAAACAGCTCGGCGATGCGGTGCAGTTGGTCGGCGATGACATCTTCGTCACCAACACCGAGCGCATCGCCCGCGGCATCCGGGAGAATTCCGCCAACAGCGTCCTGATCAAGGTCAACCAGATCGGAACCCTGACGGAGACCTTCAACGCGATCAAGATGGCGGCGCGCGCCGGCTGGACCGCCGTCATCAGTCACCGCAGCGGCGAGACCGAAGACACCACCATTGCGGACATCGCCGTTGCATGCAACGCCGGACAGATCAAGACCGGCAGCGCGTCGAGAACCGACCGAACGGCCAAGTACAACCAGTTGTTGCGGATCGAGGAACACCTCGGCGACCAGGCGAGATACGGCGGATCGTCCTGACGCGCCCGACGCGACTTGCAGTCGGCGTCCCGGTGATCTTTCCGGCAGGCAGAGCACGAAACGTGGAAGTATCACGGACCACGAATGCAGGAACTCATCGGGCGGACGCCGACCCGGATCCGCACGAGATGCCTATTTCACCGCCGGGCCACCGCCTGATGTTTGTCGTGTTCTCCGTCCTTCCGTTCTGCATCTTCGCGCCGACGGTCCTGCTGCCGATCCTTCGCGAACACTGCGATCTCCTCGCCGAGGAGGCCCGGCTCGCTGAACAGACGGCCGCGCTCTCACAGGAGATCGCCCGCCAGAATGACCTGCTCAAGGCCTTTGCGACCGACGTCACCATCAATGAGCGCCTCGCCCAACTCGACCTCCACTTCAGGAAACCAAACGAGCAGATCCTGCCCGTCCTGCCTCGCGGGTTTGTCGCCCCTCACCAAGCCGGCGATGAACACCAGACGTTTCAAAGCGCCCTGCACATTCCCGCCCATTGGCCGCGAACCGTTCGAGCGATCGAGCGATGGGCGGAGGCGCGCGGCTTGATCGATCCTTTTCTCGACAAGTCACTTCGTCCGGCCCTGCTGCTCATGGCTGCCGGGTTGCTCATCGCGGCCTTTGTCCTCTTCGCCCCGAGGTTCCGCCGAGATCGCGCGCAGGGTCAGGCGCGGCGAAGACCTCACTCGGTCGATCCGACATCCGTCACGCCGCCGTCCATCGCATGAAGCGACGCGGAACCCCGCAGGGCGTGGCGTTCCCTCGCACCGTTGGGTGAATCGACCTCCCGTGATAAGCTGGTCACGTGGCTTCGCCGCCGGATGCGAGGCCCGAAGAACCCCGTAAGCCGGTGACCCACCCCGGGGAACCCCTACCCGATGATTCGCTCATGGCCGCTGTGTCGCTTCGAAACATTGTCAAATCCTATGCGGGCCGCCTGGTCCTCGATGACATCACACTCGATCTGCACAAGGGCGAAAAGGTCGGCCTCATCGGAGCGAACGGGTCGGGCAAGACGACGTTGTTCAAGATCGTCGCCGGAATGGAACCGCCCGATTCCGGAAGCGTCACGCGCGCGAGAGACCTGAACATCGCCTACCTCCCGCAGACGCCCGACATGGTCGATACCGACCGACTCATCGATGTCGCGAGCGCGCCGTTCGAGACGCATCGCGAACTCGAAGCGGAACTCCAGGCGTTGGCGACCCGAATCGCCGAGACCACCGGGGCACCCGAGGAGGCGACGTTGCTCGAACGGTACGATCGACTCCACGCCCGATTCGAATCGCTCGGAGGCTACAGCTATGAAATCCGCATCCGCGAAGTCCTCGGCGGGCTCGGCTTCGCGCCGATGGAGTATGACCGGCCGGTCGGCATGCTGTCCGGCGGGCAGCGATGCCGCGCTGCCCTGGCCCGCCTGCTGCTGGCCGAGGGTGACCTGCTGCTGCTCGACGAACCGACGAATCACCTCGACATCGACGCGACGCGTTGGCTCGAAACATACCTTGCGAACTGCGCCGGCGGCGCCGTCATCGTCTCGCACGATCGTTATCTCCTCGACCGCGTCGTCTCCAAGATCATCGAGATCGAGGACCACCATGCCACGGTCTTTCCGACGGATTACACCGGCTATGCCGAAACGAAACGAGTCCGGCAACTGGCGGCCGAGCGGGCACATGCAAAACAGCGTGCGTGGATCGCCCATCAGGAGGACTACATCCGCCGCGCGGGACACCGCAAGGATACCGCCAGGCAGGCCCGTAGCCGGCGGAAGCTGCTCGATAACATGAAGGGGCGGGGCGATATCCTCAAACAGCCCCGTCGATCGGATGCGACCCCGAAGCTCCGGTTTCAATCGCACGGCAAGGCCGGGGACATGGTGCTCCGCTGCGAAGCCGTCCACAAGGGGTTCGGTGAGATTCAGCTTCTGCACGATCTTGACTTCGAAATGACCGTCGGGGAGAAGGTCGGCATCATCGGCCCCAACGGCGTGGGCAAGACGACGCTGCTCCGTTTGTTCGTCGGCGAACTCGAGCCGGATGCGGGAAGCATCCGCCGCTACGAGAACCTCACCGTCGGCTACTACGATCAGGAGCACCGGACGCTCGACCCGACTCTCTCGGTCCTCGAAGCCCTGCGCGAGGTTCGTCCGGAGGCGGCCGAGGCCGAAGTCCGCTCTTACCTGGCGATGTTCCTCTTCCGCGGCGACGACGTCTTCAAACGCGTCGGAACCCTCTCCGGCGGCGAACAATCCCGCGTGCTCCTGGCTCGCCTCATCCGCGCCTGCCCGCAGGTGCTCGTGCTGGACGAGCCGACGAATCATCTCGACATCCCGGCGCGCGAGGCGCTGGAGGCAGCGCTCCGGCGCTACACCGGCAGCATCCTGATGGTCAGCCACGATCGTTACTTTCTCGATCGCATCGCCGGACGATTGCTCGTGCTGCCCCGGAGAAACCAACACGAGATCATCGACGGCAACTGGTCGACCTACGCCGAAATCCTCGCTCGGCGCGAAGCGGAACAACGAACCGAGGCGATGCGCGCGGCCGAAGCGCGGCGGCGCGATCGAGCGGCCCGGCCCGGCGGCGGACGCAGGAAGAAAACGCGGTCCAAGTATGCCCGGCAGCGGATCGAGGAGATCGAAGCGGCCATTCTCCAGAAGGAAGCGCGCATCAAGGAGATCGAAACGGCTTTCGCCGACCCGGCCTTCATGAAGGGCTCGGACCGACTCGGAGCGCTCCACAGCGAATACGACGACCTGCGAGCGGATCTCTCGGAACTCAACCGGCGCTGGGAGACCGCCGTGGATGCCCAGGAAGACTGAGAGGCGCCGACCTGCCGATCGGCAACCGGCACTCGGTGCGTGCCCACGACAGGCAGAGCGCGTTCGGCAGCCCACGTTGTTCAAGGTCCGACATCCCATGAACGATCTCGTCCCCAACCGCTTCCTGTTCAAGTTCGAGTTCCCGATCCGCCGCTGCGTGACACCGCCGGCGATCGACGGGAGCTTCCGGTCATGGGATGAGCGGTTTCGCCTGCCCGATCTGCACGTCCTCGAGGGACAGCGCGGCTTCGCGGAGGTGCGCGTCGCCTGGGACCCGGACGGCCTCTACGTCGGCGTTCGCGTCAGCGGCAAGTCTTCACCGCCGCGCTGCGACCCGAAGCGCTTCTGGAAAGCGGACAACATCCGGGTGATGACGGACATGCGCGACACCCGAACCGTGCGCCGCGCAACCCGGTTCTGCCAGCAGTTCTACCTGTTGCCGGCTGGCGGCGGCAGGCAGGGCCGCCAGGCAATTGCAGGCGGCGCGAAGATCCACCGCGCGACGCGAGACGCGCCGGTAGCGGACTCGGGGGAGATCCCCATCGCCTCGAAGATCACGCGCTCGGGCTACACACTGACCGCGCACCTGCCGGCGCGCACCCTGCACGGTTTCGATCCGGTGGAGAATCCCCGGATTGGGCTGCTGATCGTGGTGGAAGACCTCGAACTCGGCCAGCAATCGCTCACGGTCGGTGATGCGCTCAACTGGTGGATCGACCCGAGCACCTGGCCCACCGCGGTGCTCACCGACGGGTGAGTCGGCGCAGACATCCCCGCCCGCGGCGGAAGCGCCCCGAGACATCATCGCCAACAATCGGCCGCTTC
>JBHHUY010000198.1:0-5689 GCA_046753965.1 Phycisphaerae bacterium
GCATCGCCGACGTCATGTACGGCATCACGATGCAGGAGGCGGGCGTCTCGAAGCGCGTGAGCGTTCGGTTCGAAGAGGAGCGCTCGGCGGTCGCGTGAGGAGGGAAGCGATACGCGGGGGTCGTTCGATGAACCGCACTGGCACAGGCGCTGAGAAACGAAGACGGACGTCGGCAGTCGCGCTGTCGGTCTGGCGCGCACCGAGCGTCTGACACGTATGTCGCTCTCCCGCCCCCAGAGGAGACGGGGCACCAACCCCACGCGTCAACAAAGAATCTCGCAACAGGCTTCCTACGGACAGATTGTTCCTGCCAGCAACGCCGTGGCGAAGGTCGGGATGTCGTTGATGTCCAGTCCGGGGACGCCGTCGAGATCGGCGCAGATGCAGTTGGCGCCCGAACCCAGAAGACAATCGACGAAATCCTGCACGTCGGCGCCGTCGATGAGGGTGTCATTGTTGACGTCGGCCGGACAGGCGCAGGTCGGGATGGTGGCGATCCAGGCTTCGGACAAGCCTGTGGGGTTCGTGCCCGCGCCCACGATGACCGTGCCGTTGGCGGAGATACCGTTGGCTTGCGTCAGGCGCCAGCCTGCCAGATCCATGCCGAAATCGGTGGTGAGTACATCCTGCAGGGAGCGCATGCCATTGGCGGCGGTCCACAGGAATGCTTCAGAGCCGGATGCCGAGGTGCCTCGCCCAACAACGACCGCGCCGTCGGCGGACAGGGCAAACGCTGTGCTGTCGAAGCCGCCGCCGGGCAGATCTCCGAGTCCGACCATGCCGCCGCCGGCCGTCCAGCGGAATGCCTCACCACCGGAAGCCGAAACGCCCCTGCCGACAACGACCGCGCCGTCCGCGGACGTGGCAAAGGCCTCGCTGAAGAAGACGCCGCCTGGGAGGTCTCCGAGGCCGACCATGCCGCCACCGGCCGTCCAGCGAAATGCCTCCGTGCCGGACGCGGAAGCGCCTCGCCCGACGACGACCGCGCCGTCTGCCGAGACGCCGTTGGCCAGGCTTGAGAAGACACTACCCGGGAGATCGCCAAGGCCGACCATGCCGCCGACGGCCGTCCATCGAAACGCCTCAAAGTTGGATGTGGAGAGGCTTCGCCCGACGACGACCGCGCCGGCCGCCGATGCGGAGAACGCAGCGCTGTTGAAGCTCCCGCCGGGGAGGTCGCCAAGGCCGACCATACCGCCGATGGCCGTCCATCGAAACGCCTCGATGCCGGATGCGGAAGCGCTCGTGCCGACGACGACGCCGCCGTCGGCCGATGTGGCAGACGCCGGGCTTTGGAAGTTGCCGCCCGGGAGGTCGCCGAGACCGACCATGCCGCCGGCGGTCCAGCGAAACCCCTCGGTGCCGGATGCAGCAGCACTCTCCCCCACGACGACGGTGCCGTCCGCCGAGACGCCGTTGGCCTGGCTGGAAAAGCTGCCACCGGGGAGGTCGCCAAGACCGTGGAAGCCCTGCTGTTGGGGAATGGTGGCGATCCAAGCTTCCTGGAACCCGCCGGGGTTAACTCCATCACCCACGATGGTCGTGCCGTCGGCCGAGATGCCGCTGGCCGCCGTCAGTTGCCAGCCCGTGAGATCGAGGCCGAAGTCGGCGGTCAGTATATCCTTCACCGAGCGCATGCCGTTGCCGGCCGTCCACAGAAACGCTTCAGAGCCGGATGCGGAACTGCCTTGTCCTACGACGACCGCGCCATCCGCCGACGTGGCAAACGCTATGCTAGAGAAGCTGCCGCCGGGGAGATCACCGAGGCCCACCATGCCGCCGCCGGACGTCCAGCGAAACGCCTCAGGGCCGGACGTGGAATTGCCTTGCCCGACGACGACGGCGCCGTTTACCGACGTAGCGAACGCTTCACTGGAGAAGGCACCGCCCGGCAGGTCGCCGAGGCCGACCATGCCGCCGCCGGCGGTCCAGCGGAACGCTTCGGGGCCGGATGCGGAACTGCCTCGTCCGACGACGACCGCACCATCCGCCGACGTGGCATCGGCAGCGCTATCGGAGAAACCGCCGGGGAGATCACCAAGGCCGACCATGCCGTCGGCTGCTGTCCATCGAAAGGCCTGAGGGCCGGATGTGCCATGGCCTTGCCCGACGACTACCGCGCCGTCGGCCGACGTGGCTGACGCTTGACTGAAGAAGGAGAGTCCTGGGAAGTCACCGAGGCCGATCATACCGCCGGCTGCGGTCCATCGAAACGCTTCGGCGCCGGATGCGGACTGGCTGCTGCCCACGACCACAGTGCCGTCTGCCGAGACGCCGAGCGCTAAACCGAAGAAGTTGCCGCCTGGCAGATCGCCGAGGCCGATCATGCCGCCGGCGGCCGTCCAGCGAAACGCTTCAAATCCCGAGGCGGAAATGCTAAGCCCGACGACCACCGTGCCGTCCGCCGAGACGCCGTTTGCCTGGCTGGAAAAGCTGCCGCCGGGGAGGTCGCCGAGGCCGTGGAAGCCCTGCTGTTGGGGAATAGTGGCGATCCAGGCTTCCTGAAACCCGCCGGGGTTCAACCCACCACCCACGAGGACCGTGCCGTCGGCGGAGATGCCAGCGGCTTGGAACAGTTGCCAACCCGTCAGATCGAGGCCGAAGTCGGTGGTGAGTATCTCCTTGACCGAGCGCATGCCACTGGCGGCCGTCCACAGAAACGCTTCGGGGCCTGATGCGGAAGTGCCTTGCCCGACGACGACCGCGCCGTCTCCAGTCGTGGCCAACGCCTCGCTGAAGAAGGTGCCGCCGGGGAAGTCGCCGAGGCCGACCATGCCGCCGGCGGCGGTCCAGCGCATCGCTTCAGAGCCGGGTGCGGAAACGCTGCGCCCCACGACGATCTCGCCGTTGGCGGACGTGGCAACGGCCTCGCTGAAGAAGATACCACCGGGCAGGTCGCCAAGGCCGACCATGCCGCCGGCGGTGGTCCAGCGAAACGCTTCAGCGCCGGATGAGGAATTGCCTTGCCCGACGACGACTGCGCCATCCGCCGAGATGCCGTTTGCCAGGCTGGCGAAGCTGCCACCGGGCGGATCGCCGAGACCGACCATGCCGCCGGCGGTAGTCCAGCGAAACGCCTCTTGCCCGGATGCGGAACGGCTCCACCCCACGACGACTGCGCCGTCTGCTGACGTGGCGAGCGCTGTGCTGTTGAAGCTGCCACCGGGCAGATCGCCGAGGCCGACCATACCGCCGGCGGTGGTCCAGCGAAACGCTTCATTGGCGCCGGACGCGGAAGCGCTTCGCCCGACGACGATGGCGCCGTCTGCCGACGTGTCAGACGCAGTGCTGAAGAAGCTGCCCCCGGGCAGGTCGCCGAGTCCGACCATGCCGCCGGCGCTAGTCCAGCGAAACGCTTCAAGGCCGGACCCGGAAATGCCGGTCCCCACGACGACCTTGCCGTCTGCCGAGACGCCGTCCGCCTCGCTGGAAAAGGCGCCGCCGGGGAAGTCGCCGAGGCCCTGGAAGCTGGGTGCCGGGAAGGCCTGCACGACGGCGGGCGGCCACAGGACCGTCCGTAAGATGATGACGAGCGTCAAAAGGGTCCCATGGGTATGTGCGTTTCGAGGAATCACTGTCGTCCTCCTTTGCTCACTGCGTCTTCTGGACGAGAGATACTGAGGTCTCTTCCGGCCGGCCGCGGCGAGAACAGGCTGCTCGCAGCGGACGGCGCCTTGTTCTGTGGGAGTGGGGATTGATCGAAAGACCGCTGCCAAGGCGCCGAGCTTCAGGCTGGCGGGTCGCCCCCCTCCAACGGCGATGGGGCGCCGATTTACGCCTATTCACCTCACATTGATTCCCAGGCCTCGGAAGAGGGCGGGGTACCCATGCTGACGGTTGAGGACACATCTCTGCGGCCCCTGTCTGCGTATGATCCTATACTCGCACCCTTGGTTCACGTGCTTAATGTACCGGACCGCGGCCGCCGTGTCAACTGTCTTGTCTGAAACTTTGCCCTTATCTGCGGGAGAATCCGTCCCGCCGCTCAGCCGTGGAGGCTGCCTGCGGGATGTTCCCACGGCGATCTGAAGTGCGGAGTCGAGATCACGGCGCGTCCGGAGGGGATTCACGCTGCCGGACCGGCCTCTATGGGGCTCTTGACAGGAATGCGGGCGTGCGGTTATCCTCATGTGTCGATTTTCCAGGCCTCGCCGGACCCGGGGTTTGGGAAGTCCGGCGGCCGGGCCCACTCGCGGACCGGTGCATGTCCAAGCGGTGTTGATCCAGCGGCAGGGATGTGGGTGTCCGCCGGGTCGCAGGCACTTCGGGGGCGAGCCGAACCGAGGGCGCCCGCGCGCGCATCTCCGGCTGCCGGGCGCGTTGACGGATCCATTGTGTCGCCGGAAACCTGTCGGGAGGCGTATCGCCGATGTCTGCACGCATGACAAGTTGTGTTGGCTGTCTGTTTGTTGTGGCGTTCCCGCTGATGACGCGGGCGCCGAGTGCGATGGCCCAGCCCGACCTCACGGTCAGTCGGGTCGGGCTCACCTCATCATCCGGACCGGTCGACGATTTTCAGTACTACGGCCAGGTCGGCGGCGTTCGGGCCTTCTCGATGGCGTCCACGGCCTGCAATATCGGGGATCAGCCGGCCGAATTCATCCCGGGGAACGGTGGGAATCATCCGCTCATCGCGCAGAATATGTATCGTCTGTTGAACGGCCGCTTCGAGCAGATCGGAATGAGCTGGCTCACGCACACCTTCGGAGCAGTCAGCGAGCCCACATGCGGAGCCTGCCAACCGGCGGGCCATCCCAATCTGGGTCCGGGTTGCGCGGACACGTTTTGGGCCGGGCTGAACGGCTCTCAGTCATTGCTTGGCCCGCGCTCGCAGATCAACCCGCAGGGCCTGGGCACTGGCGGGACGCACGCCGATCCGTACGCCAGTCCGGCCGGCAACACCATCCTCCGTGGCCGCCTGCAGATCTCAGACGCGGATATCCTCGCCGGGGGTCAGCACTTCGCCGAGATTCAGTATGTCACGCACGACGAGCCGCTCGCCGGTCGGGGTGACAACGCTTCGTGGCGGGAGGTCATCGTGACGTTGACCGGTATTTCGGGCGTGGCGCCGGGGCAGGCCTCGGTGCATGTGGGCAAGCCGGCGATCTTCGCGTGGGCGGCCAACGACCCGGCCGTGGTCGTGGCGGCCGCCGGCATCCCCGGCGAGGGACGGTTCGACATCGGGTCCAAGGTGACCGATCTGGGCAACGGCTCGTGGGACTATGAGTACGCCCTGCACAACCTGAGCTCTGACCGGGCGGCCGGTTCGTTTTCGGTGCCGATTCCGGCGGGCGTGACGGTGCTGAGCACGGGCTTCCACGACGTGGCCTACCACAGCGGGGACGGGATCGGGGGCGTGGACTTCGACGGCACCGACTGGCCGGCGACCCAATCGGGCGGGATGCTGACGTGGGCGACCGAGTCGTTCGCGGCGAATGAGAACGCCAACGCCCTCCGTTGGGGCACGCTGTATAACTTTCGCTTCACCGCCAACGCCCCGCCGGCCCCGGCGGTGATCAATGTTCCGGTCGGCCTGTTCAAGCCCGGCGCGCCGCCGAGCGTGTTCGTGAGGGCCTTCGTTCCGTCGGCGGACGCCGTGCCGATCAACTGCGCCCTGGTGCCGGGCGGCGACATGAACAATGACGCGTCGGTGGACGGTTTGGACATCGGTCGTTTTGCGGAGGTGCTG
>JBHHUY010000199.1:0-5642 GCA_046753965.1 Phycisphaerae bacterium
GACTCGACCGCGTTCAGGATGTCCTGCCGCTGAAACAGGCGGCGCGCCGTGTCGATGTCGAGGCCGAAGGCCCGGTCTTCCTCTGCGTGCGGGATCGTCTTTCGCAGGGTTTCCAGGGCGACTCGCGGACCGAGGCCGGGGCGGGTCGGCAGCCGATAGTCCAGGGCCTGGGCCGCGCACATCAGCTCGATCGACAGGGCCGTTTCGACGTTTTCGAGAATCTGCCAGCACTTGAGGGCGCTCTGCGCGCCCATGCTCACGTGGTCTTCCTGGCCCAGGCTTGTCGGAATCGAGTCGACGCAGGCGGGCGTCGAGAGGACCTTGCACTCATTGACGAGCGCCGCGGCGGTGTATTGCGGGATCATGAATCCGCTGTTGAGTCCCGTGTCCTGCATGAGCAGCGTCGGCAGGCCGTCCGGCCCCGAGAGCAACAGATAGACGCGGCGTTCTGAAATGTTCGCCCATTCGGTGAGGGCCATGGACAAGTAATCCAGCGCCAGTGCCAGAGGTTCTCCGTGAAAGTTGCCGCCGCTGACCAGGCCGTCGCCGATGATGACGGGGTTGTCGGTGACGGCGTTCAACTCGACGGTCACGGTGTCCGCCGCGTGACGAAGGGCGTCCCGACAGGCGCCGTGGACCTGGGGCACACATCGCAGGCTGTAGGGGTCCTGCACCCTGTCGCAATTGGCGTGCGAGACGAGGATCTCGCTTTCGGCCATGAGGCGGCGCACGTTCTCGCCGACTTCCACGGCTCCGCGATGCGGCCGCAGGGCGATGAGCTTCTCGCCGAACGGCGCGAGGCTGCCGCGGTACGCCTCCAGCGACATGGACGCGATGATGTCCGCGAGCTTCGCCAGCCGGCGGGCGCGGACGACGATCGCCGCGGCGTAGGCCAACATGAGCTGCGTGCCGTTGATCAGCGCCAATCCGTCCTTCGCGCCGAGGCGGACGGTTGCAAGGCCGCGGGCCTTGAGGGCCTCCCGCGCGGGCTGCCGGCGGCCGTCGACCCAGACGTCACCGCGGCCGAGAAGCGGCATGACAAGATGGGCCAGCGGTGCGAGATCGCCGCTAGCGCCGAGCGAACCGCGCGACGGTACGACGGGAAGGATGTCTTGATTGAGCAGGCCGACCAGACATTCGATGCATTCGGGTTGGATGCCGCTCGCGCCGGCCAGCAGCGCGTTGATCTTAAAGAGCAGCATCCAGCGAACCAAGGCAAGCGGGACGGGCGGGCCGACGCCGACGGCATGGGAAAGGATCAGGTTTTCCTGAAGCCGTTCGAGCTGAACCTCGGAGACGCGCTTGTGACAGAGCTTGCCGAAGCCCGTGTTGACGCCGTAGATCACCTCGCCGGAGGTCAGGTGGCGGTGGATCACGGCCCGGCCCGCGCGCACGCGCTTCCAGGTCGCGTCGGGAATCTCGATCCGAAGCGGGCGGTCCAGGGCGGCATCCAGCGTTGTGAGTGTGATCGGCTCCTCGCCCAGCACGAGTGTGTGCGGCGTCGCCGGGGGAATATCCGCGCTGGGATTCATAATCCCTCAGTATAGAAAGGGCCGCCGGCCGACACCAGCCCGGCGGGACGCGGCGGGTGCATGACAGCTGAGGCGGCTCTTATGTAGCGTCCGCCCCCCGTGGCGGCCGTTGCGCGGCGGAGCACATGTGCGTCCCGACGTCCGCCACGGGGGGCGGACGCTACGAAGAAGGACTGCGCCGTCATCCGCCTGAACTGTCATGGAACCGGACGCGGCTCCGGAACGATGGGGCGCCGTCAGGAGGAGCGCGCTTGACAGGATCAGTCGGTCGCGTAATGTACCGCGGACCGGACGAGGCGAACCTGGATCGGATCGGCTTGTCCCTCGGTGGGTCTCGGCCCGGGTTCCGGCAGAGGATCACGTGATCAACCATGTTTCGATGAGGAGAAAAGGGTCATGACAACCTGGATTTCCATGCTCGCGCAGGCGGCGCCGAACCAGGACAGCGGCGGTGACAGCATCTTCGTCTTTCCGTGGTACAGTTGGGCCGGCCTCGGCGGCATCGTTCTGATCTTGATCATCTACAAGGTCTACAAGAACAAGACCATGACCTGATCGCGCGGTCGGGCCCACTCCGACCGAGCCGCCATCAGTCTGCTTCGTCCGTTCCGGTTCGCGGGCGCCGCTTGAGCGCCTCGGCCGACGCGCCGGCCAGGAGCAGGCAAAGCGTCCAGAAGCAGGCCATCACCGCGACGACGGCAATCCGGCCGATCGCCGGAAACCGGAAGACGGCGAACCCCAGGTAGCACCAGAAAAACAGCCCCGCGAGCGCGGTGAGGAACACCGCCGCGCGTCCGGCGCGCGGGCGCTCCTGCTGCAAGCCCAATCCGACCACGGCCAAGCCCATCCCCGCCAGAAACGACAGGGTGACGCCCAGCATGGCCCAGATCTGCTCGGGGGGGGCGTCGCGCCGAATCTCCGGGATCAGTCGAGCGGTCTCAGTCGGGTGGACCGACTGCTGCGTGCAACTGGTCACGGGCCACCAGCAACAGGTCGTCAGCATCATCGCCACGCCGAAGGACTGAAAGAGGACACCCGTCTTCCGACAGAAGGCGAGATCGACTGAGTCGTCTTCGCGATCGTCACGGGGCGTCGAGGTCATGGAGAGGATTCCAACCGGATTCGGCAGATGCTCCGCGCGCCGGGATCGCGTTGTCGCCGTCGGCCGGAGCCGAATCGACCGCCTGTCGGCCGAGGTTCGCTCGGGCCCATGGGTGGTCTTGCATGGGCCTGAGGGGTCATGCGGAAACGAGGTGACCCGTCGATCCGCCTGAGACCTCGGGCAAGAGTAAAGCAAACATGTGGGCCGCCAAACGGCAAAGCCGAGCGGGGGGCAACCGAGCGGTCGATCATGTTATTCTTGTTCGATCCTTCAACACGAAGATTCGTCTCGACGCGCGTTGCTGCCTAGATTGCGTCCAGAAACCTCTGTGGCACGGGCGTCCCGCCCGTGTCCGCACCGCCGAGTCGGCGCTGCCACAGGGTTTTCAGGACGCACTTCTAGAACCGGGCCTTTTTTCGCTGCTTCTTCTGGCGTGCGCGGGGGCCGCCGGCCTGCGCGAGACGGGCTTCTTCAGCCGCCTTCTGCAACTCGGCGATCTTGCGGCCGAGGAAACCCGGCTTTCGCTCGGCCTTCTTCTTACGCTCGAACGCGCCGCGCAGCTCCTGTTCCTTGATGTGTTTCCGAATGTAGAACTGTTCGCCCATTCCGAGCAGGCTGCTGGAGAGAATGTAAAGGCACAGTCCGCTCGGGAAGCTGTAGAACATGAGTCCCATGAAGACCATCATGAAGCTCATCATCTTCTGCTGCTGAGCAAGCTGGTCTGGGACCGGTTTGCCGTCCTTGTCGAGCTTGGGTTCCGCCGGTTTGTCGGGCTTCGTCAGCATCTGAGTGAATTTCTGCTGGCCGTACATCAGGGCGGTCATGATGATGGGGAGCAGGTTGAACGAGCTGATCGGCCCCATGAGGTAATGCAGGACCGGGATGTTGTAGGTCTGAGCGAAGCCGATGAGGGCGTCCGGCGCGGACAGGTCGCGGATATAACCGAAGAACGGCATGTGCCGCATGTGGACGTTCGTGTTCAGCGCGGTCCACAGGGCGACCCAGATCGGCATCTGAAGCGCCATCGGCAGGCAGCCGAGGATCGTCCCGGCGGGGTTGATGCCCTCCTCCCGGTACAGCTTCATCGTTTCTTCGTTGATCTTCTGCTTGTCGTTCTTGTATTGTCGCTGCAGCGCGTCGATCTTGGGCTTGATGCGCTGCTGGTTCTTCTGCATCTTCATCATGGTGATCTGGCCGTGCCGGCTGATCGGGTGGAGTACGAGCCGCACGATGATGACCAGAACGATGATCGCGACGCCGTAGTTGTGCGTCACCCCGTAGATGGCGTTCAGGAGCCAGAGCATGAGGGTCGTGATGGCCTGGAATGTGCACCAGCGCGAATCGGCGTCCCGCACGATGTGGTAGTTGCGATCCGGCATCGTTTCGAACAGCTTGTCGCTCTTCGGGCCGCAGAAAGCGTCCAGGTGCAGCGTGAGGCGCTGTCCCTTGCGGAGGGGGCGAGATGAGGCCATCACCCAGTCGAACGTGAGATCATCCGCGGCCTTCGGATCCTTGAAGCACGCGGCGGCGGCCAGGCGGCCGACGGTCCCCGCGACCGCCTCGTCGGCCGACGGCTCGGATGGGTTCTCCAGGAGCGGCGTGACGATACAGGTGAAGAACTTGTTGCTCGCCGCGGCCCACAGCAGCTTCTCGCCCTCGGCGGGACGAAGCAGGCGTCCATCCTCGTCGGCCTTGAACACCTCGGCCCGGGTCATCGTCGCGCCGAGCTTCGCGACGCCCTCTGCATCGACGATCGCCGAAACGATCCGGCGATAGTCGGACCGCGGATCCTCCTTCTTCAGGCCGATGGGCCCCCGTTCGGTCACCAGGATGTCGGACGTGGGCAGCGCGAGATTCCGGACAGCCAGAAAGATGTCGAGTTGGCGAGCGCCCTTGTCGAGGCGATATACCTTCTCCAATTCCAGGACGGCCGCGTCCTCAGTCCGAATCCTGGTGCGAAGCGTCGCGGTCTCGCCCCGATCGTCGGCGCTCTTCTCGAGCGACCACACGACATCGGCCAACCCGACGACTTCGTAGTTCTTCTGGTGTTCCTCGCGAAACCGAATCTGCTCGGTGGCGAACGAACGGTAGACTTCGCCGGTTTCTGGATCCCTGACGACTTCCAGCAAGCCGTACGGATCATGATCCGGATTCCGCGGGTCTTTCGCGATGTGGTTTCGGTCGTTGGCCAGACGGATGGCCTCGACGCTCGCACCGATCGGTGAAACGACAACGGCAAACTCATAGGGATTGGCGTCGTCCTGCCCGGGAAGGTCCTGGATGTCGCTCCCGAGGACCACGGTCGCCGTCGAATCGGCCGATTCGGTCCGGTAGCGCGGCGCCGTCAGTGCCGGGGGCTCCGCCGGTTTCGTCTCGACGGTCGCGGGCGCGGCGGCGTGAACCGGTTTGGATGTCGGTTCATCGGCGGCGATCATCGCGGCCGGCTGTGTCGTGGGAAGGCGGTCGCGGTAGCGGACTTCCTGAATCTTAAACCAGACAAAGAGCGCGACCAGACACAAGAGCGTTGCGGCGAGCGTGCGTTTTGTTTGTGAGTCCATCGAGCTCCTCGCCCGTCAGATCGGGCGTCGTGTCCATCCGCCCGGTCCGCGCGGCCCCGCCGGCCGATCGTCGGTGCGATTACTTTCCTTCGTAGAGACGCGTACCCAGGAAATCATCGAGGTGAGGATTGTCGCGGATGCGCTTGGCGGTGACGTCGATGTCGTACGGAACGCGGACAAACTCGACTTCGTTGCCATCGACAATGACGTAGGCGGCCCGAGGATCCCGATCCCTGGGCTGGCCGACCGAACCGACGTTGATGATCACCTTCTCCTCGCCGATCGTGTACCGGTGCGCCTCGCCCATTTCCTCCGGCGTCTCGAAGTACGGATCGTCCACGAAGACGCCGGGCACGTGCGTGTGACCGCAGAAGCAGGTGAGTTGCTCCATGCGATCGAAGTTCGCCAGCAGCTTGTGCGGCGCGGTATAGACGTCGTCGGGGAACAGGT
>JBHHUY010000200.1:0-5538 GCA_046753965.1 Phycisphaerae bacterium
GCGTGCGTCCTGAATCCTTTGTGGCACGGGCGTCCCGCCCGTGTCCGCACCGCCGAGACGGCGGTGCCACGGGACTTTCAGGACGCACTCTGAGAGGGGTCCATGCTGTCGGGCAACCGCTTGACCCGCGCCGGCTCGGCGGGGTACCCTGATGCTGCTTGGACGCGCGGACGTTTCCGAGGCGCCGGCATTGTAAATGCCGCAGGCGGCCTCCGCACGGGCGTGGCCTCGTGTTCGATGTGCACAGTCCGGCGCGCCGGTGGCAGTGTGGCAAACCGCAGGCTCACGTCGACAGGAGCATCCATCATGACCGAACGCGTGCGCGAAATCCTGAGTTGGTACAAGAGCGAGAATCCCGGCGTCCAGACGAACCTGGCCCGAATCCTGAATCACGGCCGGTTAGGCGGAACAGGCCGAATGGTCATCCTGCCGGTCGACCAGGGTTGGGAGCACGGCCCGGCTCGCAGCTTCGGCCCGAACGATGCCGGGTATGACCCGCACTATCACTTCAAGCTGGCGATCGAGGCCGGCCTCAGCGCCTACGCGGCCCCGCTGGGTTTCCTGGAGGCCGGCGCCGCCGACTTCGCGGGCGAAGTCCCACTCATTCTGAAAGCGAACAATCACGACAGCCTGGCGAGTGAGAAGGACTCCTGGCAGGCCGTGACCGCCAGCGTGCAGGATGCCCTGCGCTTGGGTTGTTGCGCCATCGGCCTGACGATCTATCCCGGGTCGGCCCTGCGGCAGGAGATGTACGAAGTCGCCCGCGCTTATATCGAAGAGGCCAAGTCCGTCGGTCTGCCGGTGGTGCTCTGGAGCTACCCCCGGGGCAGCGCGCTGAGCAAGGCCGGGGAGACGGCGATCGACGTGGCGGGTTATGCGGCCCAGATCGCCTGTCAGCTCGGCGCCAACATCGTCAAGGTCAAGCTGCCGTCCGACCACATCGAGCAGGATGCGGCCCGCAAGGTCTATGAGAAGGAGAAGATTCCGATCGGCACGCAGGCCGAGCGCGTGAACCACGTTGTGCAGTGCGCGTTCAACGGTCGCCGGATCGTGATCTTCAGCGGCGGCGCGAAGAAGGACAATGATCAGGACGTGTTCAACGAGATCAAGTCGATCCGCGAGGGCGGCGGCTTCGGCTCGATCATCGGTCGCAACACCTTCCAGCGCAAGCGCAACGACGCCCTGAAGTTCCTCGATACGATCTTGAAGATCTACGCGGACTGATTCTGGCCCGTCGGAAGACATCTCGGCGCAAGCGAGCCGGGCGGTCCTGGGCCCGGTGTTTTTGTGGTGTTTCTGCTTGGCCGGGTGGCGGGGGCCGCGGACGGCCCGGCTCGCTCGAGGACGGCCCGGCTCGCTGCCCTGAACCGCGGCCGCCGGCGGGATGGCCCGAAATTGGTCCCATAAGATTGTAGCGGGGGCGAACGCCGTGTGCTATACTGGACGGCACCGGGGGTCGTTGCGCACGGCCCTGCGGCACGCGATTGGGGAAAGGCGCTCGGCGGGGGCCGCGACGGAGGGACCGCGCCGAACTGCGGCAGCCTGTTTCGAGGCATCGGCTGCACACGCCTGAGCGACAGCATCCTGCAGAATAGACAGATTCGCCGGCGCGGCATGCCTGGCAACACCGTGCCGCTCGGCCGCGAGTCAGAAATTGAGATTGAGCGGAGAATGCCGCGACACCCATGGCGATTCAGCGCACTTGGTGGAGCGTCGTCCATGTCCGGCTGGATCATCCAAGGCCTGCATTGAGGATCGAAGCACGTTAGGAGACGGAACATGAAGATGAATCGGACAGGACTGGGACTCGTCGGCGTCGTCGCCGTGCTGTTGGCGGGAGGGTCGGCCCTCGCTGACGTCATCATTTCGGAGTACTACGAATCGACACCGGGTACGCGGAAGTGCATCGAGCTGTACAACACCGACCTGGTGAACCCCGTCGACCTGGGACCGGGTCCTCTGGCCAGCAACAACTATCGCATCGCCACCTACACCGGCAACTGCGTAAACACGGGCAACCCGGAGGCGGACGCCCGCGGCGTGTACACATTCGGCACGCTGGGCGGCGGCGCGGGGACGGAAGTGATTCCCGCCGGCGGCGTCTATGTCATCTGCGCCGTGGATAACGGCGACGGCTACCCGATCGATCTGCTGTTGCCCTTCACCTGCGCGCCCTGCGGCTACACCGGCGGCGGGTGTCCGCCGAGCAGCCTCGGCAGCCCCATCGCGGCCTTCACGGGCGATGATGCCCTGGTTCTCTTCGGGCCGGATATCGCAACACCTTTTGACAACGTGATCGACGTGTTTGCCGTTCCGTTCGAGGGCGACTTTGGGCCGAGAGGCGCCAACCCCAACCAGGACGCGGCCTGGGAACGCAAGTTCAGCGTGACGACCGGCATCCACGCCATGCTGGGCTTTGACTCCTGCAACTTTGACGGTCTGAAGGACGGGACGGCGGTGCCTGCGCCGCCGGGCACACCGGCAAACGCCGCCTGCCTCGCCGCGCTGGATACGACGGCCTCCAATCAATGGCTCTTCGAGGGGTTGAACCCATTCGGCGACAACCAGAACCACACCCTCGGGACTCACGCGCCGCAGAATCCACCCAATGCCAGCGACATCCGGGCCATCACAAAGCTCAACACGCTGGTGGACATCACGCTGAACGTAACGGACATCGACTTCCCGCTGGATACGTTCGACGTCGTGATCCTGACGATTCCAGCGACCGGCAAGATCTTTGACGGCGCGACGGAGATCACGGCGGGCCTGCTGCCCTACACGATCGCCACCGGCGCGACGGGCACGTCGAACCCGATCGTCACGTTCGTGCCCGATGCGGGCGTGGGGACCGACACGTCGTTTACCTATCGCGGCGAGCAGACCAGTGTTCCCACATCGCAGGGCAACACGGCGACCGTCACCGTGCTCGTCGAAGACGAGGGCGTCTTGATCACCGAGGTGATGTACAACCCCGCCTCGGCTCAGCCGGAGAGCCAGTGGGAATGGGTCGAAATCTACAACGCCACGGCCGGCCCGATTCTGTTGGGCGAGATCAACAACACGAACTGCCCGGTCTGCGACGACAACCTGACGATCGGCGGTCCCGGCGGCACGCCGCTGACGATCGCGGCAGGTGAAATTCTCGTTCTCGTCGGAAACATCACCGGCGCCACACCACGGACCGACCAGGACTTCCTCGATCTCTGGGGGGTGCCCGCAGCAAACGTCTTCTTCGTGGATTCGGCCACGACCACGGTTCCCCCGTTCACGGCGAACTTTCCGTTCCTTTCCAACAGCGGGACCCAACTGTTTCTCTACGATTCGACCGGTGACCTCGTCGATTACCTGCCGGATTACAGCGGCATCGGTTTCCCTGTGGACGACGGCGCGGGCAGTATTTACCTGACCGATCCGGTGCTGGACAACGACGACGGGCTGAACTGGTTGCTCTCGGCCGTCGATTGCGTCACCGGGATCCGCGAGGTGAATGACAACAGCATCGGCAGTCCTGGGGCCGTGCCCACGGTCGGGACCAGCTTCCTCCCGCCGTGTGCGACAGCCGTCAACGCTTACGGGCTGGCCGGCGCGCCGACCGCGATCACCATCACCCTCCAGGGCGATGTTGGAGGAGCCGGCGGCAACCTCGGCTTCAAGATCGCCTCGACCCCGACGACCCTCGGGGCGGTCCCGGTCCCCGTCGGCATTCTCCACGACGGCCCCACGATTGGAGGCGCCGTGCTGGGCGCCGGTTCCATCGTCACCGACCCGTTGGGCCGCGTGACCTTTGAGGATGGTCTCGGCACGAAGAGTTTCTTTGGGTTCCAGTTCCAGGCGTTCAGCGACGCCGCACCGGCTGTTCTGTCGAACAAGGCCGACGCAACCATCGCGGCCCAGGATGGCCGGGTCATCATCACCGAGATCATGGCCAACCCGAACAACCGCGGCGTGAGCGAGAACTATTGGGAGTGGCTCGAAGTGCTGAACACCAGCACGACCGATACGATCACCCTGACGTCGATGCAGTCCACGAACGGTCCGACGACCAACGACGTGAACCTGATCGTCACGCCGAACGTGACGCTCCTGCCGGGCGAGCGGCGGATCATCGCCCGCGACGCCCTCGACGGCGCGACGGTTCGGACCCAGGCCGAGTTCGAGACCGAGTGGAGCCTGGCGAGTACCGACGTGATCTACGTGCCCAATCCGACCGGTGGAAACGAGTGGGATGGCTTGACCAACGCGCCCTTCCCGCCCGGCCGGTTTGTGACGATCTGGTCGAACTTCACGGCCGACGCCGATCTCCTGGACGTCGTGCCCTATCAGATCGGCGCGAATGGCTGGCCCGCCAACAGCGAGCCGAACAGCATCTTCTATCGCGGAGACGCGAACGGCGCCCCGTTCACGGCGGACGGCAACGACCTGCCCCAGAACTGGCAGGAGAGCGCGGCCTTCTGTCCGGGCGACGGCTCGGTCCTCTCCGACACGACCGACACCATTGCCGACGTGGGCTCGCCGCTGGTGTTGCCGACGAATCCCGACCTGTGCGTGCCGAGTCCGTGCGCGACCTGCCTGGGCGACCTGACCGGTCCCGGCGGCACGCCCGACGGCAAGGTCGACGCGCTGGACATCCAGGCGTTCGCGGACATCGTCGTGACCCCGCCCGGCTTCCCGACGGTGGGATGCGCGGACTTCAACGGGGACGGCGACGCGTTTGACTATCTTCCCGACCTGTCGTTGTTCGTGGATGCCCTGTTGTTCGGCAGCACGAACTGCACGGGGTTCGTGACGACGCACCAGACGAACATCGACATCTCGCTGACCGGCGCGCCGGTGGCGGGGGACATCGAGCTGTTCATCGGCGGGTGCGATCCTCTGGTTCCGTGCGACACCCTGCACGTGTCTCCGCCGTTCATCTGTTTCGAGCGTGTGACGGTGACGGGCGCGACGACGGCGGCCGATCTCGCCTTGGCCCTGGGCTACGGGGCCGACGGGGTGAAGGACGGCCTCGGCGGTCTGGATGAGTTCTGCTTGCCCGACGGGGCCGACGTCACGGTGACGGGTTCATCGATCAGCATCACGTTCACGCGTTCGGCGGGCCAGGTGGTTCCGTGCTGTTTCGTGCAGGACACGGACGGCCGGTTCAGCACGGTCTCGCCGTTTGACTTCGTCGAGGTCGGCGGGGTGAACGGGTGCGTGGTGACGAACCTGCTGAACGGTGTGGCGGGTGATGAGGGAGCCGCCCAGACAAGCGGCTTCAGCTTCACGAAGACGAACTAGGGATCGAGCAAGGAAAACAGGGTCGATGGTCGGGCTGGACCGGTCGGCCGGCTTTGCCGTTTGGCGGATCAATCCATCGCCTTGTTCTTGCCCGGCGCTTGAACCTGGGTTCTGCAGGAGCGCCGGCATCTAGCGACTTTCGTAACAACCCCCGGCCGAACGGCCGGGGGTTGTTCGTCGCGCCGCGTCGACCGCGCGGGCGGACCCGAATAATCCGGCGGTCTGTCGGGTTATACTGATAGTGGCCGGCTGCGATTC
>JBHHUY010000201.1:0-5511 GCA_046753965.1 Phycisphaerae bacterium
GATCACACGTTCACAACTGTTCTTGCACGACGACGAAGGCCGGCGACTGCGCAGCATTCGCCGCCGCGGCCGACGTCGGAGCACCGATCGCCGCCCCTCCCAACGGCGGCCTCGAGGCTCGCGAAAACAGGTCACGGACAATCCACAATCTCGAACGACTCCGCCCCGACGCCTGTCTGTCCGTCGGGGTTGGTGACGGTGATCCGCCGGGAGCCCGGCGAGACGCCGGCCAACGCGAACTCGGCGTTGATCAACCCGGACGACGGCCGGGCGAACGAAGCAGGCAGGAGATCCGATTGCCCAGGCCGGCTCAGGACCACCGTCGCGCCGGCCGCGAATCCCGTGCCGCGAATCGTGAAGACCACGCTCGACGCCGCTGTGTTGCAATAGGGCGGCGGGCGGCTCGGTGCGGTCGAGAAGACAACAGGCGGGGGTTGCGTCGGGCACAACACCGAACACACCGTCCCGTCGCCTTGATAGGTCCCGCCGAGCGACGCGCACCGGCTCTCGGCCGCGAGAAGACAAGACCCGCCGGACAGACAACAACCGCCGACGACCGGCGGATGCAGATAGGAATCCACGAAGTACTGAATGTCGCGCCCGTCGGTCTTGCCGTCTCGGTTGACATCCGCCTGCGGCGAGGCAGCCGAGGATGACAACACCTGCGCGAGTCGCCAAACGTCCGCCCCGTCGAGGAGGCCGTCTCCGTTGACATCACCCACGACACCCGTCGCGCCCGCCCCGGAGGATCCACCGTCCTGCTGCCCCCCCATCGGAAACGCATCGGCGGGTGGCGGAAGGGGATCAGGCAGACAACTCGCACCGCACACACAGGCGAACAGGATGCTCGCGCGGAGCAACCCGCCCCATGCGGCAGCAGCTGCCTGAGCGGCCACAGCAGTGTTCTCATGAACAGGCGGCATTGCGAGACATGCCTTTCCACACGGCGTCAAACCCGAATCAGGTGTGTCGAGCCCTCCGGCCCCGACCCGACCGAAACCTGCAATCGAACGCAGTCGCCCCTCTCTCGCGAGTCTCGGGCACAATCTCAGTGTATCCGATCACACGGTGGAAAAAGAAGGGATTGCGCCGGGCCACTCCGCGGAAAACGCCCCCTTTTTCAGAGGGAATCGGCGATCCGATGCGCCGCCCCCTCGTACGCCCTCGCAGCGACATGAGGCGCAAGCAGCAGGGAGAAAAGATGAGCGGCGCGCGTCCGGTTCGGCCACAGGTGTGAGGGCCGGAGAGAAGAGAAGGGAGTGATTCGTGGCCAAAGCCTCGTCGGCACGCGCGCCGCTCTTTCACCGCGGCGGGGGTAGAGTGCAATCATCGTGCCATCGGCGGTCCTCCTCGGTCCTCTCGCCGCAGAAGCCCCCTTCCACCGGTCCCAAGCGGTTCTGCAGCCCGCCTCGACACACGAGCCGGCGCCAAGCGGATCGATTCGCCTTCTCGGAAACCGGAGAGACCTTCCCAGACATGACAACGCCGCGATCTCTGCTGCCGCAGCTGCGAAAGTCCCCCTGCCACAACGGACAAACCGCTCCGCCCCGAGGGACAAAACCTGTCCTGGGCCCCGAAGGGGCAGAGACCCGCAGCCACGGGTGGAGCGCAGCGAAACCCGTGGAATCCGAATATGGCAGCGCTGGTGACTGCGAATCTGCTCAACCAAAGCCCATGGACGGCCGTCCATGGGCCGGGCGAACCACGGCCACAGGACTCAGTGGTTCCCTGCCGGAGGAATCATCCCGCCTTTCGGCGAACCACCTCCAGCGCGGTCATGATGATCGGATCACCGCGTTCGAACGCCTCGGGAGATTCTTCAATCTTGATGCCCGGCTTGATCCCCTCGCCTTCGAAACAGGTCCCGTCGGGCCGCAGGGCCTTCCACGATGGGATGTGGACGGTGACATCGTTGTCCAGGACGAACGGTTTGGGGTTGCCGCTGCTGCCGTAGGAAGGCGCGCCGATCAACGTGACGCGCCGGCCCTGCTTCAACATGAGCAACATCGCTTCGGCGCTGCTCATGATGGCCGGGCCCGTCAACACCGCGACCGGCCCATCAAAACGGCGCGGCGGCGCGTTGCCGACGATGCGCCGGCTCTGCGCCGGCCCGAAGCCGCTCTTCGAGCCCGAATCGCGACACACATGCTTCGCGTAGACCCGCTCGCCCTCGACGAACCAGGCGGCGATGTCTCGGGCCAACCGCTCATCGCCGCCCGAATTCAACCGCAGATCGAGGATCATCGCCTTGCAATCCTTGTACGCCTGGAGCAACGCCTGCACCTGTGCCAGTTCCTTCTCGCGCTGACGCGACAGGGTGGTGATCAGGATGTAGCCGACGTTGTCGTCGGTGCGCATGCCGTAAACAACACCGTTCTTCGCCTCCAACCGCGGCAGGACGCTCCGGATGCCCTTCAGGTTCGCATTGGGCCGGATCTTCCTGCGATAGGTCGCGATCGGTTGATCGCGATAACTCATCCAGAGATGGAGGTCTTTCGCGACGGACAGCATCTTCGCAACCCGCTTGGACCACGACCGCGTCCCGGAAGCTGCGAGGATCTTCTTGCGGTGCTTCTTGACGCGGGCCTTCCAGTCGACATCGCGATAGTCGTAATAGGAGTAGTGGTCTCGCAGCAGCTTCATCAACTGTTTCAGACATCGCGCGTTGAGCTGCTTCCTGTCCGCCTTGCCGAGCCGGCGCGCCTTCGCCGCGGTGGAAAAGGTCCACGGCACGGGCACGAGCGGCACGCCGGCGGCGCTGCGAAACTTCCGGCCCACCGAGCAATTCAGCGACATCACATAGTCATGGTCGGGCTTGAGTCGAACGCGGACGACAATGGTGCGATTGTCGACCCATCTCGGTCGGCCGACGATCTCGGGAAACGTCGGACCGCCGCCGCAGAATGACCAGCCGCTCGCGCTCATGTCGCGATCGAAGGTGACGCGCAGCTCCTTCAACCGGGGATCGACATCCGTAGCGCCGGCCCTGGGAGTCATCTCGACAACCTGCGGCGGCTCGTCCGCCCGGGCAGCCGGCGCCGCACACAAGGCAACCATGCATAGGATCGCGGCCGCTCGGCTGTTCCGCCCGCTACGCCACATCGGGGCCCTCCACCATTGCCTCAATCATCTGAACGTCGAATCGGGACTTGAACAAACTACTGGATTCCCGTCCTGCCGCCAAACGACTCGATCCCCGTCCCGCCGCAACCCGAACCGCCGCTCTTGGCGCGCGCAGCTCCACCCCGAGCCGAGACCCCATCCCGAGCCGCGACGCCATCCCGAGCCGCGGGCTTCAGCCCGCGCGGAGCCGCGCGGCAGAGTTCCGCCCCAATACCTAGATCGGGAAGATGCGCTTGGGCCCGATCAACCAACAAGTGCCCGAGCCGGCGCGCACGCGCCCCGGACAACCCGTGGAATGATCGCAACAGTCGGTGTCTTCGGCCTCAATCGGCCGCGAGCGGGCCGCGCCGCAGCCTCAACGACAGCAACCGCAGTAGCCGTGACCGTGGCGGCCGCCGTAGTAACCCACGCCGGAATAGCCGCCGTAGCCGTATCGGGCACGCCTGTAGTGGCGACGATGACCGTAATAGCCGTAACTCGGCCGGTAACCATAGCTGCGACGGTACCCGTACCCGTAGCTGCCCCGATACCCGTAGCTTCTGCGATAGTAATGCCGCCGGTGATGCCGCGAACGGTAGTGGTGCCCGCCCGAGAAACCGAAGCTGAAGGAGAAGCCGCTCCGGCGTCCGTGTCGGTGGTCGGCGCGGGCCGCCTGCGTCCCGACGCTCGACAGGGTCAGGCTCGCCAGGGCGAGCCCCAGGGTGATCTTCAAACTCCGAGCTGTCATGAGAGACCTCCTACCGGCCGGGCGCGAGGCGGCCCGGCAATGCCACATCATGAAAACCGATCCGAGCGGATCGTTCCAAACCTTCAGACACGGCGCCCGCCCGGAGGTTAGGCATCGAGCGAAAACAACATGGTCGATTGCCGGGTAGGACGCGCCGGCCGGCCTTGCCGTTTGGCGGATCACACGACCACATGGTTTCCTGCCGGACGGCCTCGGCGGCATTCTCGCCCTTTCGCCGGGCCTCTCCGAACATGCGAGCCGCCGGCCCGACTCCACGGAACACCGGGCAAGACTGTTACACAGAGGACAAGGCGGGTGGATCGCCCGGACGGGCCGCCGGGTTCGCGACAAACCGGCTCAAGAACCGCCGAGCCACCACCAGCCCAGGACGGCCAGGCCCAGGAAGAGCCGATAAACGGCGAACGGATAGAGGGCCCGGGTCTGCACGTAACGCATGAACCCGGCGACCGCCGCCCAAGCGACGAAGAACGAGACGGCGAAGCCGACCGCCATGATGCCCGCGTTCGCCCCGAGCAGGGCCTCGTGATGCTTCAGGACGCGAAGCAGGCCCGCGCCGCAGAGCGTGGGAATCGCGAGATAGAATGAGAACTCCGCGGCCGTCGCCGCCGGCAGGCCGACCGCCAAGCCGCCCATGATCGTCGCCATCGACCGGCTCGTACCGGGGACGATGGCCACGCACTGGGTCAACCCGATGATGAGCGCCTGCCGAAGCGTGACCTGCTCGATCCCCGGTCCTGCGGCCCGGCGGCAGCGCCACTCGATGAGGACCATCACCCCGGCTCCGGCGACCAAGGCGATCGCGACCGGAACGGCCCGTTCGAGGTGTGCCTCCATGAAGTCATTGAGCGTCAGACCGACGACGCCGGCGGGGACCATCCCGACGCCGATCTTCGTCAAGACGTGGTTTCGCCATCCGCCTTGCGCGGGCGCAAACGTCTGCCGCCACAACCGGCGGAAGAAGTGAATCACAACGGCGAGAATCGCCCCGATTTGAATGAAGTAGAGAAACGTCGGCCACGGTTGGACTTCGCCGTCGATGCCCAGCCAGGGCATGGCCAGAATGAGGTGGCCCGTGCTGGACACCGGAAGAAACTCGGTCAGCCCTTCGATGACGCCCAGGATCACGGCGCGAATCGTGTCAGTCACGCGATTGCTCCGCCAGGTCCTCGCGGGAAGCGGCGAGGTAGGCGACGACGCTCGCGACCGTGAAGAGCACCATCACCCAGACCGCGATCGGCCGACCGGTCATCACCCAGGCCACGCCGCGCAACCAACCGACGCTGGCGATGATCCACCCCACCGTGATGCACTGGATCACCATTTTGAGCTTGCCCCACCAGTTCGCGGCGTAGGCCCTGCCGCGAGACTCGCTGAAGCCGCGAAGCCCGGAGACGAGCAGCTCACGGGCGATGATGACCAGCACCATCCAGGCATGAAGATCGGTGAGGCCCCGGCCGTCGGCGTCGCGAAAGCCCCGCCCGAGCAACAGCACGAACGCGCCGATCACGAGCACCTTGTCCACGAAGGGATCGAGAATCCGGCCGAAGGCGGTGACCTGGTTCTGCCGCCGCGCGAGATAACCGTCGAGCCAATCCGTACCGGCGGCGACCACGAACAACACGAACGCCGCGTCGAGCATC
>JBHHUY010000202.1:0-5314 GCA_046753965.1 Phycisphaerae bacterium
CGGGGGGCGGACGCTACGAAGAAGGACTGCGCCGTCGTCCGCCTGAACTGTCATGGCCCCTGCAACAACAGCGGAAACGCTGCATCATTGCCAGTCGGAGCGTCGCGAGGTTAGAATGCGCGATTCGTCTTCGGCCGGTCGCCGGAGCCTTGGAGCCCCGATGTTGAAGCGCCGCTTTCTCGTCACCGCCGCCCTGCCCTACTCGAACGGCCGGCTGCACGTCGGCCATGTCGCGGGCGCCTATCTGCCCGCCGACATCTATGTGCGCTACCTGCGTTCAAAGGGCGAGGACGCGCGGTTCATCTGCGGCAGCGACGACAACGGCGTCGCGATCGAAATCTCGGCCCGGAAAGAGAACACGACGCCGGCCGAATTGTCGGCCAAGTACAACCGGCGGCAGAAGGCCGACTTTGAGGGCCTCGGCATCCGGTTCGACATCTACGGCGGCACGCACCAGCCGGAATTCGTCGAGTTGCACAATCGCATCAGCCGCGACTTCTTCAAGTCGATCCACGAGAAGGGCCACTTCGTCAAGCGCACGACCGAACAGCTCTACGACGCGAAGGCCGACCAGTTCCTGCCCGATCGCTATGTCAAGGGAACCTGCTATCACCGGCGGGACGACGGCACACCCTGCGCCAACCCCGACGCCCATGGCGATCAGTGCGAACAGTGCGGCCAGGCCATCGACCCGCTCAAGCTCATCGACCCGATCAGCACAATCACCGGCACGACTCCCGAGCGCCGCACGACCACGCACTGGTACCTGCAACTCAACAAGTTCCAGGGCATGCTGACCGACTGGTTCAGCCTGGTCTCCCTCGACTGGCGCCCGATCGTGACGAACTTCTGCCTGGGCGCAATCAAGCAGGGGCTGCCCGAACGGGCCATGACGCGCGACCTGAGCTGGGGCGTGCCGGTGCCGCTCGACGATCCCGACGCCCGCGGCAAGGTGCTCTACGTCTGGTTCGACGCACCGATCGGCTATGTCAGTTTCACCGCGGCGCTCTGTCAGCAGCGCGAGGGCGATTGGCGAAGATACCGCGACTGGTGGCAGGACCCCGACTGCCGAATCGTTCACTTCATCGGCGAGGACAACATCGTCTTCCACGCGCTGATCTGGCCGGCGATGCTGTTGGGCACGCAATACAGCGCCGAGGAGGTCGCGGCGCGCGGCAGCACCTACACGGCCCCCAAGCAGTCGGGCTACTACCAGCTTCCGACGAATGTCGTGGCCAACGCCTTTCTGAACATCAAGTTCGCCGGCCAGGAGGAGGAGAAGATCAGCAAGTCGCGCGGGACGGCCGTCTGGATCGAGGACTACCTCAAACAGTTCGACCCCGACCCGCTCCGTTACTATCTGACCATCAACGCGCCGGAAAACCAGCGAACCGCCTGGAGCTTCGACGACTTCGTCGAACGCAACAACGCCGAACTCATCGCCACCCTCGGGAACTTCGTGAACCGCTGGCAGAAGATCGTCACCCGTCATTTCGACCGCAAGGTCCCCAACGATGATCGCGCCGACCGACTCGAGACCGAGTTGCTGGCCGCGATTCGATCACTGCCGGACGAGGTGGGCCGGGACATCGAGGCGATGCGCTTCAAGTCTGCGCTCGGTCGGATCATGGACGCCTTCCGCGCGTGCAACCGCTACTTCGACGCGCGCGAACCGTGGAAGTCACGAAAGACCGACCTCCCCCTCTGCGCCGCGACGATGCATGCCAGCATTCAGGCCGTGCGCACCCTCGGCGTCTTGATCGGACCGTTCCTGCCCTTCGCGTCGGAGAAGATCCGCGCTTCGCTCAACGTACCGAATGACCGGTGGAACTGGGCGCACGCGGCCGACCCGCTGCCCGTGGGTCACGCTCTCGGCCCCGCGCCCGACGTCCTCTTCACGAAGCTCGACGTGCGCGAGGAACCCGAGACCGCCTGAGACCGCAAACGGAGTCTCCCGGTGCTCTGGCGCACCTGCGTCCCCGCTCGTCCGGCGCCAATCAAATAAGGTGGATTCCCGGTCTTTTCAGCCGGCCGGCGCGGTGGCAGTCGTGTTCGGATCGAGCGCCTTCACATGCGCCATGAACCCGTCGAGCATGTGCTCCCAACCCTGCATCATCTCGTCCAGTTCATAGCGAAGGATGTCGCCGAGCAGCACGTTGTCCCGTGATTCGATCGCAGACTTGATCTCACGCAACTTCGTGGTGAGGCTCTTCAGCCAATCGAGAATGTGGCGCTCGCCGATGACCAGACGGTTGAAGTCCACGTTCACGAGGGCCCCGCCCTGAACGATCGCCTCGTGAACCTGGCCCCAGGTCCCGACACATTCGGCCAGACAGGCCATCCCTTCAGCCAGATTCCCCGCGGCCATCCGCTCCGATGCCCGTTGAACCGTGGCATAGGTCTCAACGAAGGCGCGACGCGTCTGCTCGAGCACATCCAACACAACGGTCTGCGGATGCCCCGTGCTCAACTCGACGCGTTCGACGGAAGTCAGAGGACGCGACAGCACCTCCTTCAGCCGGTCCGAGGGCACCTCTTCGCCATCACATCGAATGCCGAAGATGACCGCGCCCGTGCCGTGGAGTTCCGCCTTGGCACGGTCAATGGCCTCGCCGACGCTCGACTCGGGCCGGCAGCCCGGACCGTCCAGCGCTCTGCCGTCCAGGAACACCGTCATGGGAACACGCGCTCCTTTCAAAGCGGCGCCGCGGGACTTCCGGAACACCCGCTACTGAAGGACCGATCGCAGCAGCCAGATGAAAACCAGGCCGGAGACGGCGGTGACGCATGCCGAGGTCAACATGGCGTCCCAGCGGAACGACTCCGCCGCGTGCTCGCCCTCGCCGCCGAACGGATCGCCCGGCTTCCAGGTCAATCGCGCCGGAACCAGCAACCCCCGGCCGATTCGGCGCGGCGGGTGGCCGGGCTGGCCCGCACCTTGCCGGGCCACATCCGCGGCCGGCGCGGAAGTCGGCTGCGGCGCAGTCGCCTGTCCGGCGGCCGGCCGACTCTCTTCGGGAGCAAGGTATCTCAACGCAGCAGGTGCGGAGGCTGCTTCGCGCGACTCGGTTCGAGCCGGTTCGGTCTGCGTGGCCGCCGTCCGGGTCCCGGGCGAGATGCCTCCGCCGTGGGCCGCGCGTGCCTGTGTCGGATGCACAACGGAAAGCCGCGGAGCGTGCTCGCGAGAAACCGGGCCCGATTCGCGGAACAAAGCGAGTTGGCCCTCCGACTTGGAAAGCTCCTCAAAGAGCAGGGCCTCCTCGACCGCTTTTTTGAACTCACGGTCGTCCACACGGCTGGTGACACGGCTGTGACGCATGAGATCGCTCCCGATGGCCGCGGGTCGTCGCCCACTGCACGCGGGCGGGCCCTACCCGGTTATCGGCCGATCCGCAGCGTGACTTTATCGGAAGCACACAAAGACAACCTTATGCCACAACATTAGTTACGACGAATCACATTCCAGATGGTCGTTTCCGGCTCTGATCCGCCCCTGGAACTTCCCAATGCCCGCAGCCGCCCGACCCGTCTTGATCCTCTCGCCGGGCGGGCATAGAGTCGGAACCGGGATGTCTGCCAAGCTTGGAATCGGGATCATCGGCTGCGGAGCGGTCGGCTCGGCCGTCGCACAAATCCTCCTCACTCGGCGACAAGCCCTCGCCGAACGAACGGGGATCGAGCTCGAGTTGCGGCATGTCGTCGTCAAACACACCGAGAAGAAGCGGCCGGTCAGCCTGCCGGCCGGCATCCTGTCCAACGAACTCAGCCGACCCCTGACCGACCCGGACACCCACCTGATCGTCGAACTGATCGGCGGGGCGGACGAGGCCTTCATCCTCACATTGGAGGCCCTGCGGCTCGAAAAAGACGTCGTGACGGCGAACAAGGCCCTGCTCGCGTTGCGCGGGCGGACGCTGTTCGCCGCGGCACGCGAGTCGGGCCGTTGCATCGCCTTCGAAGCCGCTGTCGGTGGGGGCATCCCCCTGATCGAGTCCATCCGCCGCGGCCTGATCGCCAACGACATCGAGGCCGTCTACGGCATCCTCAACGGAACCGCCAACTACATCCTGACCCGGATGCTCGAGGATCAGATCACCTACGCCGAGGCCCTGGCGGAGGCCCAGACGCTCGGATACGCCGAGGCCGACCCGACCCTCGATGTGAGCGGGGCGGACGCCGCGCACAAGCTGGCGATCCTCGCCTCGCTCGCCATGCGCCGGGCCTGTGACTTCGATCGCATCCCCGTCCGGGGCATCACCGACCTACAGGTGACCGATCTGATCGCCGGACAGGAACTCGGCTATGTCTGCAAGCTCCTGGCGGTGGCCCGGAGACACGACGACGAACTGGACCTCTCCGTCCAGCCCACGTTCATCCGCCGGTCCCATCCGTTGGCCAACGTCGCCGGGCCGTTCAACGCCGTCAGCGTCTATGGCGACGCGGTGGGCCATATCCTGTTCTACGGCCGCGGCGCCGGCGGGCTTCCGACGGCCAGCGCGGTCGTCGCCGACATCGTCGACGTCGCCTCGGGCAATGCCGCGCGCAGCTTCTCGCAATTTGTCCAGTTGCCCGATCAAACCGCGCCGGCCGCCTATCGTCCGCCGGGCGAAAACAAGACGGCCTTCTATATCCGCGTCGGCCTGCTCGATCGACCCGGCGGCATCGCCGAAATCGCCGCCGTCCTGGGCAGGCGCGGCATCAGCATCGCCTCCGTCGTCCAACACGAACCGCACGAAACCCACGACGACGACGACGGCGTGCCCGTCGTCGTCATGACCCGACCGACACCGGAGCGCACCGCCCGAGCCGCGGTGGACGACATGGGCAAGCTCGACGTTGTGCTCGGCCCGGTCGTCTCGATACCCGCGCTGGACGAGCACGTCGAGCCTCGGCAGGACAACTGAACTCGCGTGGACTGAATTGGTTCCGCCGTCGCCGATCAGGCACGGATGGGGTCCATGACAGTTCAGGCGGCGCTTATGTAGCGTCCGCCCCCCGTGGCGGCCGTTGCGCGGCGGAGCGCATGTGCGTCCCGACGTCCGCCACGGGGGGCGGACGCTACGAAGAAGGACTGCGCCGTCATCCGCCTGAACTGTCATGGACCCGCACGGATGAGGCTTCGCACGTTGTGGCGGCTGCCGCCACGGATTAACATAATGTCTCGATGTCCACTTGCGGCGCCCGGATTCGAAGTGTGAAGCCGCGTCCACTTTCTCACTGTCCGGCGGAAGACAGATGAACGCAGCCAAAGCGTCGGATTGGAAGACCGTGGCACTGCCGGAAAAGACAACCACGGTTTGCCTCGATCGCGTTT
>JBHHUY010000203.1:0-5176 GCA_046753965.1 Phycisphaerae bacterium
GATCTGGCGCCCGTGGCAGCTCATGGCGCGCCAGCGCGTGATCTGCCGCGCGTCTCCCGCGTCGGCGACGAACGGCACGTCGATCCGCTCGGCGCCGGCACCGTCGGCCGGCGGCGGCGCCGTGAACATGTTCGGGCGAACCGAGGCGATCTGAAGCTTCTTCGGATTGAAATGCACCTGGTTCGTGGCCTTGCCGTTGAACACCGGTCGGCTCGCGACCAAGGCGCCGTGCTCACCGATTTTCAACGCCGTGCAGTCGGTCGCGAGGCCGGCATCGAGGCGAATCGCGACGCGCGGGCTCAGGTCGCGCCCCATGAAGGACGCGGCCATGAGAACGACCTGCGGATCGGACTTGACAATAATGTCCGCCAGGGCGCGGCTGTAGGTCAGGGCGTTGTATTTCGCCAAGGCCTCGGCGTCGCAGAGATACACCGCCGCGACCCCCGCCTGGGCTACATCGTCGGCGAGCGGGGCCAGACCGCTCCCGATCAGCGCCGCCGCCACGCGACCGCCGGTCCTGCCGGCCAACTCCGCCGCAGCGGTCAGGCACTGCAAGGCGGCCGGAAGAAAAACGCCGTCCCGTTGCTCCACAAAGACAAGCACGTCCTTCGTCATATCACCCTCGCCGTTACGTTTTGATGAGCTGGAACCTGTTGGGCGAACCCCACGGCGGGTTCGTCGCGCCGCCGGCGGGCGCCGCCAACCGGCGGGGGCGTCAGGATAGCACAGAGGCGGCCGCTGTGCCACCCGCCTCCGGGCGGCGCGCGACGGCGATTTCAGCGGGCCAGCACGCCCGCGATACAGCCGGTCATCCAGCACGCCATGGCGCCGCCGAGCATCGCTCGCGGGCCGAGCCGTACCAGATCGCCGCGTCGATCCGGCGCGAGGACGCCGATGCCGCCGATTTGAATGCCGATGGAGCTGATGTTGGCGAAGCCGCACAGGCTGTAGATCGCCATGGTGATCGAGTGCGACGACATGCCGCCGCCGCGAAGGGTTTCGCTGAGAGACTTGTAGGCGATCAACTCGTTCGTGGCCATCGCCTTGCCAAGCAGGCTGCCGAAGGTCCGGCAGTCCGCCGTCTCCACGCCCATGAGCCATGCGACGGGCGAGAAGAGCAACCCGAGGAGCCCGTCGAGATCGAGTTGATCGAGCCCGATTCGCGAAATGAGCGGCGAAACCAGCGACGTCTTTCCGATCGCAATCAGACCCATGTCTAAAACCGTAATCAGCGCGATGAATGCGATCAGCATCGCCAGCACGTTGATCGCCAGCTTCATGCCCTGCGAGGCACCCGCGGTGACGGCGTCGATGAGATTGCGCGTCTCGCGCTCGGAGACCGCAACGACGCGACCGAACGTCGCCGGCACTTCGGTCTCGGGGATCATGATCTTGGCCATCATGAACGCGGCGGGGGCGGACATCAGGCTCGCCGTCAGCAGATGCCGCGCGATCGCCTGGCTCGCGGCCGCGTCGTCCCCACCGAGCCAACGCACGTAGACGGCCATGACGCCCGCGGCCACCGTGGCGAAGCCGCCGGTCATCAGGGCCATCAGCTCGGACCGTGTCATCGCCGAGATGTAGGGGCGCACGAGGAGGGGCGCTTCGGTCTGCCCGAAGAAGACGTTGGCCGCGGCGGCGAGGCTCTCGGCGCCGCTGACGCCCATGACCCGCTTCATCACCCACGCCATCGCCGCCACCAACCGCTGGAGAACGCCGAAGTGGTAGCCGACGGCGGACAGGGTGGCAACGAGAATGATTGTTGTGAGGATGGTGACCCCCACGTTCGCATACCAGGTAAGGCGGGCGTCCGCGTCGCCGAACGGCTCGAAGAGAAACCGGCTCGCCGCCGATCCGCCTTCGAGAATCTTCACGATGAGCAGGCCGATGGTGTCGAAGATGCGTTTGCCGGTCTCGCTGCGGAGGATGAGCAGGGCCAGGCCCCATTGCAACACGAGGCCGCCGATGACGATCTTCCACGGGAATCGGCGGCGATTGGAAGAAAACAGCCAGGCGAGCAGCATCAACCCGCCGATGCCCAGGATTCCTCGCGCGACAGGCATCTCAGCGCTGCTCCGGTGGGCCGGCCAAAGGCGTAAAGTGCTCGGCGCACCGCGGCTCATAGTCGTTGAGCCCGCCGACCATGTGGACGGTCCGAATCGCCGTCATCCGCTGGGTGTAGGGCGACGGCTCGCCGCACACGCGGCACGGGGCCTGCATGAGCGCTTCGCTGTCCGCCATCTCGACCAGATCGGGCATCGGTTCAAAGGGCCTGCCCCAGGCGTCGTGGGTGATGCCCGCGACGATCACCGACGTGCCGCGTTCGAGCAGAGACCGCACGACCGGAATCAGCGCGCGTTTGAAGAACTGTCCCTCATCGATCGCAACGAAATCCACGCCGTCGCAGTGCGCGAGGATCGATTCGGCGTTGGCCACGCGCGTCGCGTCGAAGCGATCGTTTCGATGCGTGACCAGGTGCGCCGGATCGTATCGGTCGTCAATGCTGTGCTTGAACGCCTTCACGCGAAGGCCCCGGTCCTGTGCTTGGCGCAGGCGCGAGATCATGTGCTCGGTCTTGCCTCCGAACATCGATCCGTGAACAACTTCGAGACGGCCTCGGGGATTCGTTGGCGACACGAACCGGATTGTGCAGACTGCGGCCCGTTTGGCAAGTGAGCCGGTCGAGATTCCCACGGCGGCGATTCACTGCTTCTCGGCGTTCTCGTAGGCCGCCTCGAGCACGGCCTTGAGTTCATCCCGGCGCACCTCGTCCACCGAGCGAAACCAGAACGTCAGTTCGGCGCCGCTCGTGCCCGCCCGGGCAAACTCCTGCCGGCTACCGAGGCCTTCCACCTCCGTCGGGGTGAACCGGCCCCGCGGCACATGGAGATCGACCCGCAGGGCTTCGGCGTGGTTGGTGATGATCTTGCCGACGCGCCCGCCTCCGGGCGCGACCATCTCGACGAAGACCTTTCGGTTCCAGCGCGTTTGAACCGCCGGGAGGATCTTGTTGACTTGTCCGAGAAACAGTGTCAACGTCATCGGTTGCCAGCCTCTGACCCGGCCCGGGGGGATGGACTTCCCCGAGAGGTGCCAGGCCTTTCCGTCGGTCTTCCAGGGCTCGGCGCCGGCCGAACGCGCCGCCAGCGACTCGACCCGTTTCAGATAAGCCTGAAACGCCCGCTTGAGAAAAGCGCGAAAGGCCGGCGTGTCGATCTCCTGCTTGTCGTGAACGAGGACGCGAACCTGATCCATCCCGTTCAGCGCGGGGCGAATCCGGACACGGGCCTCGCTGCCGTAAGCGTGAATGTCTTCCCGTTCGTCCAGTGTCTTGAGTTTCAGCTTTGCGTTGAGGGCGCGCTGCGCAAAGGTTCCGCCCGGCACGCGAAACAGCAGGTCCAACAACCAGCGACCGCCGGTCAAGGCGTGCAGGAACCAGGGCACGGCACTCCGCGCGACGCCCGCGGGCGGCCGCGCGGTAATCTCAACCCGCGCCATGTCGTTCCAGTCGGTCGGCTCGAGCTTGGATCGGCCGAGCTGTTCGATCTGCTCGACGACATAAAGCAGCGCCGCGCCCTGCCACTCGACCGGCTCGTTTCGGCGACTGATCCGCTGTTCGGTGTGCCACCGGCGCCCGTCACGCTGCCACGGCATCTTGACGGGCTTGTTTTCCTCAAGGACGACGGGCAATGTCTCCAGCGCGCGGGCGTCGGTCGCGGCCTGTTGCGCGTCAAACACGGGGCGCGGCGCGCAGGGTCCAGCCGCCAACACCCGCGCGAGCAGGCGCCCGGTGTGGGAGGCCTTGCATCGCGCGACCTGTTCGGGTGTTCCCTCGGCTACGATCGCGCCGCCGGCGTCGCCGGCCTCGGGCCCCAGGTCGATGACCCAGTCCGCCGTCTTGACGACGTCGAGATTGTGTTCGATGCAGACGACCGTGTTGCCCAGATCGACGAAGCGGTGCAACACATCGAGCAGCTTGCGAAGGTCGTCGAAGTGGAGTCCGGTCGTCGGCTCGTCGAGGATGTACAGGGTCTTGCCGGTGCTGGGGCGCCCGAGTTCGGCGGCGAGCTTCACGCGTTGGGCCTCACCGCCTGAAAGGGTCGGTGCACTCTGCCCGAGCGGCAGGTACCCCAGCCCGACGTCGTCCAGGGTCTTCAGCAGCTGTCGGAGTTTGGGGATGTTGGCGAAGTGCGCGAGGGCTTCGGAGACCTGCATCGCCAGGACCTCGGCGATGTTGCGACCCTTGTAGCGGACATCCAAGGTTTCCCGTTGATAGCGCGTGCCGCCGCAGGTTTCGCACGGCACCCAGACGTCGGGCAGGAAGTGCATCTCGTGGCAGACCTGCCCGAGACCCTCACAGTCGTCGCACCGCCCGCCGGGGCGGTTGAAACTGAAACGGTTGATCGTGTAGCCGCGCATCCGGCTGTCGGGCAGCTTGGCAAACACGGCGCGGATCAGATCGAAGACGCCCGTATAGGTCGCGGGGTTGGACGACGGCGAATTGCCGATCGGTTGCTGATCGACATTGATGACCTTGTCTACGTGTGCGACGCCGCGAATCTCCCGGTGGGCGCCCGCAGTCACTCGCGCGCGGTGCAGGCGCGCCGCCAGCGCTGGAAAGAGAATCTCGGTCACGAGCGAGGATTTGCCCGATCCGGACACACCCGTGACGCAGATGAACCGCCCCAGCGGCAGCGAGACGTTGATGCCGCGCAAGTTGTGCTGCCGCGCGCCAAGGATCGTCAACGTCGGTCGGGCGCCGTTCCGATTCACCGGCGGTGCTTCATCATAGACATACGTCAACTTCTCCGCATCGAGCAACCGCTCGACCGGGCGACGATTCGACGGCACGGGGATCGCGCGCCGGCCCGCGAGGTATTGCCCCGTGAGGGAGGCCTTCTGCCGTTTGAGCCGGGCCGGTGTGCCTGATCCGACGACCTGCCCGCCGTTGTCGCCGGCGCCGGGTCCGAAGTCGATCAGGTGGTCCGCCGAGCCGAGGATGCCGGCGTCGTGCTCGACCATCAGCAACGTGTTGCCCAGGTCGCGAAGCCTGTGCAGGGCGCCGATGAGCCGTTGGTTGTCGCGCGGGTGGAGGCCGATCGTCGGTTCGTCGAGCACGTACAGCACCCCCGTCAGGCCGCTGCCGATCTGTGAGGCGAGCCGGATGCGCTGAGAT
>JBHHUY010000204.1:0-5076 GCA_046753965.1 Phycisphaerae bacterium
GGCACCGACGGCATCCAGCAGAGTCGAGGTCACGCGCCAGGAGCGGACGGCCTCGGCCGCCGCCGGCGAGGCGAGGATCATACTGTCATCACCGGAGGCGACGGCACCGATGATCGCGGCGTCGGCGCCGTCGCTGCCGACATCGAGGTCGAGCAGGTCGGCGGAAACCCGCGTCGCAGCCCGCGCAACGGGTGATTCCCCTTCGCTCCCGTCCCAGACCATGAGCGTCGCGCCCATGCGGATCTGGTCGCCGTCCTTGAGCCGGGCCGGCCGCTCGAGCCGCTTGCCGTTGAGATAGGTGCCGTTGGCGCTCTTGAGGTCTTCGAGCACCCACCCGTTGCCCTCCCTGCGGAGTTCCGCGTGTCGGCGGGAGACGGTGTAGTCCGTCAGAGGAACGACATCGCTCGCGCGGCCCATCGGCACGGACGCGCCGTCTGACATGCGAAACCGCTGGCCCTTGTCAGGCCCTTGCAAGACCATCAACGTGGGCACGGTCAATCCTTGTAACTCTAGAGAGCGTCCTGAAAGCCCTGCGGCACCGCTGTCTCGGCGGTGCGGACACGGGCGGGACGCCCGTGCCACAACGGTTTCAGGACGCACTCCAGGTGCGTCCTGTCACATCGGCGGCGAGGAGGCTTCGCCCGTGCTCTCGCCGCCAAGCGGGCCGGACCACGGGATTCATTCGGACGCACTCGAAGAACGGACTGGCGGCTTCAATCGACGAGACGCCCCGTCCCTCTCCAGGCGTCGGCCGAAGCCTGGAAGAGTCTACGCAGCGCCCAGGTGCCCGTCAAACAAAGCCGCGGACCGGGCGCTCCGCCGTCCCGGCCGTGCCGCCAGGCCCCCGGGAGGACGGACCGGAAACAACGCCCCCCGCCCGGCCGGCGGCCCGTCGTGCACCGGCACACGCCGGCGGGGCAGCAACGCGCGTGCTTGTTTTCGGCCGGCCTATTGCATACAATGACAACTCCGGATGTCAGTGGGTGGATAGGGCCGTTCCCGGTATCACACTGTCTCCGCGAATGAAGGCGGGCTGTGGGAGCCCGCTTCTCTCGGATGGGCTGCGCGCGCCTCGCCTGGCGCAGGGCAGAAGTGGTACTGGGTCTCTGGAGTGGGAGGAATGATCATGCGGCGATGTGCGCCGATCAAGCACGGCTTTTCTTGTTTCATTTGGGTCCTACCGGCATTCACCTGTTTCCTGGGGGCGGCAGACGGCACGTTTGCCGACGACCCGGCGGTCAAGCAGCCGGTCGCCAAGATCGCGCCGATCGAGCAGCTTCCTCGGATTGAGTTGGCGCCGATCGATCTGAACCAGGTCCTGGCCGAAGACGAGACCCGGCCGGCCCAGGGTCTCCCCCCCCGATTCGCCATCCCGTATCCCGTCCAGATCACGCCGGCCACCGACGGGTTGTGGGAGACCCTCCCGAACGGTGCCCGGATCTGGCGACTCCGCGTCCTCGCGCCGCGCGCCGTGTCGATCAACCTCGGCTTCGGGCGGTACGCGATGCCCCCCGGCGGGCTTCTCTATCTGCACGCCGCCGACAACAGCGACTCGATCCGACCGTTCACCGCGAACGACAATGCCGACCACGGCCAGTTGTGGACACCGCCGATCCGATCCAACGACATCATCATCGAGGTCACGGTCCCCGATCCGAATGCCGAGGCGGCGCTCGATCTCGAACTGACATCCATCAACTACGGCTACCGGGAGTTCGGCGCGATCCTCGCCGCCGCGCGATCCGGCTCCTGCAACATCGACGTCGTCTGTCCCCAGGGGGCCCCCTGGCAAGACGAGATTCCCGCCATCGCCGTCTATTCCACCGGCGGCAGCCTCTTCTGCACCGGCTTCATGGTCAACAACACGGCGAACGACGAAACGCCCTACTTCATGACCGCCAATCATTGCGGCATCGGTTCGGGCAACGCCCCGTCGCTCGTGGTGTTCTGGAACTTTGAGACCTCCACTTGCGGCGGCAATCCGAACGGTTCGCTGAGTCAGTTCCAATCCGGCGCCACCTGGCGCGCGAGCTATTCGCCGTCCGACTTCACCCTGGTCGAACTCAGCCAATCACCGAATCCCGCATGGAACATCACCTTCGCCGGGTGGGATCGCACGAGCAACGACCCCACCAGCGCCGTTTGCATCCATCACCCGAACACCGACGAGAAGCGCATCAGCTTCGAGAACAATCCGACGGTCACCACCAGTTGGGGCGGGACGAGCTCACCCGGCGACGGTTCGCACATCCGTGTCATTGACTGGGATCTCGGGACGACGGAACCCGGTTCCTCCGGCTCGCCGCTCTTCGACCAGAATCACCATGTCGTCGGGCAACTGCACGGCGGGTCGGCGGCCTGCGGCAACAATCTGTCGGACTGGTTCGGCCGCTTCTCGACCTCTTGGAACGGCGGCGGCAGCCCCTCCAGCCGGCTGAAAGACTGGCTGGACCCCGGCAACACCGGCGTCCTCAGCGTCGATACCCTGCTGCCTGGCGGCGGACCCGTCTGCGGCAACGGCATTGTTGAGCCCGGCGAGCAGTGCGATCCGCCAGGGCCCGGCTGCGACGCGAACTGCCAGTTCAGCTTCCCGGATTGCAACAACAACGGCCGCGACGACGCGGAAGACATCGCCTGCGGAGCGGGCAACGTCTGCGGCGGCATCCCCGGCAGCGCGGATTGCAACCTCAACGGCGTGCCGGACGAGTGTGAGGGCACGGTCGTGCTCGATTATCCGATCACCGTCAGTCCCCCGCTCAACATCCCGGACGGGTCGGGTTCGTTTGTCTCCCACACCTTCAATGTGCCCGACAGCGGCATCATTGCAGATCTGGATCTCGACCTGACGATCAACCATACCTGGAACGGCGATCTGATCGTCCGGCTGAGTCACGGCGGCACGACCGTGGTCGTGATCGATCGACCCGGCTATACCGGCAGCGGCTTCGGCTTCGGCGACGACGGTTTCAGCAACATCCTCCTCGACGATGAGGGCGCCGGAGGCTCGATCGAGAACGCGAGCACCGGCGGCCCGGCGCTGACGTCCCCGCCCAGCTACGTGCCGAACAACCCGCTCAGCGCCTTCGACGGGATGCAGCAGTCGGGCGTCTGGACCATCGAGGTCAGCGACAACGCGAGCCAGGACACCGGCACCCTCAACGCCTGGTCGCCGCATATCACCGACCAAGGCGGCGCGGTGCAGTGCGTCGGCGCCTGCTGCCTTGTGGACGGCACGTGCCAGGTGCTGACGCAGGCCGATTGCGGCTTGAACCCCGGCGCGATCTATCAGGGCGACGAGACGACCTGTACGCCGAACCCGTGCACCGCACCCTGTCAGGGGCCCGCGGATGGGGACGTCAGCCTCGATTCCGTTGTCAACGGTGCGGACGTGGATGCCTTCGTCAGCGCGATGTTCGGCGGCCCGACGCCGGACGAGGTCTGCCACGGCGACTTCAACGGCAGCGGCGACCTCGATAGCGGCGACGTCTCCGGCCTGGTAACGGCGCTGCTCGGACCGTAGGCGAACCCCGGCATTCAGCGCCGAACGTCGAGAGCGGTCGACAGATCCTGACGACGGTACAGGCATTGGCCGCCCGCGCCCGCGCACACGTAGTACAGCGCGTAGGCCTTCAGCCGTGTCTGGCCCGCGCGCGCATTTGCCGGGCATCGCACCTCGAACTCGACGGTCCGCGCCTCCCGACTCACAGCGCCTCCGCCTTGCGGCAGCGTCAAAAGACGCTTGTCTACTTCCCAGCCGTCGGGCGGGACGACCCAGACCGTCGAGGGGCCCGACTCGTTGTTCCAATGGGCCTTGTGGTCCGCATTCGGCGTGAAGACAAGATGCACCCGAGCGGCCCCGCCCGGGTGAACGACCGGCGGCACGATGGTCGCTTCGGCCCGGATCAAACCCCTGTCGCGTGTGATCCGGTTCTTCGCGTCAGGCTCGCTCGGCCCCGATCGGGCGCCCTCGAAGCGTCGCGCCGGGCGAGCGAACTCCGCCCCGCCGGGTTCGACGGTCAGCGGCAGCGGTTCTTCGCCCCGCGTCCGAATCTCCTTCCGCGCCGTCGGCACCCAATCATAGAACGGATACGGCTTCATCATTCTCGGGCCGTACTGCTGAATCCGCCGCCGCCAGATGTAGTTGTTGGGGTCGATGTCCAACGCCTTGGCCCAATGATCGACCGCGTGCTGAAAATCGTTCGGCCGGCGATGGCGTGAATCGAACCGCTTCCGATAGGCAACGCCGAGGCGAAAGTGCACCACCGCGCTGTCCGGTGCGATTGACACGCACCGCTTGTAAGACTTGATCGCCGTGGTCAGGCGTTTGGCCCGCGCCCAGGTGACGAGCGCGTCGCCGTAGGCCTCGAGGGCCGCGAGGGCGTTTGGCGTCTCTTCTCGCCGCGCCAGTTTGGCCGCTGAGCCCAGCCGTTTGAGGTCAGGCCTCCGCGCCGGCGCAGCGGTTGCAGCCGACGGCGGTGCATAGGTCTTGCGGAGGAAGTTCTCTTCCAACCACTCGAGATTCGGCCGGCGCAGACGGTGACGAATGACGCCGTGTTCGTCGATCGCCAGGGTAATCGGCACGACGGAGACGCCGAGCAGATCCAGCGAATCCACCATCACCGGCCAGTCCATGCGCTTCCACTGCATGAACAACCGGCAACGATCGGGGTGCTGCTCCTGGATCAGGCCGACCATCCGGAGCCGGCCCTGCGCTTGGAGTTTCGCGGTCGCTTCGTGCCACCCGGGCACGTGCACGCGGCAACCCGCTCACCACGAGGCGAAGATGTGCACGATGAGCTTCTTGCCGCGGAAGCTCGAGATCGACAGCGGCTCGCCGGCGAGCGACGGCAGGACCAGGTCGGGAAAGCGTTGACCCACTTCGAGAGGCGCGGCCGAAGCCGGCCTGAGTGCGAACACGGCTGACGAGAACGCGACGATCAACGGAACGCGGTGAATCATCGTGGGACTCCTTGCGACGGCGGTCTGCGGCTCGCGCGGGAAGAGGCCCGTCGAGCCGTCTTGTACTCGATGCGCGTCATGGCTGTCCAGCGAAGCCCGCCCGGGCACGAACGTTCG
>JBHHUY010000205.1:0-5025 GCA_046753965.1 Phycisphaerae bacterium
CGCGGACTTCAGTCCGCGCGGCTTTTCGAGCCCTGGTCGGCGTTTCTCTGCATCATCGGGCCGCGCGAGCTAAAGCACGCGGCTCGCCAATATCATGCCGCGTATTGAGTACACACTGCTCAGCGTTCCGACGTCCGCCACGTGGGGCGGACGCTACCGGAGCGCGGCCGTTACGCGGTGCAGGCGCGAAGGGCAAAAGCAACGGGCCGGTCGGCTTCACGGGGAAGCGACCGGCCCGGCGGGTTTGATCGTGCCACGCTTGGACTCGCCCAAGAAGGGCCGGGCGGTCCGGCGGACTCGGGATCCTCAGAAGCCTGAACCACCCAGCGACGAGAGGGTGGGGAAGGCCTTGGCTTCCGCCTCTTCCTGGATGATGATCGTCGGTCGGATCAGGATCAGCAGGATCTGATCGTCCTTCACGTTCGAGGTGTTCGAGAATGCGCGTTTGAGGATCGGGATTCGGGAGAGAATCGGAACGCCGGCGTCCACGTCGCGTTCGCCGGAAAGCTTCAGGCCGCCGATCAGCAGGGTCCCGCCGTCCGGCACCGACACCGTTGTCCGAATCTGTTGCGTCGTTTGCGTGGCGAGTTCGATGAAGCCGGACCCGACCGTCTGGGAGCCGCCGAAGAAGACGGTGCGGAAGTCGCCGGTGACTCGGGTAAAGGTTCGCACGGTCATGGTCACGTATCGGCGGTCTGCGGAGACGGTGGCCTGGACGTCGAGCGAGCGGCCGGTGAGGGCGGTATCCACCTGAGGCAGGAAGGCGCCGGCGTTGTCGCCGATGACCGGCGTCAGGGCGGCGATGTAGTCCTGCTCGATGAAGGCCTCAAAGGTGGCGCGCTGGCCGTTGAAGAGGACGAGCCGCGGCGCGTCCAGGTCGCTGGTCCGCTTATCGACCTGGGTGGCGCGGAGCAGGAAGTCGACCTGGATGTTGTCCAGGAAGCTTCCGAAGATCTGAAACGCGGGGGTCGAGTTGACCAGACTCCCGAGCGACCCGGCGATGTTCGTGTTGGCAGGCGCCGCCAAGTCGATCGTGTTGTTCACGACCGGAACCGGTGTGAACCGACCGGAATGCGGGCCGATCGTGCCCGTTCCCGGGACGAGGCCGGGCTGGCCGAACGGCTGGCCAAACGGCTGGGTGGGCAACGCGATTCCGACGCCGCCCGGCGCGCCGGGGGTAAAACCGTGCCGAGTGAATCGCCTCGGGACGAGGATCGGGTTGTTGGTCGCGGGCTCGAGGATCGTCGTACGGTCGAATCCGGCGTTGCCGTTGTTGAGCACGACGTCCAGGTCGACGCCGATCTGCTCGGCCCAGTTCCGCGAGATGGTGATGTATCGAGTCTCGACGGCGATTTGAAGGGCCCGGGCCTGCCGCAACTGCTTGAGCAGGTCGCGGAGTTCGGCCTGTGCGGTCGAGGTCTGGGTCACAATCAACTGCTGCTGAAGGGCTGAAATCGACCCGACGTTGCCGCCGGCCTCCCGCCAGCTTTCCGGGTCGATGGTCTGCTGGATCAGCTCGATGATGGGCTGCAACGGGTCGGTGTCGTCGCCCAGATTGTCGTCGTCCTGATCGCCGTTGTCGTCGAAGAGGCCGCCATTGTTGCCGCCGCCGCCGCCACCGCCGCCGCCCTGGCCGACGAATCGCCCGCCGCCCAGGCCGCCTTGCTGGCCGCCGGTCTGGCCGATGTTTTGCAGGTTGATGCGGCGCCCGCGGAAGGTCGGCACGGTGATGAGCAAGTCCTGAACGTTGTAGACCTTGGTAACGGTCCGACGGCTCAGGTCGTCCTTCGTTGAAATCGAAATGACACCGCCGCTGATCTCGTAGGCCAGATCGACCTCGCCGGCCCCCACGTCGTCGAGGATCAACTGGAGGGCCTTCTCGAACTTCACGTTCGACAAGCGCAGGGTGACTTCGGCATCCTTCTCAACCGCCGCCGCCTCCAGAGCCGACCAGTTCGGGACGATGTTGAGGCCGGTCAGGGCCCTGAGCTTGTCGATGACTTCCTCGAAGGGCGTCGCGTCGAAGCGGATTTCCGGTGCGATTCGTTTGAGCTTCTCGCGAACCTGCCGATTCTCCGGAGACTCGCCGGCCTCGGCCGTGCCGGTGCGGGTCGCCGTGATCTCCGGCCAGTCCTTCGGATAGGTGATGTTCTCGTGCCAGGGGATGCCGGCTTCGTCGGTTTCGACGAACAGGTCCTGGGCCTGCGTGCCGCGATCCCTGACGACCTTGTTGTCGCGGATGTTGATCTCCAGGTCCTCGAGGGTCTCTCGCATCCACTTCGCCTGCTCGTTGTTTCGATCAATCGCGATCACCTGGCCGAGCACCTGGATCGCCTCGTCCAGGCGCTGCTCCTTGCGAAGCTCTTCGGCGCGGGCCATCAGGCTGTCGATCTGCCGCTGCTTGCTCTGGTTGATCTGAGCGATCCGGGCGGCCTCGGCCTTGGCGAGTTCGTCCCGCTGGATACGGGCCTGCTCTTCGTCGTACAGCTTCTTCTCGTCTTCGATGTAAACCTCGAGATCCAGCGCCTGCCGGCGCAGATCTTCGTACTTCGAGGCGGGCGAGGCGTGTCGGCGGTTCAACTCGATCGTCTGCCGCGCGAAATCCATCAAACGGTCGGCCTCGGCGAAGTCCTGGTCGAGAATCGCCTTGCGAATCTTGACGGCGGTGGCTTTGTAGGTCGCGACCGCCTTCTGCCATAACAGGGCGTGCTCGCGGGCCAACTGATCCACCAGCGAGGATTGACCCACGGCCCGGCGCGTCTCGGCCGACAGCTTCGGCGCCGGACGGGGCGCCGATTGTGCGGCGATGCGCCCGAGTGCGGCCCGTGCCTCGGCTCGCATCGCGGCCGAGGAGAACGGATTGCCGGTGACGGCCTCAAAGTGGCGTTTCGCCGCTTCGAGTTTCTTCTCGCCGAGGGCGGCCCGGCCCTCGGAAAGCGCTCGCTTTGCCTCTTCGAGTCCCGCGATGGCACTCTTCGTCAGCGACAGATAGCGTTGGAGCTGAATCCGATCGTCGTCGGACTCCAGACCCTGCTCCTTCGCCTCGAGCAGCATGTCGCGCGAGGCCTCATAGTCGCCGCTGTTGAACAGCTTGATCGCTCGGGTCAGCTTCTCCGTCGCCGGCGTTTCATCCTCCGCGCGGACAAGCGGTCCGACGAACAGCAGGGAAACGACGAACGCACCCAACAAGTACCGGCGTGGCATCATGGGACTCTCCTTCTCTGGCAAGCCTTCCCCTGCGCGCATCGGCGATCACCGGGAGACTGTGACGGATCGACTACTGATTATACCTCACAGCGGTGTGGAATCGGCAGGTTTCTTTCTCGTTACTGGCCCTTGGCTGCTGCGGCGGGAACCCCAGTCTGGGGCGGGCAGGCGGGCATGTCGGGCGCCACAGCGGTCGCTCAGGACGCTCTCACCGCGATGGTAGTAGACTGTACGCCCGTATCCGACGCATTGCAAGGCCCCGGCTCGCCGACCGAGGGGAATATCGGTCGGCGAGGCCGCTCTTCCGTTCCCCCGGACGAGCCCAGGGTCCGCGAACCCGACCTCGTAGCGGGATTCAGCCCGAGCGGCGCCGCGCGGCCGGCCGTCCGGGGATCAGGGCGAGCAGGAGTTCCTAACTCACGGGCGCGGCAGGAGTTCCGCCGCGGTACCGCAATCCCAGGCCCCGCCCGCCGAGCCGAGCCAGGTCGGGGCAACGCCCTACCCATCGTCCCGCGAATCGGACGGGTCGTCCCGCTGGATCGGTCGCGCGCGGGGGACCGCGCCGGGCGGCCCCGGCTCGACGACGATCGTATGGGCGATCAGGTCGCCCAGCCGCTGTCGGTTCCGGGTGTACCATTTCATCAGCAGGATCGTCAGCAGCGGGCCGGCGGGGCTCAACGTCATGGTCACCACGCGGATCAGGTTTCGCACGACGATCTGCCGGGTTGTCGGCGCGGTGCCGTCGTCGCCCAGGACGTGACATCCGAAGAGGCGTTTGCCCGGCGTGCTGCCCGTCGCCAACTCCCAGCAGAGGCACCAGAGCCCGTAGGAGGCCAGAAAGGCTGCGCGGGTCAGTTGGAGAATGCGGGCGTTTTCCGGTTGATCCAGTGCCTCCATCGCGGCGACGGGATCCTCCAGGTCGAGCAGGCTCACTTTCAGAAACGTGGTGCAGACCGCGAGGACCACGAACGCCGGCGTCAGATCGACCAATCCCCCGACGAGCCGTTTCCAGACCGGGGCGATCGCCAGACCGGGCGGCACCGCGGCCGGCCGGTGAATCTGCTCGCGACGCGACAGCAGGACCCAGGTGAAGACGACCATCAAGAGGATGAGGACGAGGGTTTCTCCCCAATCGGCATCTCGGCGAACCGGCGCGAGCCGCGGAACCAGCTTGGAGAACCGCAAGAGGAGTGATCGGGTCAGATCGGTGCTGCCGAAGACGACCTCGCCGAGGTGATTGAGACGGGCAACCGAGAGCCGTCCGCGGGCGATGCCGACGCCGGCGACGCGCGCGTCGATCATCGCGTGCTCCGTCCCCTCGCGTGCCGCGCCCAGCGCGGTCCACGCACCGGATCGCCGCGCGAAGACATGCAGCTCGACCCGCTCCGGGGCCTGGCCGCGGCCGGCGACGAAGACGGGGCCCTCCGCCGCCGCCCCCGCCCAGCCTGCGACGACATCCGGTGCCTCGCACACGCTTTCGGGAGCGGACCAGCCTTCCTCGCCCAGCCGGGCAAACCGGATCTCGCCCGCTTCAGTCTGCCAGAAGAGAAAGGCGGCCCCCGCTCGGCCGGACAGCCAGAAGACCCGGCCCGCGTCGGCCTCCCGGAGGACCGGCAGGGTCCGCCAGAACCCGGCCCGAAGCCGCAGCAGGGCCAGCCGACCTTCCGGGACCTCGTGCTCAGGCGCCGCCTGAACGCCGGTCTCGTCCGGTTTGTCGCCGTCGGGCAAGGGCGCTTCGCCGGTCGGATGTGAAGCCGGGGGCGTCTCCGGAGGAACCAGGTCGGCGGCCTCGACGAGCGCCCAGAACACGGGGCGGCC
>JBHHUY010000206.1:0-5011 GCA_046753965.1 Phycisphaerae bacterium
CCGGAAACCCGCATGCGCGAGAGCACGCGCGCCCTGGGGCGCCTCGGCGTTGCCGAACGGAACCTGCGCTTCCTCGGCGTCCGCCTGGGCATCCGGGACGGCTACGCCCACTTGGAAATCGACCGTCTCTATGAAGCCCTTCTCGAATCCGTGCGGGCGTTGCGGATCGAGGAGATCTACGTCCTCGCGTGGGAGGGCGGGCATCCCGATCACGACACGAGTCACCTGGTCGGCGCCGCTCTGGCGGGGGAGCTGGGGGTCGACCGGATCCATGAATGCCCAGGCTACAATGCCTACAAGCTGCCGCCGCCGCTCTTCCATGTCATGAGGTCGATTCCGCGCGAAGAGGCGGTCTGTTCCAACCGACTCACTGTCACCGAGGGGCTTGCCTGCTTCTCGCTCTGCACCTGCTATCGAAGCCAGTTCAAGACCTTTGTGGGACTGGCGCCGGAATCGTTCTACCGGTTGGTCGTCTTGCGGCGACACGAGCGACGCCGGGTGGCGGGCATTGACTACACCCGGCCTCCGCACGCCGGCGCCCTGTTCTATGAGAAACGATTCCATCTCTCCTTCGACGAGTTCCACGCGGCGACCGCGGGTTTCGTCAGCCGACACGGGCTGGGGGTCACGGCGAACTGCCGGCCGCGCCCCTTGCCCCTCGGCCGTCAAGACGCGAGGCCTCGTCCGGCGGGAACCGCCGCGGCCCGCTGCTGACAAGAATCGATCTTGTGGTATTCTGCCGACTGTCGGTGGGATGAGGCGGGTTGTAACCACCGACGAGGGCGACCGGTGCCCCGCACTTCCGGGACACCCCGCGGAACACAAGGAATCCCGAGGCATGGCCGCAAGCGATGACTACGACATCCGGCCCGTCGGCGTCGATGCGGACACGCTCTCGGCCGTCGCGGGCCTGTTTCGCATGGTCTGGCCCAAACTGGTGCACTTGAACACGGCGTATCTGCGATGGCTCTACGCGGAGAATCCGAATGGGCCGGTGATCGGGCTCAATGCCTGGAAGCACGACGTGCTCGCCGGCCACTATGTCGTGATTCCCATCCGCGCTTCGATTCACGGCGAATGCGTTCCGGCCGCCCTGTCTCTCAATACGGCGGTTCACCCCGAACACCAGGGCCGCGGACTGTTCACCACCTTGGCGCGCGGCACCTACGACCTTGCGCGGCAGCGGGGCGTCCACCACATCGTGGGCGTCGCCAACGCCAACAGCACGCCGGGTTTCATGCGCAAGCTCGATTTTCACTGCGTCGCCCCCCTGACCGTCCGACTGCTCTGGCGATCACCGAGAATCCGTCGGGCCCGCAAGCCGTCCGCCTCCGCGTGGTCTCGCATCTGGAACGAAGCAGACTTGCAATGGCGGCTGCGAAATCCGTCGATTCGATACACCGTTCGGTACGGATCAGCCTGCCGCACCATCTTGTCGCCCACACACATTCCAGGGATTCACGCGATTCTCAAAACGGACGACATGGCCGATTGCCCACCGATCGCGAATGCGTCGCTTCCGGCGGCACGGGCCATGCGGCTGAAACTGTGGATGGGGCTCAGCTCGCGAATCGAGTTCCCGAGCCTGGGCGGGTTTGAGCTGCCCGATCGTCTCAAGAAATCACCGCTCAATCTGATCATCCGCTACCTGTGTTCGGATACCCCGCCCGTCAAACCCGACGACGTCGAGTTCGAGGCCGTCGACTTTGATGCCTACTGAGAGCCTGCGCGTCTGCCTGAACTGTCGTGGAGTCTTCGCGGAAACCGTCAGAGTAGGGACCGCCTGCGGGCTCAGACCGCCGTCCCGGCGGCGCAGGCCGCCGCGTGCCGGCGGAGGTATTGCCCCGTCCGGCTGTCGGGGTGCGCGGCGATCTGTTCGGGCGTGCCTTCGGCCACGACGCGCCCCCCGGCGTCACCGCCTTCCGGGCCGAGGTCGATGATCCAGTCGGCCTGCCGGATCACATCGAGGTTGTGTTCGATGACGAGGATGCCATGGCCCAGGTCGCAAAGGCGATTGAGCACGTCGAGCAGCCGGTCGATGTCGGCGAAGTGCAGGCCGGTCGTCGGTTCGTCGAGGATATAGAGCGTTCGGCCCGCCGCGGATTTGCCGAGTTCGGCCGCGAGCTTGATGCGTTGGGCCTCGCCGCCGGAGAGCGTGTCGGCCGACTGGCCGAGCGTGATGTAGCCGAGCCCCACCTCGCACAGGGCCTGGAGCAGGTTCCTGATCGCGCTGAAGCTGTCGAAGAACGCCAGTGCCTCTTCCACGCGCAGGGCGAGGACATCAGCGATTGACTTGCCGCGATAGCGAACCTCGAGCGTCTCGCGGTCGTAGCGCGTCCCTTTGCACTCGGTGCATTGGACATGGATGTCGGGCAGAAAGTGCATCTCAATCCGCTTCGTGCCCTGCCCCTGGCACGCCTCGCAGCGCCCGCCCTTGACGTTGAAACTGAACCGCCCGGCCGTGTAACCGCGCAGCCGGGCTTCACGGGTTTTCGCGTAGAGCCCGCGCACCCGATCGAACACCCCTGCGTAGGTCGCGGGGTTGCTCCGGGGCGTCCGCCCGATGGGGGATTGGTCGATCTCGATGACCTGGTCGATCCGGCCGGCGCCGATCAGGCGGTCGTGCGCGCCGGGCCGATCGTGTGCCCGGTCCAATCGGCGCTTGAGCGCGCGGAGCAGGATCTGGTTGACGAGGGTCGACTTGCCGGACCCGGAGACGCCCGTGACGCAACAGAAGACGCCCAGAGGGAAACGGACGTCGATCGATTTCAGGTTGTTCTCGGCCGCGCCCCGGACCTCGACCACGTCGCTCAACGAAACGGATCGGCGCCGCGCGGGCGGACGGACCGTCAGATCGCCGCGCAGGTATCCGGCGGTGATCGACTCGGGGGCGGCGCGCAGCTCGGAAAGCGGCCCGTTGACGAGGACGCGGCCGCCGTGCGCCCCGGCGCCGGGGCCGATGTCGACGACCCAATCGGCCGCGCGAATCGTGTCCGCATCGTGCTCGACAACAAGGACCGTGTTGCCGAGATCGACGAGCCGGCGGAGCGTCTTCAGCAAGCGGGCGTTATCGCACGGATGCAGGCCGATGGTGGGTTCGTCCAGAACGTAGCAGACGCCGACGAGTCCGCTGCCGACCTGCGTCGCGAGGCGAATGCGCTGCGACTCACCGCCGGACAACGTGTTGCTCGCGCGGTCGAGCGTCAGGTAGCCGAGGCCGACATCGATCATGAACCGAAGCCGGCGGCGAATCTCGAGCAGGATCGGCGCGGCCACTTCCCCGCGCTCGCCGCCGAGCGTCAATTGATCGAAGAATGCCGCCGCGTGCTCGATGCTTCGTCCCGTCAGCCCCGCGATGTTCGCGCCTTCCAGCTTCACGGCCAGGCTCTCGGGCCGCAGGCGCGCGCCGCCGCACGCCGCGCAGGGGCGCTCGGCCAGGTACTCGTGGAGCCGGCTCTTCACCGACTGACTCTTGGTCGTCTTCCACCGGCGATCGAGATTCGGGATGACCCCCTCGAAATGACAGCCGAAGGCCTCCTCGTCTTCTGGCCGCGTGCCCCACATCAGGATTTCACGCCGGCGCGCGGGGACGCGCTCATACGGCGTCGCGGGCGACACACCGAACCGATCGCAGAACGACCGCAGGGTCTTCGCATAGAGTCCCGTCAACCGCTGACCGGCACGCTGCCAGGCGATGATCGCCCCGTGATCCAGCGGCTTCTTCGGATCGGGCACGATCAGGTCGGGATCGAACGCCGGCACGCGCCCGAGCCCGTCGCACGCCGGGCACGCGCCGTGGGGCGAGTTGAACGAAAAGAGGCGCGGCTCCATGAGCGGGAGGCGGACGTCGCATCGGACGCAGGCATACCGCTCGCTGTGAATCGTCTCCTGCCAGGGGTCGGTCGGCTTGGGCTCGCGCGACGCATCCTGATGGGCGACCACGACCAGCCCGTCGCCGAGGCGCAGGGCGGCCTCGATCGATTCGCTCAGACGCGTTCGCAGGCCGGGCTTGATGACGATTCGATCGACCACCGCCTCGATCGTGTGTGCCTTGCGCCGGTCGAGTTCGGGGAGGGCCTTGGCCTCGCGAAGTTCACCGTCGACGCGGACACGGATGAACCCTTCACGGAGAATGCGTTTCAAGACTTCGCGGTGCGCGCCGCGCCGGCCCCTCACCAACGGGGCCAGAATCATCACGCGCGATTGCTGCGGCAGGGCAAGCACCGCATCAACGATCCGCGCAAGCGTCTGCCGGTCGACACGACGGCCGCACTTCGGGCAATGCGGCGTCCCCGCGCGAGCAAACAACAGGCGAAGGAAGTCGTAGACCTCGGTCGTCGTGGCGACCGTCGAGCGCGGTGTGCTCCGTCCGGATCGCTGGGCGATGGCGATGGTCGGCGGCAGACCGGTGATCTGATCGGCGTCGGGCTTGCTCATCTGCCCGAGGAACTGGCGAGCGTAGGCCGAGAGCGATTCGACGTATTTGCGCTGTCCTTCGGCGTAGATCGTATCGAACGCCAGGCTGCTCTTGCCTGAGCCGCTCAGCCCCGTGACGACGACGAGCCTGTCTCGCGGAATCTTGAGGGAGACGTTCCGCAGGTTGTGGGTCCGGGCGCCTTGAATGTGAATCCACTTGGCGACCGGATCAGCCATGGATCGACGATACTCCCGACGCGCGCCGGCGGGTTTGTGATGCGCCGGGTGCGCGCGATTCAAAGAGCGCATCGTAGTCGCCCGGCGCGAGCGGGGTCAATCGACGAAGGGGGTCCGGCGACGGGTCCATGACAATTCAGGCGGACGACGGCACAGTCCTTCTTCGTAGCGTCCGCCCCCCGTGGCGGACGTCGGGACACACATGTGCTCCGCCGCGCAACGGCCGCCACGGGGGGCGGCCGCTACATGAGAGCCGCCCGAACTGTCATGGACCCCCGGCGACCTGGGGATTGGATCGTAAAGCGAACGGCCCCGATGCGCGCCGCGCATCGGGGCCGTGATTCAGATTGCGTCCCAA
>JBHHUY010000207.1:0-4997 GCA_046753965.1 Phycisphaerae bacterium
GACGGCCCGCGCGGCACGGTTGAGGCCGGCGGCGCCGTCGTTCCAGCCACAATGTCTGCGGGTGGTTCCGTCGGCGCCGCTGCTGCCTCTTCGGGATACGGTTCGGATGCGGCAGCAGGCGCCGCCCAGTGGTCCGTTTCTGCGGCCGGCTCCGGTGCAGGCATGTCCGCCTCGCCGGACTGCGCGGGCTCCGGCTCGGTTTCGCGGCGGGCCTCGCCGGCCGCTTCGCCGTTGGCTCGCCGGATGGCCTCGATCGACTCGTCGATCTCCTCGGCGTCCTCGGCCCAGCTTTCCGAGTCATCGGTTTCGACCGGTTCCGCCTCTTCCGCCTGGGGGACGAGATCCTCCGGAGGCGGCCAGATCTGCTCCGGAGCGGGAGGCGGCTCGGTCCCGTCGTCTTGCGGTTCGAGAGGAAGTTCTTCCGGGTTGTCTGGTCTGTCGGACACGGCTGTCGCTCCTGGCGGCTGGATTCTAGCAGCCTATCACCGAGCCCCGGATCGCACCGGTGCGAGACGGCGCCCCACCCCCCGGGTTCCAAGCTGGTTCCGCTGAGGATTGAACGGTTCCGAGGTCTGTCGCCCGCGTCTGGAAAGGGAGGCACTCACACGCATGGTTTTCTTTACTGAACCGCACAGAAACACGTCGATTCCCTGATGCTCGGGTTCCATCTCTTTATCGGCAAGTGCCGCGTGCCGCGTTTGCGCGGGATTCTCCGAAGCAATCGGCGTCGATTCTGCGCTTCGGATCGGCAATTCTCGCCGACCGCCTCGCAGCGGGGCCGCGCGCGGCGGGCGCTATCCTGTCGCCACGAGGCCGTCACCCTGCTTCTTGACCGAACCCAGCACCGGCAGTCCGAGATAGCGCTCGGCCTCGATCGATGATCGCAACGTGTGATCGAAGTGATCGAGGAAGAACGCCAGAGCGATGCCCAACAGTGAACTCGCCAGGAACGCCGCGAGCGTATAGAGCAGCGTCTTCGGGCTGACCGGATGGGCGACCGAGGGCATCGAGGCCTCGTTCAAGGTGCTGATCGTCACAGTTTCGCGAGCGCGCAGGCTGTTCGACATCGCGTCCACACGCTCCTGTTTCAGTCGCTTGAGGTGCTCCTCCGCGACGTTGAAGTCGTTTTTCAGCCGGGCGTAGGTGACAAGCTTTCGGCTGATCTCGTTCCGCTCCGCGGTGCCGGCCTTGATCAGGGCCTCGTTGATGCGGAGTTGCTCCTCGCGGGCCTTCACGGTGGCCGCCAGACTCCTGGCCTGTCCAACCATGGCCGCCAGCATGCCGCGCCGAGTCCGGCTGATTTCCTCGTGGATGTAGCGAAGTTCCCGGCTTTCCTTCCGAAACTGCGCCTCAAGTTTCGCCCGTTTCCCCTCGAGTTTCGCCCAATGCTTCGTCAATTCGGCGACGGCGACGTTCTCCTCGAGGAACTCGGTCGGGGCGTTCGCCAGGGCAGCCGAAACCTCCTCGTCCGTCATGCTTTCGACGCCGGCACCTGCAAGGGCTGCGGGCGGAAGCGACTTCATCAGCACGTCGTGAATGGCCTTGTCGCGCGCCAGCGCCAACCGCAGCGTCGCGTCACTCTCCCGCATCTTCGTCATCACGATCTGGATGCCGTGTTCGGCTCCGCTGCGAAGCAGTTGCTCCAGAACCCCGATGTCGCCCGGATTCTTGGCCACGAAAGCCTCATAAGCGTCGCGGTAGGATTTCACCTCGCGCTCGTATTCGTCGATGACGTGGTCCATCACGCGGCCTGCCGGCTCGCTCAACTCTTCCTGCAGCTCCTGAAAACGTACGGCGTACATATCTGCCAGGATGTCCGCCGCCCATTTCGCGTTTTCCGGCGCGCCCGGGCGATCCACGATCAGCGTGAACGTCTCTGTCATCGCCACCTGCTCGCCGCCGGGCGTTTCCAACTCGACCGAATCACTGAACTTCCGGAAAGACTCCTGCTCTTCTTTGAGAACCGCCGACACGCGTCGGGCGACCTCGCCGGTTCGGAGGAAGTCGTCGATCCGCTTGCGATCCACAGGCCGTCCGCCGCCGAACAACCCTCGGCCCCGTCGGCGCGTGCCTCGAAGCGATTCCCACTGTTCCCGGAGGGTCGGGTCTTCGGCGATGACCATTGTGCGCGCCAGGACCAGATCGGACAGGACGATCTGCTGTTGTGCCTTGACGAACACCTCCAGGGCTCGCTCGCCGCGGTCCGTCGTGATCGGGCTCTTGTTCAACGGCCGCTTGAAGATCAGGCTGACCTTGCTGCGATACTTGCGGGGCGCGACCATGCCGCAATAGGCCCACGTTCCCAGCGTACCGACCGACACGATCAACACCAGGGTGATCCAGTGTTGAAACAAGACCCGTGCGATCTCACGAAGCGATCTCGTACCATGCGATTCGTTCATGTTTCATCCACCATCCATCGCCGGGTTTCCCGGCCCAAGACCGGCGCCGCGGCCAGCGGCTCGGCTGCGTCACGGGCCGAACTGCGTTCTGATTGTCGGCGGCCCGAAATTGCGATTCTTGATTGCCGTCTCCGCGTTGTGGACTTGATAGCCGAAGTGCATTCCCACAGCGCCGCTGTAGGGGAACACCGCCCGGATGCCGCGCGTGAAGACCTGGTCGATCCAGTCGTTGGCCTGGGCGAGTTTGGTCGTCGGCACATAGAGAATGTCGCCGTCCGCCAGGTAGGGGTCGTATCGGAACCGACTGCCGTCCGGGACGCGCCCGTCCGGACTCGGCTTCCAGCCGGTCAGCAGGGCATTCATGTCGAAGACGATCGCCTGCGGCACCGGCTGATGCTTGCGGCGGATGAGCAGAATCTTGCTGGTCTCCGCGCGGGGCCCGACACCGCCCATCTGGATGAGCGCCTGCATCAGTGTGACGGGCGTCTGGAACTCGATCGCGCCGTTGCCGTAAACCTCTCCGAGGACGTAGGCACGCTTCTTGGCAAACTCGAGCGCCTGGGCGGTCACCTCGACCTCCTGAAGGTCCTCCTCGGCATATCGCTGATCCAGCAGCCGCTTCACCTCGTGAACCGTCTTGCCCGCGACATAAACCTCTCCGATATAGGGCAGGTCGATCGTTCCGTCGGGCTTGATCGGCACGAGACGCGACTGGCCGCGCGGCGCCGTCGTGATCGCGCGTTTCAATTCCTCGATCTTGACGTTTGCCGCTTCCACGACGACCGTCAGCTCGGGGTCTTTGATGTACCGTGCGTAGGCAACCTTCAGTTGTTCTTCGAGGACCTCGGCCGTCAGACCCGCCGCCCGAACGCGACCGAGCAGCAGGCACCGGATGTTCCCGTCGCCTCCGACCGTCAACTCCTGGTTGAACCGCTCTTGAAAGGGGAACTCGATCTTGATGCCGTCTTCGATCTTAAGCTGGTAGGGCTCGTCGGTGACCTCGTTCCGGACCTGGTAGATGATTTCCAGTACGTCGCCGACATTGAGCCGGTAAGGCCGGCGCTCGACGAGTTGTTCGGGGAGTCCCGTTCCGTCGCCGAAGGGCTGATACAGTTGCGCGGGCTGGATCGGCGGGGCGTCGGGAATCCAATGATCGGTTCGGGTGCAGCCCATCAGCCCGATCAGCAGCGCCGACATCACCCGGCAGCCTCGTCGTCGTTCGTGATGCGTCATCCTGGACTCTCCCAAACCCGGCGAGGCCGGAGACCGGCGAACAGCGGGTAACGGTCGGATTCCACTCGTGGGCGTTCCGTCTTTTCCTGGGTCATGCATCCGTTTATCTCGCTGTTCTTTGTTTGTCCCGCCCCGGCTACTGCGGAACGACAAACGCGTCTCTGATCTTTCGTTGGACCGCCGGCAGGGCGTCCCTTGCTTGGCCGTAGCGCGAGAATTGTCCGACGTAGACCACGTGCACCAGCTCTCCGGTGCGGGTCATCGATTCCACACGGCCGCGGAACCCCCAGCGTTGCAGTTGACTTCGCAGCTTCTCGGCGTCGGCCTGCCGTCTGAAAACGCCGCATTGGATCGAGTAAAACGGGTGCGGCCAGTTGTACAGCCTTCGGGCATGCTGCGCGGCCGTACCGTTTGGAAACCGCTGGAACACTGCGGCGAACTCCAGCCGCGCTTCCTTCCAGCGACCTTCGCGCTGGAGACACAAGCCGTACTTGTAACGGAGCACGTCTTCGTTCGTTCGGGGTTGAGAACTGCGCAGGGCCTCGGCGAAGTGCGGCAACGCCTCGCGCGTCCGGTTGGATTCATACATCAGAATCGCCAGCGTCGCGTGCGCATTGGCTGTCAGGTCCGGCTGTTTCGACAGCTCGAGACAGCGCCGCGCGTCCGATTCGGCGCGGACCTTGTTGGAGAGCTTGGTATGGCAGAGGGATCGCAGGTAATAGGCCTCGGCAGAATCGGGATGGTCGGGATACTGGGAGAGAGTATCATCGAGCCGGGCGACGGCCGCACGATAGGCGTGCCGGTCATAGTTCGCCTTGGCTTCGTTCAATCGAACGCGCGCCGAGGCCGGAAGCTCCACACAGCCTGCGAGCGGCCAAAGCACCAGCAGCGCGCAGATCGACGCGGCGGACCGAAGCGGCGCGGGGAATCGAGTTGGTTGAACCGATCTCATTCCGTCGCTCTCGCGGGCCGTTGGACACGAGGTCTCTCGCGCCACATGGACCGATCGGCGTCGGCAATCATGCCGGCCGACACCCGTTCCTTATCGGATGCGCCTCGCAAGGCTTTAGGTCAAAAAGGGCCGCGAATCATCGGCGTTTTGAGGCGCAGAACCGGCGCCGCGCCCGGATCGGAGCGGGGCGGTGCTTCGGCGTGCGGCAGTTCGAGGCTGCTCCGTGGTTCACCTCAACGTTGACCGGCGAGCCGCGAAACGCCTCATCAGCGTTGATATTCGCGAGCTCGAGGCGGTTTTCGTCCGTTTGACAGCGCCGCGGCCCCATCTATAATCCGCCCGTTCCGAGCGTGTACGCCGCGTGCCGCGCCCCGTCGAATTTGACACGGGCACACCAGTCCGGTAGCATG
>JBHHUY010000208.1:0-4811 GCA_046753965.1 Phycisphaerae bacterium
GCTCGACACGGCCGTCCGCGTTCGCACCTCCATCCTGGACGGCGTGGCCCGCGGGTTGCCGGCCTTCGTACGAGCCCACCCGTCGGACAACACGCCCGACGGGCTTACGTCGGTCCTCGATCCGGCCGAACACGTTTTGCGGTTCGGCACCAGGGCCGAACTGGGCGAACAGATTCGGCGATTCCTCAGGTCGCCGGAAGCGTTCGCCGAACAGGCCGCACGGGCCGCCGAACACGTCCGCTCAGCTCACACATGGCCCCACCGCCTGCGGGCGATCGCGGAAGCCTGCGGGATTCGGGCACTGGCGTCTTGAGGAATTTTGAAGGAGTCCCGATTCCGCGTCGTCGCCGGCCACGCAACGCGTCGTGTGTTTCACCCACAACGGCACCGGCCGACAGCCGCTGCCGCAATTGGGTGCTTCAGCCGGTGTCAGGCATCGAGCGAGAATAACAGGGCCGACTGCGGGGTTAGGACGCGCCGGCCGGCTTTGCCGTTTGGCGGATCGCACGTTGACCCTATTCTTGCCCGGCTCTTTACTGTCTCGGCGAGGGCGGGAGTCCGCCGTACTTCGCGATGAAGCTGATGAGGCTCCGAAAGTGGTGCCAACCTGCTTTGGAGAGCGGCAGGCGGCTCAGCCGACGATGGTCGTGGACGCATCCGATCTCGGGGTGGTAGACCACACGGCGTCCACCGGCCCAGACCCGATGACAGAGATCGACATCTTCGAAGTAGAGAAAGAACCGCTCGTCGAACAGCCCGTTCGGCCCGCACTCCGCCCTTCGCAGGAACATCGCGCCGCCCAGGCCCCAATCCACCTCCTGCGGCTTGGAGAGGTCGAGACCGTGATACAGGTATCGGCGGAAGAACGGCGGGCGATATCGCAACGCACGAAAGGGTGATCGGGCATAGAGAATCACCGGCCAGGTATAGAATCGCCGAACGGAAGATTGGACGGTCCCGTCGGGATAACGCAGCATCGGCAGAAGAATGCCGACGTCGGGATGGTCGTGGAGGAAACATGCTGCGCGGTCCAGGGCGCCCGAGGTCACCGTGACGTCCGGGTTGGTGATGAAGAGCACTTCGCCGCGCGCCTCACGAAGTGCGAGGTTGATGCCTGTCGCAAACCCCAGATTGGGCGAAGGCAGGACGACGACGGGCAGCGCGGGCGTGCTCGGGATCCGAATCACATCCTCCACGGAGTTGTTCGTAATGATGAGTTCCAGTTCGTTCTCATGGCCGCCGCATCGCAGTGATTCGGCCAGGCGCTCCAGCTCCGCCGACGAATGGTAGTTGACGGTCAGCACGCTGATCATCGACTACGCTCCGAATCCCGTAGCCGCCGCCGCGTGCCGGCGAGGTGAAGCTTCCACCAGTCGCGGACGAGCAGGGCTTCGATGTCGCGCGGTCCGACGCGAGCCAGCCGACGATCGGCCGCGCGCTTCTCTGCGATGTGTCGCCGGTGGCGCAGGACGGCCCACTTGCCCGCGAGATAGGGCCGCAGACAGCCCTGCCTCGCCTTGTTCATCGCCTGCATGAGCAGGAAGAGCAGATGCGCCGCGTGATACTTCCGCCGCAGCGTCGCCGGCATGTGGGCCTGCCAGACGATCTCCGCGTTTCGAGCCGAGTTGAAATGGTACCGCCAGCCTTTCGGGTCGTAGGACGCGCTGAGATGGTGGTAGCACACGGACGCCGGGGCAAAGACACACCGGTATCCTGCCCAGGCCAAGCGAAAGCCCAGATCGACATCTTCGTAATAGCTCTCGAATCGGTCATCCAGCCCCCCCACTCGCTTGAGTGCTTCCAGCCGATAGAAGGCGGACGCGGCCGAAGGCGAAAAGCATGCACGCGGCAGCTTCTCCGCGGCGCCCCGCGGCAACCGGTGCCCGCGCTTCACAGCACCGCCCGCGACGGAATAGAGGTCGCCCGCGGTGTCCACGCGATCCGGCCCGTCCGCGAGGAGCACCAGTGAGGCGACCGACCCGATGTCGTCGGCGTCGAATGGCCGCAACCCTTCCGCCAGCCAGTCCGCGTCCACGTGGGTGTCGTTATTCAGGAGAACCACAAACGGGGTCTTCGCGCCGCTCAAGCCCCGGTTGCAACTCCCGGCGAAGCCCAGATTCCGCTCGTTGCGGATCACGTTCGCGTCGGGCCACTGCCCCCGCAGATAGGCAACACTGTCATCGGACGAGGCGTCGTCGACGACAAGGATCCCCAACCTCCGATCAGACTGCGCGGCCAGTGAGCCCATCAGGTGCGGCAAATAGGGCATGCCGTTATAATTCGGGATCACGACGGTGGCGACGGGTTCGGCCATGAGCGCGCGGCGGCATCTCTCCCTGCCGGCTGAGCCTTGCTGCTGACCCGGCGGCGGCAACTATACCCGGCCGGTTCCGGCAATGCGACCGGCCGCCACGGGGCGGACCGATGACCCCGGCAGCAGCAACTGCGGAGCAGCTCGAGACCCGGCGGCGGCTCCGTGCCGTAAAGGTCGCCATCGGCGTCAGCGTCCTTGTCTGCGCGGTCGAGATCACCCTCGGATGGATGCTCGAATTGCAGAGCCTGATCGCCGAGGGCATTCACACCCTGCTCGACGGCGTCGACTCGGTCATCGTGCTCATCTCGGTGATCGTCGCGGCGCGGCCGGCGGATCGCAGCCATCCCTTCGGCCATGGCAAGTTCGAGGCGCTCGGCGCCGCGGTTGAGGGTTCCTTCGTTCTTGTTGCGGCGATCGGCATCGGCTTTCGCGCGGTCGATCGGCTGGTGCGACACGAAGCGCCGGACTCGATCCCGCTATTTGTCTGCGGCGTCATGATCGCCGCCGCCGTCTTCTACCTGTTTGTCTCGATGTATCTGATGCGCGTCGCCCGCGAGACCAGCTCACCGGCGGTGCTGGCGGAGGCGCTCCACCTGCGGACGCACATCTTCATCACCGCCGGCGTCGCGGGCGGATTGCTGCTCGGTTCGCTGGCGCGGTGGCCGATCGCCGACACCTTCCTCGCACTGGGCATTGCGGTCTGTCTCGTCGGCATCTCGGTGCACATCTTCCGAGAAGTTCTCAAGCAATTCATGGACGAAGCGCTGCCGTCCGAAGAGATCGAACGGCTCGCCGACATCATCGCCCGCTACAGCGATCGATTCGTCGAGGTCCACGGGCTTCGGACCCGGCAATCCGGCGCGGAACGACACATCGCGATGCATCTGGTCGTTCTGCCCCAGACCACCGTCTCGGCGGCGCACGGCCTGAGCCACGAGATCGAGGACGCCATCACGACAGAATGGCCCGCCGCGCGCGTGACGGTCCACGTCGAACCGGTCAACACCGACCACACCGAATACCGCCAATGGATCAGGGGGCAGCCCAAGGTCCGGACGGGCGACGACCCCCTCGACCAGCGCGAATTCATGCATTAGGCACCGAACAACAACAGCATGATCGATCTGTTTGGTTGAATCGGCCGGCCGGCTTCGCCATTTGGCAGATCAGCCGGTCGCGGGAGCCTTGCCCCGACTCCTCGGGCGAGACTCCGCGCCGGGCCACGCGCTCGCCATGATGCCGGCCGCTAACGGATCAGCATGCTGGCCGCGCGCGCGACGGAGACCGTCTTCTGGTATCGGGCGTATTCCGCGGCCGCGCCGGCGATGAAGGCGTCGCCGAGTTCGCCGGAAGCCAATCCACGAAACATGCCGTCAACAAGGTAGGCCTCGGGCGTGGCGGCCGAGCGGGTAAAGAGCACAGCGTACAACCCGCGCCGGACGACCGGCTCGTGAAGAACGACCGCGCTCCGCGGACAGAGGTAGAACACGCCGACCTGTCGCGACGGGGCACAGCCTCCCAACTGGGCAAATGGGTCCCAGTATTCATCCAACATGTGGTTCTGCCCCACATACCCGACGACGGCGCTCCCGCCCGCGAACTCGAGCATCCGCCCGTCGATCTCGATCCGAACCGGCGCGCCGCAGATGGCATCGCGCAGGGGTTGCTCCATGGCCTCGATGATGCGCGCGTTCGGCCAGGCGTTGGCGAGCACGAACAGGTCAAACGGCTTGTCCACGCCGCGCTCGCGCCAGGCCGGCGTCGGCTCCACTCTCCGTGAGAACACGACGCGCCGCAGCAGGGGCGGACCGCCCCCGTCGTCGGTATAGCGCCGCTGCCAGCCGGCCGCGTTGGCGAAGTGCGTCTCCACACCGTAGAGGGCCCCCCAGTAGAGATTGGTCGCCGGATTGTCGCCGTCGCCGAAGGCACCCGCGCGACCGTTGCCGGTGTCCGCGAAGAGGGCAACATGCAAAGTAACCGTCAGCGCCCCCCGCCGACGGATCGTGTCAACGAGCGATGCTTCGAAGGGAGGGGCATCGGGCCGAACCTTGCCGAATAGCGCCTCGGACAGCGCTTCAGACGGCTTGGCGACAAGGCTGGTCTGCGAACCGCCCGGGCGGGCCTCTTCGAATCCGCGCAGCACAAACAATGAAACGATGACGCCGGAAGCGGCGAGGGCGAAGAGCGCACGCCTGCGGGCGGTGGCGCGTTCTTCGGAGACCTCAGACTTGTTCCGCGCCCCCGTTGACCGTGGCATGGTCAGCCTCCTGCCTCTGCCGATCCTTCCCTGGAAACCGGCGCCGCGAGGAAGCGGCGCCCTCAGATCCTCCGACGTCGATCTGGATCAGTCGCTCGGGGCCGCGGCCGCGGAGCGCGCTTTGCGACCGCCGTGGACGGTCTGCTGCGCGCCGCCGGGTGCGATAGCCGCGTCGTGTCGACCGCGGGTCCGGGCGACGCGCAACGAATCACGATCGACGCGCTCGCCGCAGGTGCCGGG
>JBHHUY010000209.1:0-4550 GCA_046753965.1 Phycisphaerae bacterium
CGGTGCACCTCCTCCCCCACTGCCAGGACGGGTTGGTCCAGCCGCTGAGAAACCCTTTCACGGAGCGCCGCAAACACCGCGGGCACCACCGATCCTGCGACAACCGCCTTGAGTCGGTCCTCCGGCATGGCCGACCAGACCGCCTCGACCTGGCCGACCATCTCGTCGAGTTGATCGTGGTCAAAGCGTTCGTTGGTGTAGATACGTCCGTCGATGGCCGAGGCGATCGAGACGTGCGAATTCCCGACCTCCAGCACGAGAAGGCAAGCATGGGCACGGGGGTCGGCGCTGGGGTTCAAGGTCCGTCTCCGGCACGATTCGAGCATCGCGCGAACTACATGATTTGCGGGCGCAACTGCGCCGTGTCTCGCCGGCGCGTGGAACGGCCGCCACAGGCCGCCTCGCAGACAGATCATAGTGCAATGTGTGGGAATCAGACAGTTGCCAGCGGCGGTGACAAGACCGGCCGCCGGAGCGCAAGCGCCGTCAGGCCCCCTCGACGCGCAACCCCGCCTTGATCTGGGCGGTCAGCTCGGAGAGTTCGGTAATCTTCCGCTCGAGCCCGTCGAGCAGCCCGTCCTGAGCCGCGGCTTCGATCGCGCAGGCCCGTTCGGCGAGCTGCGCATAACCGTGGCTCTCGCCGGCCGCCTTGAGACGCTCCGCGAGGGAAACCAGTCGTTCGCGCGAACCGGCCCGAAGCGCGTCCTCCAGGTCTGTCACCAGGCTGGGCAGCGCGTCCGAGAATCGTTTGACGATGTCCCAAAGCTCGGGACACTCGGCCAGCATGCTGGAGAAAACCGGATCGTCTCCGCCACCTGCGAACGGCTCGGGTTGTTCGGACATCGGCGAAACCCCCGGATGAGGCGGCGACCGGCGGACCGTTCGGCATGAGACCTCGCCGGTGAGATCGCCGCGTCCGCATTCGCCCACGTCATCCAGTATCGAAATGATCACCGTCGCGCTTGAGCCGGATCGTCGAGCGTCTCACGCGTTCGGTCCGAATAACGTCGGCGGTCGGCAGCCGGCGGCCCATTCGGAAGGCCGCCCCCCGGCCTGGGATGAGGCGCGGCATTCGCAGAGATGATCCGCTTCACTGATTCGATCGGCTATCCACGAAAGATGGTATTGATTATCCACGGAGAGAAGGGATTGTCTGTGCTTGCCGAACGGCTCGCTTGCGCTCAGTCTTCAGACTGACGGCACATGTGTCGAGCGCACCGCGCGCCGAGGATTCCGCCGATCCATGCGGCGCGAAGGGAGCGACACGGAGGCTCCGGCTTCAGAAGCCGCGCATCGGGAAGTAACACATCTCATTCGGGTGGCACGGGGGTCCCGCCCGTACACGCACCGCCGGGACGGCGGTGCCACAAGACTCCCAGGACGACCTCTCGTTCTCGTGCGGGGCCTCAGTCCTCATCTTCGGCGACGAGATCATCGTCGCTGAGTTCTTCGAGATCCTCAACATCTTCGAGGTCATCGTCCTCAACGCCGAGGTCGCCGAGGTCCAGATCACTGAGATCCTCAACGTCGAACTCCTCGTCGCTGATCTCTCCGAGGTCATCCAGATCGAACTCGTCTTCGTCGGTCGCTGCGGCCGCGTTCACCTGTGTGACCTCGTCGGACGCCGCCTTGCGGGCCGCCCCACCGGCCGCATCCACTGCGCCGGCCGAAACCGGTGCGATGTCCTTGGGCTCCCCGTTGATCTGAACCGTGAAAACGGCCGACCCCAGGCGGATTCGGTCTCCGGCCTTCAAGGTTGCCTCAGTCACCGGCTGGTCGTTCACCAGGGTGCCGTTGCTGCTGCCCAGGTCGCGCAAGACGACTTCGTCGCCGTTGACGGAGACTTCGCAGTGTGAACGTGAAATGTCTGCAAGGGGGATGCGGAGGTCGGCCTCAGGCTTGCGACCGATCACGGTCGCCCCGTCTCGGAGGGTGAACTCCTTCCGTTTCCCCAACTTGCCGAAAATCACCAGCGTCACCGTCATGAGATCGTCTTGTCGATTCTGTGGGGCAGGTTTAACGGACACCTCAAATGGACTCCCTGGTCCGCCGGGGCCTTGTCAATCTACCTGGAACGCAAACCCGCTTCAAGCCGGGCGACGGACCCGCTCGATCGGGAATACCGCATGGATGTAGGATACCCGCAATGGAACCGGCGTTTCAAGAAAAACCGGCCTCACGCGCCGCTGTCGGCTGGTATGCCCACCTGCCGTTCTGTCAAACCAAGTGCGGCTATTGCGATTTCTATTCCCTGCCCACAATCCCCCGGCTGATCGACGGCCTGGTGCGTGCCATCGAGCGGGATCTGGTGCGGAACGACCCGGCCCGGCCCGTGGAAAGCGTCTTTATCGGCGGCGGAACCCCCACCGAGCTGCCGACCGAAGCCCTGGACGCCCTCGTCGAGGCAATCGGCGCCCGCGCCGGCGCGGTACAGGAATGGACCGTCGAGGCCAACCCGACCAGCGCCGGCCCGCACGGATTGGAGCACCTGCGATCTCGCGGGGTCAACCGCATGTCGTTCGGCGCACAGTCTTTCCACGCGGACGATCTTCGTGTCCTCGAACGGCTTCACGATCCTCGCCATATCGCCGAGTCCGTTCTCGCCGCCCGCGCGGCTGGATTCGACAACATCAACATCGATCTCATCTACGCCGTCCCAGGCCAGAATCTGACCCGCTGGCGCGATTCGCTCCGGCGCGCGATCGACCTCGACATCGAACATCTCTCCTGCTACGCCCTGATGTACGAGCCCGGCACGTCGCTGACTCGCGCACAACACGAAGGGCGCGTCGCGGCTTGCGACGAGGGTCTCGAAGCCGACATGTTTGAAACAACGATCGAGGAACTCACCTCGGCTGGGTTTGACCACTATGAGATCAGCAACTACGCCCGACCGAACCGCCGGTGCCGCGCCAATCTCATCTACTGGGAAAACCGCGAGTACCTCGGCCTCGGTCCCTCCGCCGTCTCTTACCTGAACGGCGTCCGCCGGAAAAACATCGCCGATGTCCGCCAGTATATCGAACGAATACAGGCCGATCCTGCCGCCGTGGTCGTCGAAGCGGAGCGGCTCTCCCCACGTCAGCGTGCTTCGGAGACCGCCGTTCAAATGCTCCGCCTGATCCGCGGAATCGATGTCGCCGGATTCCGCCGGCAAACCGGCTACGACCCGCTGGGCCTGTTCGCCGAGCCCATCGCGCGGTTCGCCGGCCTCGGTCTGCTCGAAACGGATCGGCAGTTTATCCGTCTGACCCGCCGCGGCCTTCTACTCGCCAACCGCGTCATGGCGGACTTCCTGCCGGACGAACCCGGTCAAGCCCCAACGCCGTAATCGGGACGGGTCAGGTCGATCTCCGTACCGCGGCGAGTTGCACGACCTCCCGATCGGGCGCGTAGGCACTCCGGGCGTAGGTCACACGCCACGAATCTCCCTGCCCCAGTGAAAACTCGGAGTCGTTGGCCAAGTCGCAACCTGAGGCGAAAAACCGTTCAACGAGCTCGTGGAATCGCCCCGTCGCGGCGGCGTCCAACGGTCCGTGAGAGATCATCTGAACGTCCGGCAGGCCGAAGGCGTGCAGGCCGACCGAATCCGACAGCACAAGCCCCGCATTCTCCCCATCGAGCGGAAAGGAGCGATACGACACACAGGTCGAGACCACGGATCGATCCGGATCATCCGCCATGCTCGCCAGCGGCGCCAGGTCATCGACGGGCACCCACCGCTGTGCCTTCGGCCAGAGCACACCAAGGACCGGCAGGAACTCCGTCAGCGCCGCATGTGCGCGGTGCTGCATCCGGACGACATGCGTCCGGAGTGTCGAGGCGTCGTACCGGAGCGTCACGACCACATGGGCCTCGTGAGCGCCTACCGACTCCGCATGATCGGAACGGCCGGCATCCTGCGGCAACGCCGCCTCGATTCTTTCTGCTTCGCAAGGGGTGTCCACGCCCCGTATCGCGATCGTCATGTCGCCGGCTTCGATCCGCTCGTCGTCTTCCACATCCTGCGGGTCCGCCAGCCGTGCGTCTCGCTGCCCACCCCGACGAAGCGACGCCAGAAAGACGCGCGGCGAGACTTCACAGGGATTCCGCAATAAGACATAGCTTGTCAATGAGAAGACCGGCCGGTCCTCGATCTCTTGCCCCGTCCCCTCCGGGCCAACCCCGGAACCGGGCAGCCGGCCGGGTGCGACCGCCGCCGGTTGTTCGAGTTCATCCGCGCCGGGCCCCGTTTCAACGGGCGCCTCGCCCGACGGCGGGGGCTCATTGGTCTCCACCTCCGCCGTGTCATCCGCGCTCGCGTCATCAGCCGCCACGACCGAGGTCGGCCGGTCGTCCGATCCCGGTCGAAATGACACAGCTTCCGCCGAATCAGCCGGAGCGGTGCAGGCCGACGCCGGCTCGGCCCGTTCCGTTGAAACAGGCGAGTCGAGCACGGCCGATTCGGCGTTCTCCGGCGTACCGGACGGCGCTGGCCCGTGCCGGTCTTCATCCTCGGGCGATTCGGCCGCAGATTGATCCCGGCTCCCCGTGGAGACCGGTTTGATGTC
>JBHHUY010000210.1:0-4538 GCA_046753965.1 Phycisphaerae bacterium
GAGCACCGATCGTGTGCATGACAGATTCGCGGCGATCCCGACACGGTGCCGCCGCAACTCCGGCCCCCGTGCCGGACCTCGACGCAAGAAGGTTCCATCCGCGGTCGTCGGCCGCCACGGGGGCCGGCCGCTACGCGTATCCGCCGTTCCGCCGATTCTGTCATGGACCCGCGCCGATCTTTCCGCTCGGCCGGATTCGACCCCGGGAGATCAGCCCGCGGACATCCGGGGCGCGTTCGGATTGGTCGGGACGGGGCGGACGCCGAGGCCGGCGGCCTCGCCGATTCGGAGGCGGCCCCCTTCTCCGCCGAGGCCGGTGAAGGGGTCGTGCGCGAGCAGGAGGTGTCCGTCGAGATCAAGCCAATCGGCCAGCGGCGCCAGTTGGGCCGCGGCGGCGATCCCGAGGGAACTCTCGATCATGCAGCCGAGCATGACCTTCATCCCCAACCCGCGCGCCAGATGGATCATTCGAATCGCTTCTCGCAGGCCGCCGCACTTGGAGAGTTTGATGTTCACGCCATCGACGCACCCGGCGAGCGCCACGACGTCCGCGGGCCGGACACAACTCTCGTCGGCCACGATGGGACAGAGCCGCGCATCGCGAAGTGTCCGAAGACCGGCGGGGTCGCCGGCCGGGATGGGCTGTTCGACAAACTCGATGTCGTACTCCACGAGGCGCGCGATTCGCCGAAGCGCCTCGTCGACCGTCCATGCAGTGTTGGCATCGACGCGGATGATCTTGTCAGGCGCGTGGCGCCGGATGATCGAGAGCGTCTCCTCGTCCTGATCGGTTCCGACTTTCACTTTGAAGATCGGGTAGGCCGCCGCGCGCCGCACTTTCTCGGCGATTCGATCCGCCTCGTCCAGGCCGATCGTGTAGGATGTCAGCGGCGCACGCCGGGGATCGAGCCCGAGCCATTTGACGACCGGCAGGGCGCAACGTTTGCCGATCCAATCATGAATCGCGGCATCCACCGCGGCGACGGTGGCGCGTTGATCGTCAAAACGCCGGAGCAAACCCTCGACGATCGATTCGACGGCCCAGGGTTCGTCGGGCAGCGTTTGGGCGATGGCGCGCAAGGCGGTCGCCGCGCTTTCAGGCGTTTGGCCATACGTATCCATCGGGGCGGCTTCGCCCCAACCTTCGATGCCCGCGTGTTCCAATCGAACCCACAGGGTCTGTCGATCCGTTCGTGTCGCCCGCGCCGTGCGAAACGGGGCGGCGGAACGAAGGGCCAAGTGTTCCCAGGAGAGCTTCACGCTGCTTATTTCAGAGGAATGGCCGATCCGCGGCAACTAGAGCCCCCGGCCGACCGGCAACCCGGTTCGATGGGGCGGCATCGGGCCGTCCCCGGGCTGGACCGATGGCGAGATCGATCGCAACTATAGTGATGACAATAGCTTGCGAGGATACACGTCTCCGTGGTCGGAACGCAGTTGCCTATTCGCTTCAGCGGTGTATGATTTCCGCGCGAGCGTAAGTGCGCGACGTTGGCCGAGGTCGACGGAGGGCGCGGGTTTGCTGCCGTGGCGGGAATCGCTATGATACCCCGCTTCGCGTCCGGCGGGTACTGAGGTGCAGGCTCGGATGGCGCGGGTGCGTGCACGCAGGGAAGCGCGTGCGCGACGTGTGCATGAACTGGGAGAGCGATGTCTTTGATACCCGTTAGAATCGCAGGCACCGGGAGTTTTCTTCCCGGGCCGCCGATCCCGAATGACAAGGTAGAAGCGGTCTTGGGCCGACTGGATAACGCGCCGCCCAAGATCAAGAGCTTCGTCGAGAACCTGGGGCAGAAGATGCTCGATCGGGGCGGCGTCCACACACGCCATTTCGCCGTTGATCCCGAGTCGGGCGACATGACCTACAACTTCAGCAGTATGGCCGAGCAGGCGGCTCGGTCTGCCCTGGAGATGGCGGGGATCGAGCCGCAGCAGATTGATCTCGTCCTGATCTCCTGTCCGTCCTACGACCAGAGCACCCCGCCGACCAGCGCCTTGTTGCAGGAGCGTCTCGGCATTCAGAGCTGCGCCGAGATGGAGGTTCACTCCAACTGCACCGGCGTGGGCAAGAGCGTGCAGATTGCCCATGACGCGATCCGAACCGGCCGCTACCAGACGGTTCTGGTCACCTACAGCCAGTTGTCCTCGATCTACCTTCGAAGCTGCTATTTCAACCAGCCCAAGATGGACAAGGTTCACGCGGCGCTGCGGTGGATTCTGGCCGACGGCGCCGGCGCCCTCGTCCTGCAGGCCGCCGCGAACGGAGACAACACCCATCAACTGATCGATACGTTCGTCGAGTCCGTCGGCGCCGGCCGGCCGGCCGGCATGACCGCCGGCGGAGCCGCCGCCGATCTGATGAAGGCGGCCCACCAGATTCCCGAGCTGTACGAAGTCGGCAACCACCACCTCTGGCAGGACTTCACCGCGGTCAACGAAAACGCGGCGCCGTTGCTGCTGCAAGGCCTCGTCAACTTCACCGAACGGCTCAAGATCGATCCGAGCACGGTGGATCACTACGTCGTGTCCATTCCCACCACCCAGCTTTACGAGGACCACATCCCCGCCTTCCTGGATCGGCTCGGGATCACCCGCGACAAGATCAAGTTCCGCAGCGATCGGATCGGTTACTGCGGCGGTGCGGCGACCGTTCTGCACTTGGACGAAATGGTGAGAGAGGGCGAACTCAAGCCCGGTGATCTGGCCATCGTCCACGCGGTCGAATCCAGCAAATGGATGACGGCGGGCTTCGCGGTCCGATGGTAGCCTCCGGACAGGCCAACCCCCCTTCGCCGGCGCGGCTCGCGGCCAAAATGGTCGTCTACGCCGTTTCGTTTCTCGCCTTTATCCTCGTGGCCGTTCCCTACGGCTTTGATTGGCTGGGCCAACAGATCCTGCCGCGCGGCGAGGCCGCCGCCTGGCTCGCCCCGACGCCCGCCGGCCGACTGATCGGCGGCATCATCGGCGTCGGCGGATTGGTCGGCTACCTGATCTGCTCAAACTGGCTGGTGATCGTGGGCAAGGGGCCGTTCGTCGAGTTCGACCCGCCGCGCGAGTTCGTCTGCAGCGGACCGTATCGGTGGATGCGGAATCCCGTCGCCGCTTGTCTGATTGTCACGGTGTTGGGCGAGGCGATCTACTTCGCCTCCCCCGGCATCTTCTGCCTGTTTCTTCTCGGCTTCCCGCTTGCGCAATACCAGGTGACGCGGATCGAGGAGCCCCGGCTGCGAAAGCGATTCGGCGCTGCGTACATCGAGTATTGCCGGCGTGTTCCTCGGTGGCTTCCCAGGCGACCGCGTGATTCGGCCTCCACCTCCGCATAGCCCGCGGGCATCCCCGAACGGCCTTTGACGCATGAACGTTTTCGTGACCGGCGGAACCGGCTTCGTTGGCAGCCACCTTGTGGAACAACTCCTCGCCGCGGGCGACACGGTTCGCGCGCTGGTTCGGCCGGGCAGCCGCCGGGCGCACCTCGCGGCGCTGGGCGTAGAGTTGATCGAGGGCGATCTGGACGATTCTGACTCGCTTCGACGGGCCTGCCGGGGCTGCGAGACGGTCTATCACGCCGCGGCGCGTGTCGAGATGGTCGGCACGCGACAGGAGTTTCACCGCACGACGGTCGCCGGCACGGAACGGCTGGTCGCCGCGGCGGCCGAGGAAAAGGTGCGGCGGTTCGTCCATCTCAGTTCCTGCGGCGTCTATCACCCCCGGCTGTTCGCCGCGGGCCAGGTGATCGACGAGTTCACGCCGACGCCCGAGCCGCCGCGCTGGTTCCCCTACGGCCGGGCCAAGCTTCATGCCGAGCGCATCGTCCGCGAGCGGTGTCCGCCTGGGTTGGAGTGGGTGATCGTTCGGCTGGGCTATCTCTACGGCCCGGGGAACCGGACGATGCGGACCCACGTCGAGCCTGCGATGCGGGACAGCATCATGATGATCATCGGCGACGGGCGCAACGAAATGGCGCTGGTCTACGTGGCCGACGCGGTTCGGGCGGTGGTGCTCGCGGGCCGGAGCCCGCAGGCCGCAGGCCAGATTCTCATTGCCGGCGGCGACGAGCACGTAACCCAGCAGCAGTACTTTGACGCCCTCGCCGACGGGTTCGGGCTGCCGCGCGTCACGAAGCACATCCCCTACCGCGTCGCCTTCCTTTTCGGCTGGCTCGGTGAGTATGTCGTTCGATCCGGGCCGCGCCGCGCGGTCCTGCGCCGCGCGGCGATCGCGCTTACCGGCCTGCCCCAGCGCGTGCGTTGTCATCACACGCGCGGGCTGCTCGGCTGGCAACCGGTTGTGCGATTCGACGACGGCATGCGCCGGGCCTTTGAGTGGTACCACGCCGAGTACGATTCGCCCGGAGCGGCGGCGTCCTGAGCGCTCAACAACCTGCCGCGCCGAAACCGTTCGGTTGGATCAGTCGGCGCTGACCTTCTTGACTTCTTCCTTCTCTTTGTGGGTCGGCGCCTTGTAGTTCTGCACCGCGCGAGAGTACCAGCGCTTGCCGTCGAAGGAGTCGAATGCGAGGCCGCGCCAGTAGGCGTCCT
>JBHHUY010000211.1:0-4455 GCA_046753965.1 Phycisphaerae bacterium
CACAAGAAACGAAGCGAATCCGGAAAGGACTGATACCCAAGCAAATGGAGGACAAGTGGTTCATCTATTGGAAGGATGACGTCCTGTTCTTTCATCGCAGTTGGACCGGCTTCTGCATCTACGCCGTGCGATTCTCCGTCGAGGGCGACGGCTGCAGAATGATCGAGGCAACCGTGAATCGGGATCCGGAACAATACAAGGCAACCAGCGATGAGCGAGACGCGGAGATGATCTCCTACCTGGTCGATGTGCTCCTGCTCCGCCGGGAAGCCGTCTTTCCAAGTGATGAGCCGTCTGCCGAGAAGCAAGCACTCATCCTTTGGGGCCAGGTTGGAAGGGCCATGCTCGGCCAACATCCCGACACGGCGGAGGGAAGTCACCCGGAAGACACAGACAGTGCCTGACAGTGCGTTGCGTGCCGTCTGAGTCCGCGACCCGCTACCGCCTGACAGACCGCTTCAACCCCTTGCGCCGCCGCCGGAATGCGGCCGAACCGATCAGGACCAGCGGCATCGACATGCCGCCGCCGGGGGCGCAGGCGTCGGCGCCGCAGTCGTCGGGCTGTTCCATCGGCGACCCGTTTTCCTGCCCGGTTCCCGCGGGCGCAGGCGGAGCGTCATTCTCATTGCCCTGGTCGCCGCTGGTACTTCCGTTGTTGTTCTCGTTGTCATTGCCGCCGCTGTCATCGCCGCAATTGGCGATCGGCGTGTGAACACAGTCTCCACCCACGCAGGCATCGGTCGTACACGGATCGCCGTCGTCACAATCGGCGGCCGAACCGCAGAGCGGATTGATCTCAAAGGTGTCGATCCAGACCGGACCGCCCGCAGCCGCGACCTCAATCGAGCGCACCGCCTGCGTAAAGACAATCGTCTGCCTTGCCGGCATGCCGGCCAGACAATCGCCGTTGGTTTCGAGTGGTGTGTCCACTTCCCGGCCGTCTGCGTCCAGAAAGCGCATCCTGCCCGTGCTGCCCGCGCCCGCACCTGCGAAGAAGACTCGCAGGCTGATGACATCGTCCTCGAAGAGGATCATCAGTGAAGCGGCGGGTGTTACTTTGAAAGCCAATGTGCCGGTGTCGTAGCAAGCGGGCAGCCCTTCGACGAGACAACTCTGACCACCGATGAAGCTAGCGCCACAGACCGCAGCGTCGTCCGGACAGGGCCCGTCGAAATCGATCGTACACCGAGGCAAGCCCGCCGTAGCGGACGAGACCGGGGCCAGAATCGTCGTGAGACATACCACGGCGCCCAACAACGTGGTTCGATTCATCCTCCACCTCCCCTTGGCCGGTCCTGCGGCCCGGCCGGGCAGACACCCATACGAAGGACACGTCGGACGACAAACCGGCCCGAACACGCGATCCGCCGCTCTTGCGATGGCCGCGGCATCACCCGAAGCGGTCCGCCGGTTGAGGCGGCAAGGACCTTGCCCTCTCCCCCCGGGTGGTTCTTCGTCACTCCCTGAATAGATGCCCGAACAGGTGAAGCGTATTGCACAAAGCCCCGATGGATCCCGCCGCAGGGCGATCAACCGGCCTTCGGACCGGCGGCGGCGACATCGGCCGGGACGTCGGAGAACTTCTTGAAGTTCTCGACGAACAACGCGGCCAGCGCCTTCGCCTTGGCGTCATAGGCCGATCCGTCGGCCCAGGTGCTCCGCGGCTGAAGCAGCCCCGACGGCACGCCGTCGATCTGCTTCGGGACGTGCAGGCCGAAGATCGGGTCCGCCACGGTCTCCACGTCTCCGAGCCGGCCGCTGAGGGCGGCGGACACCATGGCCCGGGTCGCCTTCAAGTCGATCCGCCGCCCCACGCCGAACGGGCCGCCACACCAGCCGGTGTTGATGAAGTAGCAGCCCGCGCCGTGTTTCTGAATCCGATCGGCGAGCAGCCGGGCATAGACCATCGGGTCGCGCGGGAGGAAGGGCTGGCCGAAACCGGTGCTGAAGGTGGCCTGGGGTTCGTCCCCGAGCCCCGCCTCGGTGCCTGCGAGCTTTGCGGTGTAGCCGCTCAGGAAGTGATACATCGCCTGGGTGGTGGTCAACCGCGAGATCGGCGGCAGGACGCCGAAGGCATCGCAGGTGAGAAAGACGACGGCCTTCGGGTGGCGATCGACGAGCCCTTCCGGGATGGCGTTGTCGATGTGTTCGATGGGATAGGCCGCTCGCGTGTTCTCGGTGTACCGATCGCTGTCGAAATCGGTGGCGCGGGTGCGCGGGTCGACCTCGACGTTTTCGAGAACGGCGCCGAACTTGAGCGCGCGGTAGATCTGCGGCTCCTTGTCTTCCGAGAGCCGGATGCACTTGGCATAGCAGCCGCCCTCGAAGTTGAAGACGCCCCGGTCGGACCAGCCGTGCTCGTCGTCCCCGATGAGCCGGCGATCGGGATCGGCGCTGAGCGTCGTCTTGCCGGTGCCCGAGAGGCCGAAGAAGAGGGCGACGCCGCCGTCCGACCCCACGTTGGCGGAACAATGCATCGGGAACACGCCCTCGGCCGGAAGGTGGTAGTTCAACACGGTGAAGATCGTCTTCTTGATCTCGCCCGCGTAGTGCGTACCGCCGACGAGGGCGATGTTGCGCGAGAGGTCCAGCGCGATAAAGGCCTCGCTGTTGGTGCCGTCGGTCTTCGGATCGGCGTGAAGATCGGGCGCGCCGAGGACGACGAAGGCGGGCCGGCTGGTCCGCAGTGCCTCGGCATCGAGACGCTGGAACAGTTGGTGAGCGAACAGGGCGTGCCAGGCCTTCGTCGTGATCAGCCGAATGGGCATGCCGTGCGTCTCGTCGGCCCCGGCGCGGGCATCCACGACAAAGAGCTCCCGCGCGTTGAGATGCTCGATCGTCTTGCCCAAGAGCCGGTCGAAGCCCTCTGCGGCCATCGGCTGGTTCACTTTGCCCCACGCGACGGTGTCCTGGGTCGCGGAATCGCGAACGACGAACTTGTCGTTGGGCGAACGGCCCGTCCGTTTGCCGGTGAGAGTGGCCAGCGCGCCGAGGCGCGTCAGTTGCCCCTCTTCGCGCCGAATGGCGCGCTCGACCAGTTCCGCCACCGGCAGATTTCGATGCACTTCTCTCGTGGGCTTCAGGCCCATCCGCTCGACATCAACAGGGTCTTGGATCACGGCTTGCGTCCTCTCGACTTGTGGGTTCTAAGTGCGCCTGGCGGAACAGATCACTGATCTTTCTGCTCCACCAAGGGGTTATTCTGCCCCTACCATGACCAAACGGCAAGACGGCAGACAGCGCCGGGCCGGGCGGAAAGAAACTCAGCGCCGAGAGGATTCGGGCGGGTCCGGGCGATCAACGGGGTGGCCGCCCTGGGTGGCGGCTGATCCGTACCTTGAGCGCGTCCTCATCGTCCTGTGGCACCGCCGTCTCGGCGGGGCGGACACGGGCGGGACGCCCGTGCCACAGTGCCACAGTACCACAGCGCCACAGAGGCCTTCAGAACGCACTCTTTACAACACAGGCGGGTCGTCGTACCCTGCTCGGCACGATGAGAATCCGCCGGTTTCAACGCTTCACGATGAGCGGGTATCTACTTCCCGTGCTGCTCGGCACCGCGCCGCTCTGGCTCGCGGGTTGCGGCGGCGCGGACGCCGGAACGGACATCCGAATGGCTGAGCCCGACCGGCCCGACCTCGACAAGCAACAGTCCGATGAAGGGCATCTGGTCATCCCCACCGACGTGCCGTTCAACTACCCCCGATTTCGCCGCGGAGCGGAGGGCGTTACCGCGAGAGGCGACGCGCAACCCATCGGCGCCAACGGTGCGAAGTGCCGCGCGGAGGTCAGCGGCGAAGGCAGCGCCTGGGGTGCGTTTCAACTCGGCTACGGTTTTGACAACATGACCGCCGATGCGATGGCGGCCGTCGTGAAGCTCGCGCTTCAAACCCGCCAATCCACAGGCTCCCTCACGGACGGCACGGCGCGCGGGACCGCGACCGGCACCCTTTCGTTCTTCATCAAGGACGCCTACACCGGTGAAGTCCTCCGGAAAGAGGTCCTGGCTTCGATCGACCTGAGCAAAGGCTCGACCTCTTCGACGGCTTCGCCCGAGTACGTTTTCGATCTCCGGTTGAAGCCGCAGCGGGGCTACTACCTGGTCCTCAGCGGCCGGGCCGAGGTTCGCGCAGACTCCGGCGAATCGGCGCAGGTCTCCCTTGCCGCGGAAGGCGTCGTGGTCGACCTCACCTGGCGCAGAGCGCCGTCAGCCACCGAACCGGATCGCCGGTCTGCGGCTGCCGACGACCCAAGCGAAGAACCGGCCGCCGTCGGGCCGTGACCTGCCATGAGCCAACGCATCGGCCTTTGCGGAGGCAGCTTCGACCCGATTCACTTCGGCCACTTGATCGCCGCGCGGAGCCTCGCGGAACAGCTCGATCTGTCCCGCATCATCCTGATTCCATCGGCCCGCCCCCCCCACAGCCGCTCCAGAAGGTCATGCGCCGCTTCTGT
>JBHHUY010000212.1:0-4347 GCA_046753965.1 Phycisphaerae bacterium
GCCGCGTCGAGACCAAGCCTGTTTGCGCCGGTGGCAGCGTCGCGTCCCGTCGCTCGCCGCGTTTCGGCACCGGCCTCGAATCGTTGACAAGCCCCGGCCCGCGTCATAGCCTGCGCGACGGAAGTTGCGATCGAAAAAAAGGGCCGCAGCCGTGCTCGCGTCCTTTGAGTGCGTCCCGAGAGTCCTGTGGCACCGCCGTCTCGTCGGTGCGGACACGGGCGGGACGCCCGTGCCGCAAAGGTTTCAGGACGCACTCTTTATTAGAGTAACATCGACGGCGCCGCCGCGCGATTCTCAGGCGTCTTTCCAAACCGGAACCCTGTTGATCCGATCGCGGCGTACGCCGTCAGCCATGACACAAGGAGGTACTCCGATGCGAATCGCATGTCTCATCTCGACGGCCGCGGCGATCCTGTGGCTGGCTTCGACTCCCGCCGGTGCGGCCGACCCGCCGAAGAACTCGGCGTTTCCCTGGGAAGGCGAACTCACCGGGACCCACGTCTATGTGCGCAGCGGCGCCGGGTCGAACTACTACCCGACGACGAAGCTGAACACGGGCGACCGGGTGCTGGTTCTGGGCGAGAAGTTCGGCTGGTATCGCATCCTGCCACCCGCCCGGAGTTTCAGCTATGTGGATGCAGCGAAAGTGGAACCGGCTGCCGGCGGAACGCGAGGAACGATTAAGGAGGATCGGGTCTATGTTCGCGCCGGCAGTCACCTCGTCAAACGCAGGACGTCGACCCAACTCGTGCTGAACCGTGGCGCGGTGGTGGAAATCCTCGGCAAGGCCGACGGTTTCTACAAGATCGCGCCGCCCCGCGGCGCGGCGTTGTTCATCTCGAAGCAGTATGTCCGAAAGGTCCCGGATCGGCTCCAGACCGGCCTGGTCCAGAGATACCTGACGCGCCTGAAGTCTCCCGAGCGGAAGACCGTGACGCTGATCGATTCACCGCGCCGGGCCGAGGCCTCCCGCCCCCCCGCCGCAACTCCGAAGGCCGGCGCACAGGTTGCGGCCAACCGTCCCCAGCGGACCGACGGCGCGCCGGCGGCCGCCGCCGCAGGCCCGGCGAATGCTTCGCGCCGCGTGGCGGCCGGCCCGACCGAGGACCCGCCCATCACGGTAGACGAGAGTCTTCAATCGCTGAAGGAGAAACCCCTCGCCACCGGCGACACCGGCGCTTCGCCCGACGAGCCGGCGGCACCCAAGCTCGCTTCGACCGGTCGCTATCGGGCGATGCTGGCCGCGATCGAGAGCGACTTGATCGCGACGATGGGGCTTCCGTTGAAGGCCCGGGAACTCGAGCCGCTCGTCCGGCGCTACGAGGAAATCGCTTCGCAATCCGAGGAAGTCGTCCCGGCGCGGTACGCTCGGATTCGTGTCAAGCAGTTGAAGAACCAGATCGAGATGCGTCGCGCCATGGCGAAGCTCTCCGAGGATTCCGCCGAACTCGAGGCCTATCGCGCGAAGATGAACTCCGAACGGATGAAGATTCTCCGCGCCCGGGCCGAGGCCAGATTCGAGAAGTTCGACCTGGAAGGCGAATTGCGAAAAAGCTACGCCTTCGCCCCGGAAAAGCGCCGTTACCGCCTGGTGGACCCCAAGCGTCATGCGACGATCGCCTACGTCGATGTACCGATCGACGTGAAGGAGGACGTCGAGCACATGATCGGCCGGCTCGTGGGAATCCGCGTGTCGGACCGGCGTTACAGCGCGTCGGCGCGGATACCGATCGCCCGCGTCGCCAGCATCACCGATCTGACGCCCCGGCCGCTCGACGACCGCATTCCAAACGACGCGGAATCGTCGAATCGGCGAAATACTGAGGCCGAAATCGCCAAGTCCCCCACGGAAGCGGCCCCTCTCACCGGGAAGGCCGAACCTCCGAAGAAGGCGGTCGCGACCGCGGGAGAGGAGGGTGAGCGGGACCGGTAGTACGGTTTTCGTCCCGTCGCCTTCCGAACCGGAACCGAAACACGGGATCGGAAACAGTGGTCTATTACTTCATCATCGGTTCGGACGGCAACCGCTACGGCCCGGCGGACATCGACACCCTCGTCCGGTGGACCCGGGAGGGGCGGATCGTCTCCTCGACGACCCTCATCGAACGCGGGACCGAGCGGCAGACCACCGCCGGGGCGATCACGGCGATTGCCGCCGAACTCCGCCGGCTGGCCGGCATGCAGGAACCGGTCGCGGTCGAGCGCGCGGCCGGCCCGAGCCACGAGGCCCCCACCCTGACACAGGCCGGGCCGGCGGCTCGCCGCGCGACGCCGGTGGCCCGGGGAATCCCCACGGCGCCGGGGGCCGCCCCGCCGCCGCCGGTTCCCCCGACCCTTCCCTACGGGCGTTCCCAAGTGGTGAGCTCTCGAAGCCGGCTGGTCGCGGGCCTGCTGGGTATCTTCCTGGGCGGCTGGGGCGTTCACCGCTTCTACCTGGGCTATACCGGCATTGGTGTCCTGCAGATCTTTCTGACACTATGCACCTTCGGTATCGCCGGGCTCTGGGGGTTCATTGAAGGCATCCTCTGTCTGACCGGCAACATGCGCGACGTCGACGGCCTGGCGCTCCGCGAGTGAGGATCCGCCCGCATCGGACACCCGCCATCATCCGCATCCGCCTGCGGCCCCCCCTTCCGCAAACGTCCGATAGATCCCCTCCCCGCACGCGGCCGGCCGCCTCATTTGCCTGCCCGTCGGTCGAATCGTACGTTCTGGACATCGGTTCACTTCCGAGCATGAGCCTCGCACCGGCTCGGGCACTCACATGGTTCCATTCGAAAGGAGCTCGATCGATGACGAAGAAGTTGGCCAGGAAGACCAAAGCCCTCGCGGTCGCGACCTCGGCGCTGTTGTTCGGCGCGGCGTTCATGCCCGGGAGCTGCTCATTGAACATCGACCAAGCCCTGCTGGAGCAGTTGGCCGGGCTGTTCGGTGATTTCAATGGCGAGTTCTCGTTCAACGGCGGTCCGGGGAATCACGACGGCCCCCACGACGGCTTCGAGGACCATCATCCGGGTCCCGGCGGCGGGTTCGATGATCCCAATGGGTTTGACGGAAACGATCCGCAGGATTCCAACGCGAACGAGTAGCCGGGCGGCGACGGCGGGCGTTCGGCCGGCCGATACCCGGCGTTGCGACAGCGACGGCCATGACCACGGGGACCGCTTCCTCATCGGAGGAGCGGTCCCCGCGTGTTTCGAGCCGCTCCGCCCCTGCCGTCCGGCCTCGGACCATCATGCCCCGTCCCCCAATGGACCCATTCGCCCCGGCTCGCTTTGCGGGCTGTTATACTGCCGCGGTCGGCCGTGCGCAGCCTTCCATGTCGTGCAACGGCGCTGCGGTGTGAGTCGACTCGGCCCGATGCCGCGACGGTTCCCCATGCGTGAATACAGTGTCGAACCCAACCCGACGGTGCCCTTCGAAGTCGCTCATGCCGACGCGCACCTTCTTGTGGTCGCGAAGCCTCCGGGCGTCGTCACGCAACCCGGCAAGAAGCACGAGCGAACCAGCCTGCTGAACGGCCTCTTCTGCCGGTACGGCAAGCCGTTGCAGAACCTCGGCGCGGCCCGCGGGTGGGGGCTCCTGCACCGGTTGGACAAGGACACCTCCGGGCTCGTGCTGGTCGCCTTGCGCGTCCGAGCCTACGAACACCTGCTGGACCAATTCAAGCGAAGACTCGTGAAGAAGACCTATTGGGCGATCGTCGCGGGCACGCCCCGGCCGGCCCAGGGCGTGATTCAGAAACCGATCGCGGAAATCGTCGGGACACGCAAACGCGCCGTCATCCGGCGGGACGGCAAACAGGCCATCACGGCCTATCGCATCCTGCAATGCGGCGCGGGCGCCACGCTGATCGAAGCCCGCCCGAAGACCGGCCGGCTCCACCAGATTCGCGTGCACATGGCGAGCCTCGGCCATCCGGTGGTCGGAGACGCCCTCTATGCGACCGGGTCCGACCTGCCGCCGGTCCCGCGGCACTGCCTCCATGCCGCAAGCCTTTCGTTCGTGCACCCCGAGGCCGGCCGGCGCCTCACGATCGTCTCACCCTGGCCCGCCGATCTCCGCAAGACGCTGAAGCGGCTCGGGTTGACAGCGCCCACGGCGGAACAAACCGCGAGATGATCGCTGTCGCCACGGAGAGGTGGCCTTCGGCTGTCAACATGAGAACGCTCGCGGTCGCTCGACGTCCGCCACGGGGGGCGGACGCTACGAGGAGTTACTCCAACTGAGCGGTTTGTACTCGATTGGTAATACAACATCGGCGGGCCGCGAGCTTCAGCTCGCGCGGCCGTGTGATGCAGAGGAACGCCGACCAGGGCTCGAAAGGCCGCGCGGGCCGAAGTCCGC
>JBHHUY010000213.1:0-4341 GCA_046753965.1 Phycisphaerae bacterium
CCGGGCGATGGTGTCGCGGAGGAGGTTGTCGTATTGGACGGTGACGGCGGCTCGTCCGCCATCCTCATTGGCGGCGTGTGCCCGGCGATCGCCCGCGCGTTGCCGCCCGGGAAACGGCGCTCCGCGGTAGGTGATGGCCGACTTGAGGGTCTTGTGGACGCAGTGCTCCGACCATGTTTGGGCCAGGGTCTCCAGCTCGAGATCGGTCGGGTCGCGACCGGCCCGGCGGTAGTGCCGCTGAATGGCCCGCATCTCGTCGATTGAAAGGAACAGGTGCCCCCGCCGGCTGAGGTCCGCGAGTTCGGCCTCGTCCAGCTCGCGGATCGCGACTTGCCGGAGATGGAACCCGTGGATGGTGGGCTTGGGGGGTGGAGATGTCGGCCGCGTGCCCACGAACAGCTCCTCGATGCATTCATTTGCGAGCAGCCGGCGGATTCGCGGCAGATCTTCGGCCGGGGGGGGCGGGCGGAGTTCGTACCGGCGGGCCGTGCGGACGCTCACCGCGGAGATGCCCATGTCCGCCAGGGCCAGTGCGGTCGAATCCGCCGTGCTGTCCATGACGCCGGGCCGGAGATGGACTTCGATCGCCTGGGCCTCAGGCGGCTCGGCGCTGGGCTCGTTTTCGTGCGTGATCACACAGCGCTCGACGACCGGATCGGTCAACAGCTCGTCGGCAATCCGCCGGACGATCGCGGGGTTGTCAGCGGCCGGGTCGGACAAGTCGATCAGAAACAGTCGGGAGGCCCGGACCGAATCGACCGAGGTGATGCCGAACTCGTCCAGCGTCCGAAGGACCTGCCGACCTGCCGGGTCATGCCGCTCAGCGGCAGGGTAGACGTGGAATCTCCAGAGCCCCATCAGCGGGTCTCCAACTTATTGGACGCGGGCCGAGAATAGTGGTAATCTTATGTTTGTCAATGAGTTATGCGTTTCTTGTGCGGCCGCAATCTGCTGGAAGCGTATGAGAATTGGACTGTCGCGTCAAATAACGCTTGTCGATGGTCATGGAGAGGGCTAATCTTACGGCGGCTGTCGACGGGGCGTTCGGCGCTTCGTCGCACGCGTGACAGACGGCAAGCGTCGTCTCGTGCGGAAACAAAGGTCGGGCTCGTTTGTGTCTCGGCGCGGGGAGCAACGATCGCGATTGGCGTATCTGAGCATGGCGGGCGGGAGGTCGGATCGCGGGCCCGGTCGGACCGCGTGATTCCGGCGACGGTCAAACTCACCTCGTGCTCCTCGCCCTACTCGAGGAACGGAACTGAATGAACAAAAAGACGAACGGAAACGGTGGCGTCGACAACGGCGGCTACCTCGCCTTTGAGCGTCCTCTCGCGAAGATAGAAAGACAGGTCGAAGAGTTGGAGGCGACTCAGGCCGCCACCGGCCGGGATCTTTCGGCGACCATCAAGACGGTGCGAACGGAACTCCAGTCGGCCCGGAAGAAGCTCTACGCTCAGCTCGATGCCTGGGAGACTGTCCAGATGGCCCGCCATCCCAAGCGGCCGCTGGTTCCGGACTATCTCAGCCTGATGGTTCGAGATTTCTGCGAGCTGCACGGCGATCGGGGTTTCCGCGACGACCGCGCGATCCTCACCGGCTTCGGTCGGATCGACCGCTTCAAGTGCATGTTCATCGGTCACAACAAGGGCAAGGATACCAAGGAGCGGCTGGAGAACTGCTTCGGCATGGCGCATCCCGAGGGGTACCGCAAGGCGCTGGCCAAGATGAAGCTCGCCGAGAAGTTCGGCCTTCCGGTTGTGTCGCTGATCGATACGGCCGGGGCGTATCCGGGGATCGGCGCCGAGGAGCGCGGCGTCTCGAACGCCATCGCCGTCAACCTGATGGAGATGGCCCGCCTGCGTGTTCCGATTATCTGCATCGTCATCGGCGAGGGGGGCTCCGGCGGGGCCCTGGGCATCGGCGTCGGTGACCGGTTGGCCGTCATGGAGCACGCCTATTACTCGGTGATTTCCCCCGAAGGCTGCGCGGCGATCCTCTGGAAATCGGCCGAACATGCCCAAACGGCGGCCAAGGCCTTGCGATTTACTTCCAGGGACCTGAAAAAACTGGGCCTGATCGACGAGATCATCAAGGAGCCGATGGGCGGCGCCCATCGCGACCCGGCCGCCTCGGCCGCGAGCGTGCAGGCGTATATCGTCGACGCCCTGCGCGAGTTGAAGCGCTGCAAGATCGACACGATCTTGAAGCGCCGCTACAAGCGGCTCCGGGAGTTGGGCAGCTTCTTCACGGACAAGTCCCGCAACGTCGAAAAGTCGACCAAGCCCAAGCCCCGCGCCAAGGCCGCTGCGAGCAACGGTGGAATCCGGCGGGCTGCAGGCCGCGAGACGGCCAAGGTGGTCGCCGCCGCCGACGCCTGACACGCCGCCGACTTTTCTTGCGGGTCGGCCGATCGCTTGGAGAGGGCGAGCCGCACGGGGCACCGCCCGGGGGATCCGCCTGAACCGACGCCGGACCGTTCATGATCGAACCCGCGCTCACGCTCAAGCTGCAATGTCTTCGAGAGATGCTGCGCGACCTCGGCCGGGTGGCGGTGGCTTTCAGCGGCGGCGTCGACTCCACCTTTGTCCTGAGGGTTGCCGCGGACACGCTCGGCGCTGAAAACGTCGTGGCCGTCACCGGCATCAGCAGCAGTCTGCCGCGCCGCGACTTGCGCCGCGCCGAGGTGTTGACCGCCTCGATGGGCGTCACCCATCTTCTGGTTGATCCCGGCGAGTTTCAGGATGCGAACTACCTGGCGAATCCCGCGAATCGTTGCTACCACTGCAAGACCGCCCTCTACGGTCGGATGAGGCCGATCCTGGCCGAGCATCGCCTCGCCGCGGTGTTGTGCGGCACGAATGTCGATGACCTCGGCGACTATCGGCCGGGCCTCGCCGCCGCCGAGGAGGCCGGCGTTCGATCACCGTGCGTCGTGGCCGGCCTGAGCAAGGCCGACATCCGCGCGATCTCCGCCGAGATGGGGCTGCCGACGCACGACCAGCCCGCCTCGCCCTGCCTGTCGAGCCGGGTGCCTTACGGCGAGGCGATCACGCCGGAGAAGCTGCTCATGATCGAGCGGGCCGAGAACTTCCTGCATGATCAGGGCTTTCGGGAGTGTCGCGTCCGTCACCATGGCGAGCTGGCGCGGATCGAGGTGCCGGTCGATCGGATCGAATCGCTGGCGGCGTCCGATCTCAGGAGTCGAATCGACGCCGCGTTTCGCGAGTTCGGCTTTCGGCACGTGACGATCGACCTCCGCGGCTTTCGCAGCGGCAGCCTGAACGAGGTGATCGCCTTCGGCCGACGGCAGGCCGTCGGTCCGAGCGGCGGCCGCGCGGGCTGAAGTCCGCGGCTCGCCTGCGTCGAATCGCGCCAGGGCTTTCTTTATGCGGCGCCCGCGGCCCGAAGCCGCGTCACGAGCCGGTGTGCCAGACGCGTCGGTTCGGGCAATCGGTACTTCGTGCAGCAGCGCAACGTGAGCCTGACGGCGTCGTCGAGCGTGATGCGGTGGCCGACGCTGATGAAGAGCGGCTTGACGCCCGCGCGCGTGCGGACCACACGGCCGAGGGTCTCGCCGCGGTCGGTCAATCTTCTCGACGCCCCGCGCCGTCGCGCCGGTTCGTCGTGCTCGCCGCACAACCGGCTCTTGGCGCAACCGAGGCTCGGCCGATCCAACAGCAGCCCCACATGGCATGCGAGACCAAGCCGTCTCGGATGGGCCAGACCCTGCCCGTCCAGCATGAACACGTCGGGCTCGGCGCGGAGGCGCCGAGCCGCGGCGAGGAGCGCCGGCGCCTCACGGAAACTGAGCAGGCCCGGTACGTAGGGAAACGCCACCGCGCGCACGTCGGTTGCCGCTTCAACGATGTCGCGGGCCTCCACGTCCCAAACAACCCAGGCCGCCACGAGTTGACGGCCGCCGTCGAAGAACGCCACGTCGCCCCCCGCGACGAATCGCGGCGGCCGAACCAACGGCGTGTGCACAACTTCTGCGGCCAGCCGTTTCTGTAGTCGAATCGCCGCCTGGGGCGTGAGGTTCCATCGGTGGCGCATCGGCGGCAGCTTCACGGCGGGTCGATCCTCGCGACGTGTTCCGACTCTCTCCGGCCCCGCCGGATCCACTTGTTCGTTGTCCGCTTCATCCGGCGGGTCTACAATACCCTGAATCCAGGTGGCATCCCACATGCCCGCGGTTGCCCGATCACGCGTCGATGCCATGAGTTTTCCCCGCAGAGCCGCCGTCGTCCTGTTTCTCGCGGCGTCGGTGATTCCGGCGGCGTCTCGGCACGCGCACGCCGATCTCGTCGACCACGTCGTCGACGAGCTCGAGGATCTCCTCCA
>JBHHUY010000214.1:0-4252 GCA_046753965.1 Phycisphaerae bacterium
ATTTGCAATACAACATCGGCGAGCCGCGAGCTTCAGCTCGCGCGGCCGTTTGATGCAGAGGAACGCCGACCCGGGCTCGAAAGGCCGCGCGGACCGAAGTCCGCGGCTCTTTATCGCGGAAAGCGGTCAGTTTGAGGAGCTACCTCTTCCGCCGCCCCGGAGTGACTTCTTCCGTCTCCCGGGGGCGATGCCGCAAATAGAGTTGCCATTGCGAAGAAGGGTCGCCTGATCCGGTTTCGCGAATCCCCCGGCGGCGCGGTAGCATCACAGCGCGAGCCCCGTCTTGCGATTCGACTCGGGCCGCTTCGTGCGTTCCGCGAGAAGCCATGAGCAAACGACCCAAAGACACCCGGCACGGACCCCGGAACCGCGCCCGCGCGGCCGCGAGGACGCCGTCGGATCACGGTCGGGGCGCCGCGCGGGTCCGATCGTCCGGGCGGGGGGAGAAACGGCCGATTCTGCGATTCGTGCTGTTCTTCGCGCTGCTCGTCATCCCCTTCAACCTCTACTATTACGCATCGTTCGCGGACAGCGGCGCCTTTCAGGCCTACCTTCGTTTGAACGCCCGCGCCTCGGCGGCGGTCATCGGCGCGCTCGGCACCGAGGTCTCGGCCCGCGACCGGGCGATCCTGTCACCGCGATGGTCGATGCAGATCGCGCGGGGGTGCGACGCCATTCAGCCGACGGCGCTGTTCATCTGCGCGATCCTGGCGGCGCCGGCGCCCTGGCGATCGAAAGGCGCGGGCCTGCTGATCGGCGCCCCGATTCTGCTCGGGCTCAACCTCGTGCGGATCGTCACCTTGTTCTATACGGGCGTCTATTGGCCGGATCTGTTCGAGATCGTGCACATCGACATCTGGCAGGCCGCCTTCATCTTCCTGGCGCTGCTCTTTTGGGTGCTGTGGGCGCGGCGGGCCGTCCGCGCGGCGAACGCACATGCGACGCAATAGGCTGATCATCGGGTTCTTCCTGCGGCTTGTCGTTCTCTACGGGCTGCTCATCGCACCGTGGCCGGGCCTGGACCGCGCCTACCTGGCCTGCTTCCGCGCCGCGGGCAACACGTTGTTCGGCACGTTTCATTCGGCCGGCTCGGTCCGATTCGTCGAGGATCCACACCCGAGCGTCAAGTGGCCCACGCGAATGATCTACCGGAAGCGCGGCGCGCGGGGAGAGGGCCGCGGCCGGTACGACACGCGGCAAGGCTACCTGGCCACCGCCCTGGCGATGGCGCTCATCGCCGCGACGCCCGTCCCCTGGTCGCGGCGGTGGAAGGCCCTGTTCTGGGGGTTTCTCCTCGCCAACGGCTTCGTCGCCCTGCGCGTCTACCTCGGCCTGCTCGATCTCTACAGCGAGGCCGACCCGGTCGCGCTGTTTCACTTCAACCCGTTCTGGAAGCGCGCCCTCGGGCTGGTCGTGCGCATCACGACCGTCTCGCCCGAGTTCACCTTCGTGGTGCCGGTCTTCATCTGGGTGATCGTGACGCTGCGGCGGCGGGATTTCGAGCGCTGGCGCGACGGCGGCGCGAGGGGCACACCCGCGCCGGGGCGCTGAGAAATCGGCACGCGTTTCAAACTCCTCCGCGGTTGGTCAGCCGGCCTCAGTCGGCGGCCGCCGGGGCGTCTGTCAGGCGGCCCGGCATGTCCGCGAGGACATAGGAGACGACCGCCATCGCCGCGACACACTTCGAAAGATCGTCCGGCGAGACCTTGTCCAACGTGTCGGCATGCGAATGGTGGTAGTCGAAGTACCGGCGGCCATCGACGCGAAGACCGAGCAGCGCGGCGCCGCCCTTTTTGATCTGGCTCACGTCCGCGCCCGACCAGCCGGTCGAGACGCTTGTCGCGCCGATCGGTTCGAGCAATCGCAGGATGCGCTTCAATCGCTCGGCGGCGACGGCCTGCCGCTCGGCGCCGGCGCACTGGACGCTGAACCCCCGGGGCGCGAAGGCGCCTGAGTCAGCCTCGATGCCCGCGACATGACGGGCCAGCTCGTTCGCGTGGTCCTCGGCGTATTGCCGGCCGCCGTTCAGGCCGTTTTCCTCGTTGGTCCAGAGGACGACGCGGATCGTGCGCCGCGGGCGGAGGCCCAGCCGCCGGAGCACACGGATCGCCTCCATCGCCATGACGCAGCCGCCGCCGTCGTCGTGGGCGCCCTGTCCGACATCCCACGAGTCGAGATGGCCGCCGATCACGACGACCTCTTCCGGGCGCGAGGCGCCCCGCAACTCGCCGATCACGTTCGCCGAGGGTACGAGCCCCTCGTTGCGGGCGTCCATCTTGAGCGTGACGACGACTTCCTTGCCGCGGTCGGTCAGGCGTTGAATGATGCCGGCGTCTTCCGTGGAAATCGCCGCCGCGGGACTCTTCGTCACCCCGTCGTCGTAATGCGTCGCGCCGGTGTGGGGCGACCGCAGGCTCCGAGCCGTCACCGATCGAACCAGGCAGGCGACGCCGCCCTTGCGCGCGACCATGCTCGGCCCCTTGCCGCGAAAGCGAACCGTCTCTCCGTAGCCAGCGCCCTTCTCCGGGTCGTACTCAGGCATGGGATTGTTGAACAGGACGATTCTGCCTTTGATCCGGTCGGCCGCCGCTTCAAACTCGGCCTCATCCGCAACGCAGACCACCGGCGCGGTGAGGCCCTCCGGCGGTGTACCGACGGACATGCCGAGCCCCGTCATGTGCAACTCGAGCCGGCGGGGCCGCACCATGCGCGCCCACTCCTTCCCGCGAACCCACCTGGGCACCATCACCTTCTCGGCATGCACGTTCTCCTGCCCGTCGGCCTTCATCGTCGCGACGGCCCAGGCGACGGCCTGCTCCAGGCTCTCCGAGCCGCTGACCCGATGCCCGATGTCGTCGCACAGGCGTTCGAGCTTCGCGTAGGCGTCGTTGCCGGCGAGGGTCGCGTCGATAATCTTCCGGGCGACTTCGCCGTAGGCATCCGCGACGGACGGCCCTGTTTGATCGGCGTCGGTCGTCTGCGGCGGCGGTGTGCCGCCTCGTATCTGCGTCAGCGCGACGATCAACGGCACAAGTATCAGTCTTGCAGGCATGAGTCGTTCCTCTGGTCTGGAAAACGCGCGATCACCCTCCCGTGCGGCACGAGCATCGAGCTCCCGTCTCCGCGACTCAAACGGTCGCGCCACAGGAGGCTTCGAGATTGACTCCCAATCGAGTTGACCGGGTCATCACCGGCAGGCCCGCCGCGTGCACCCAGGGATGCCAAGCGTGCGCCCTGAAGCCTCTGTGGCACGGGCGTCCCGCCCGTGTACGCACCGCCGAAAGGGCGGCGCCACAGGCCTCTCGGAGCGCACTCTAAACGCTTCGGCCTGATCCCGCCAATCCGAAAGCGTTGCGCTTCGGCGCGCGGCGTCCGCGAAGGTTCCGCATGGAGCTTGGGTCGCATTCACACGGGTGCATGACAGGCTTCGCGGCGATCCCGACACGGTGTCGCCGTAGCGTCCGTGTCCGCCGATTCTGTCATGGACCCCGTCACACGGGTCCATGACGGTTCAGGCGGATGACGGCGCAGTCCTTCTTCGTAGCGTCCGCCCCCCGTGGCGGACGTCGGGACGCACACGTGCTCCGCCGCGCAACGGCCGCCAAGGGGGGGCGGCCGCTACATAAGAGCCGCCTGAACTGTCATGGGCCCCCGTCACACGGCCGTGCTCGTCGTTTCTGTTGCCTCCCCGACGTGCGCCGTACAATCGATCCACGGAAAGGAGTTGGCGTCATGCAAGTCCAAACCAGCCGTCGCACGTTTCTCAGCTCCGCGGCCGGGGCAACGGCCGCGATCGCCCTGGCCTCATTGAAGGACGACTGGGTCCGTCGCGTGCGGGCCGCAAACCTGGAGGCCGCAGGTCGAACGCCGGAGGCCTTGGCCGGCGACGAGCGGTTCTGGTTTCAGATTCAACAGGCCTTCGACATCGACCGGTCGCTCATCAACCTCAACAACGGCGGCGTGTGTCCTTCGCCGCGGATCGTTCACCAGGCGATGATCCGGCAGTTGAACTTTGCCAACCACGCGCCGAGCCGCAACCTGTGGACCGTGCAGGACCCGCAGGTGGAGCTGGTCCGCAGGCGGCTCGCGCGGACGTTCGGCTGCGACCCGGAGGAGATGGCCATCACGCGGAATGCCAGCGAATCGCTCCAGATCGCGATCAACGGCATCGACCTGAAGCCCGGCGAGGAGTTTCTCACGACGACCCAGGACTATCCGCGGATGGTCAATTCGCTCAAGCAGCGCCGCGACC
>JBHHUY010000215.1:0-4132 GCA_046753965.1 Phycisphaerae bacterium
GGTCATCACCGAGATCATCGACGCGACCGGCGACGGCGGGAGCAATTTCCTGAACGGTGCTTTCGGCATCGCCGTGGACGGCGCGGGCAACGCCTACGTGACGGGTGTCAACCTCGACAACGCCTTCAAGATCACGCCCGGTGGAGTCATCACCGAGATCATCGACGCGGCCGGCGACGGCACGAATGGCCTTGATGGGCCTCGCGGCATCGCCGTGAACGCCGCAGGCGCCGCCTACGTGACGGGGGGAGGCATCAGCAACAACGCCTTCAGGATCACGCCCACTGGGGTCATCACCGAGATCATCGACGCGACCGGCGACGGGACGGGCAATGTCCTGAATGCTCCTGACGGCATCGCCGTGGACGCCGCGGGCAACGCCTACGTGGCGGGAGGCTTCAACAGCGATAACGCCTTCAAGATCACGCGCGCCGGGGTCATCACCGAGATCATCGACGCGACCGGCGACGGCGCGGGCAATGGCCTTGATACTCCTGACGGCATCGCTGTGGACGCCGTGGGCAACGCCTACGTGGCGGGAACCGACAGCGACAACGCCTTCAAGATCGCGCCGGACTGCAACAACAACGCCGTCCCCGACGAGACCGACATCGCCAACGGCAGCAGCCAGGATTGCAACGCCAACGGCGTTCCCGATGAGTGCGACATCACCGCCGGCACCAGCTCAGACAGCGACAGCGACGGCGTGCCTAACGAGTGTGATGACTGCCCGGCCGATCCGAACAAGACCACCCCCGGCGTCTGCGGCTGCGGTACGTCGGACACCGACTCGGACGGCGACGGCACGCCTGACGAGTGCGACGACTGCCCGGCCGATTCAAACAAGATCGCCCCCGGAGCCTGCGGCTGCGGCACGGCCGATACCGACACCGACGGCGACGGTACGCCCGATTGTTTCGACCCCTGTCCGAACGATCCCGACAAGCTCGACCCCGGCATCTGCGGCTGCGGCACACCGGACAGCCTGGATGACGGCGACGGTGACGGCGTGATTGATTGCCTGGACAACTGCCCGGCGACCGCGAATGCCGATCAGGCCGACGCCGACGGCAACGGGGTCGGGGATGTCTGCGAACCGCCGCCGGCGGGCGCGCCGGCCGGCGACTGCTGCGGCGGCGGCGCGGACAGCGCAATGATGCTGTCGGCAACATTGTTGGGTCTCGGTTGGACGCGCCGGAGACGATTCCGCGCGCGCCGCTGAGTGCGCCGCGACGGATCGTATCCAGGACAGATCGCAGGGCGCGTCCCGGACGCGCCCTGCTTCACGTCTGATTCACGATGACCGCAAGACGAGCCGCCCGCTTCAGCCCGCGCGGCGCCGCGCGATCGGAAAAGATTCAGCGATAGCAGCTTGTAGGGTGCATCCGAGGATCCTCCGCAGCGGATGTTGCGCCGTGTTTCTCGCCCGGCGAACTTGCCCCCAGTTTCACCCAGCGGTGGGCAAACATACCCCATACGGTTCGGCGCGAGCGCTTCGCGGCCCGCGGGCAGGTTTGGCACGCGAGTTGCGATCCTCAGCCGCCGGTATCGATCGGATCGAATCTCCGGATGATTCGGGCCGATCGAATGAGCCTGTTGGCAGCGTGTCGCGATCGCCCGCGGGCATCGCGGCATCGCGTGGAGGCAAGTCCCATGTTCAAACGGATCGATCGGGTTGCGGCGTGGTCCGTGTGCGCCGCCGTGACGGCGGCATGGATCGGCTGTGACACGTCACCCGCTCTTCAAGAAGGGGCCGACGTCCTGGGCGGCGCATCGGCCGCCGCCGTCAGCGTCCTGCCGGGCAAGGCGAGCCCCGGCACGACTGTCCGAATCCAGGCCGCGCGGCCGGTCTTCGCGAAAGACGGTCTCGCGAAGGTGAAGATCGGCGGGCAGCTCGCTCAGATCCTGCGGCGGATCAGTGATGTCGCGGCCGAGGTGCTCGTCCCCAACGTCAAGCCGGGGGCCGCCGTGGTTCAGATCATCGAACCGGACCGGGATCCGGGCACACCGGGGAAACTGGAGATCCTTCCCGCACCGTCGCTCCAGGTCATTCTTTCCTTTTCGGGCGACGGACTTCAACTGATCGGCAGTCGGCCGGGCGGCGCGCGCTCGCGGCGCGGGATTGATCCGGGCGGTCGGCGAATGCAGTACGAAGTCTTCAACGGTCTCGGCCGGTTGGTTTTCAGGGACGCTCTGACGCACCCGACGCTCGGTCGCACCGAAATCTTCGACGAACCCGATTCGGGCGGGCGGACGATGCATCGCCTGGGCGATCGGGCGGCGGCGGTTTTCGGGATCAGGATTCCCAACATTCCCGGCGGTGCCAGGGTTCGTTTCTACGACGTGCCGGACGGCGTCGTCGCGGACTCGCCCGAAGGACGCCGGCAGCGTGTCTTCGTCGGTGAGGTCGACCTGCAGGACCAGACAGGTCCGAAGGGCTGAGGCTGTGGTTCGCAAACGGGAGACACGATCGAGTTTCGTGCGGCCGCGCGGGGTGAACCCCGCGGCTCATCAGGGAGCCCAGCGGCTCTTGACGGAACTCACTGGCACATAACGATCGAGGAGATCACTGCGATGAAACAGAAAGCAAGCGCGTTACTCGTTACTCTGACCCTGCTCACCGGCGTTTCCGCGGCCTCGGCCGAGCCGCCCGGGGGCGCCCAGTTGTATACCGGCGTCTTCGTGAGCGGCTCGCCGACGACGAAGTACGACATCGTCTTTCTCGGCGACGGGTTCACGGCGTCGGAACAGGACCAGTTCAACTGGAAGGTGACTCAGGCAGTGAACGCCCTGTGGAACCTCGAGCCGTACGCCAGCCACATGTGCGCCTTCAACATCTGGCGCGTCAACGTTGTTTCCAACGAGTCCGGCGTCGACAAGCCCGGCAAGTACCCTGCGATCTACCGGGACACCGCGCTGGACTGCACCTATGGCAACCCACTCGATCCGGTCAATCCGACGCCGTATCGCCTGATCACCAGCAAGTCGCCCTGGAAATGCTATGAGGCCGCGGGCAAGGCACCGGCGTACGATGCCGTCTTCGTTCTGGTCAACGACCCCGAATGGGGCGGCGCGTCCGGCGGGCTCACCTATTCCTCGATCCACCCGGACTTTCACCAGATCATCACGCACGAACTCGGCCACAAGATCGGCGGGCTGGCGGACGAGTATCATTACTACTACGACAAGACCGACCCGCCGTCGACGTACACCGGTTGGGAACCTACGGAGCCGAACGTAACCACCAAGACGCTGCTCGCCGAGATCAAGTGGAACGACCTGATTCTCCCCGGCACGCCGCTGCCGACAACGCTTGGCAATGCCACGGAAAACGACCTGGGGCTTTGGGAAGGCGCCAAGTACCATGACTACGGCATCTATCGTCCCCAGTACACGTGCCAGATGCGGGATTCGGAAGATCCCTTCTGCGCGGTGTGCAGGCGGCATCTGGCCGGTGTGTTTGAATACCATGAGACCGAACCGCCCACGCTGGAGTGCTCCGGCATGCTTCGAAAACTGCTGAAGCTCAGCCACATGTACTGGGAGGAATACGATTGGCGATTCCTCCTGCCGCAGTGTCTGACATGTCCGCCGAATGTCACCGACATGGACCAGGTCATCTACGTTATGAAGGGTCTGCCGGCGGGCTTTCAGATGCGTATCGTCGATGAGATGGGGCAGGTCGTCGCAGAAGGCAGAAGCACCAAGGGCGGCCTGATCGCGAGCTTCAACGCCGATCCGATGCGGCAATACTTCGTCGATGTCTCCGGCAGCGGCGCTCCGACGGGCGAAGTGCTGAACTTCCAATCCGATCTCTTCATCAACGGAGAAGAGATGGCCTTGCCGTAGCCGGTCGCCATCTCCGGGGCGAGCCGGCCCCACTCCCCGCGTCGACCGGGCGGCGGTACGGATTCCATCCACCGCTGTCCGGTCGTTCGCGCGCGGGCCCTCCCGCGTCATACCCCAAGGGTCGGGCTTCGGCCGCGGCCATCGATCAATCTGAATCGGCATGGTCCCCAGGGCAATCGCATTCTCACATTGTTCGCCGGTCGGTTGCGCGGCATCAGCAGTCGAGCCCGCGTTCTCGGCGGCATATGGCAGTTCCCGGTCGGCTGGTGGCCGTTGAGGCGGC
>JBHHUY010000216.1:0-4090 GCA_046753965.1 Phycisphaerae bacterium
CTCGTCGAGGGGCAGCAGGGCCGAGCAAACCTCCTGTGGTGTCGCGGTTTCCAGCCGGACGGCCCGGTCCAGGGTGAACGGGCCGACGGCGGCGCGGGTGAGCGTTTCGCAGCAGGCGCCGCAGCCGAGGCGTTCGCCCAGGTCCCGCGCGATGGCGCGGATGTAGGTGCCCCGCCCGCAAGCCACCTCCAAACACAGGGTCGGCCACGCGTATTCGATGATCTCGATTCGATCGATCCGCGTGCGGCGGGCCTTGTGGCGGACCGCGAGGCCGCGTTTCGCGAGCCGATAGCCCGCCACCCCCCCCACCTTGACGGCGCTGAAGTCGGGCGGAACCTGATCGATCTCCCCCGCGAACCGCCCGACAGCGGCCTCGACGACCGAACGCGAGAGGGGCACGGCCCCTGTGACCGATTCAAAGGGTCGCTCGGTGTCGAACGTCTCGTTGGTGACGCCCAGGCGCAGGGTGGTCCGGTAGTGCTTCGGCAGCGCCATGAGGGACTCAACCAGACGCGTGCCCCGTCCCACGCAACCGAGGAGCACGCCCTCGGCGAACGGGTCCAGCGTGCCGGCGTGGCCGACCTTGCGCACACCGAGAATCGGACGCAGCCGATAGACGTATTGCGCGGAGCTCGCACCGACGGGTTTGTTCAGGATCACGATGCCCGCGATGGGATGTGGCTTGCCGGGATCGGCCATGCCTGAGATCTCCGGCAGGCTTGCGAGGGCCCGCAGAGGCACCCGGCGGTGCGGCCGGTTGGATGCACCGGTCGCCGACTCGCCTTATTTCGGGGTCGGCTGGGTCGTCGCGGGCGGGCGGGCCTTGGACTCGGGCTTCTTCGGCGCTTCGGGTTTCGCGGTCGCCGGAGCGTCTCCGCCGGGCTTGGCGTCGGGGGCGGGGTTGCCCGCCTTCTCGCCGTCCTCCGGAGCGGCCGCAGGCTTGTCGGGCTTGACTTTGACGTCCTTCTTGCCGGGTTTGACGGCCGGACGAATCGCCGCCTGGCCGCTGAACTGTTGATAGAGTTTCGTCAGCTCTTTCTTCTGCTCGGGGTCGACGCTCTTCATTTGCTCCAGGGTGGGAATCCCGTCAAGCCGGCGGGCCATCTTCTTGAAGATCTCGCAGATCGGCCGTTCGAGGCGGCGTTTCCGCTCCAGGAGACTGGCGGCGTCGACTTTGGGGGTCTGCTCGGCGGCCCGCTTCTTCAGGGCCTCGAACTGGTCGCGGTGTTCGATCCGGTACTTCTTCGCGCGGGCAAGCTCCTGGCGGTGAATGCGCTCCCTGGCCGAGTTCTGCTGCTTCTTGTCGAGCCGGTACGCGCGGATGAAGCTGTTCACATAGATCGTCCAGTTGTCTTCCAACTCGGCGACGCGGGCGATGGCGGGCGGTCGGCTGATGGCGCCGCCGTCCGTCAGTTTCGCGCCGTCAGGCCGGGCGGCGCCGTTGCGAACCACCGTCTGCGCCGGCGTCGCGCCGCCCGCGGCGCGCCAGCGATCCAGCCGGCCGGTGACGCTCCTGAAGTTGGCCCGCATGAGCGTGAGGTCGCGTTCGTGAATCGCCTGCTGCTTCTCATCGAGGATTTGTCCCCACTCCTCGTTGCCTTCGAGGATGGCGTTCTTGGCTGCTTCGTAGAGCGGGGCGGCCCGCTCGGCCCAGATGCGCAGGGAGTCGGCATCCTTCGGGCGCCGTCCCAGCCGCATCTCGATCGACTCCTGCAAGAGCTCGCGGACCTCGGTCTCGTACTGGTCCAGGAAGGCGCGAACCCGCTTCCGCAGGAGGAGGCGCGTGTATTCCTCCTGGGCGTTGTTGAGGTTGTAACGCCGCGTGATCTGCATCACGGCGTCTTCCATCATCTGATCGACGTTCCAGATCATGGGGTCGTTGGGGTGGGTCTTGGCGGTGGGCGGGGTCGTTTCGGCCTTGCGGTCCTCGGCGCCCGTCTTGGGGGTCTGCTGACCCCGGACCACTCCGGCGCAGGCGAGGACCATCCCGACGGTCGCGAGGCCGACGTGCCATCGACTCGGGAGGAGGGTTCGGAAACGACTGCATGGCTCGCGGTCGGTTTGCATCGTGGGCATCCCAAACAAGGTCAGTTCCTCGGCGCGAAGGGTCGGTCCTTCATCGCACTCTATTGTACGACCTGTCCGGCCTGCCGGTTGCGGGCGCGGCACGGGCGCACGACAGCCGCCTCAGCCTCGCAAGGCTGCTCCGGCTTCCTCGTCCATCCGGCCGACCCGCGTGAGGAAACCCGCGCGACGGGTTGGAAGGGGGCGCGGGTCCGGGAACAAGCCGAATCGAGGACCCTTCCGGTATTGTCAAGTCGAACCGGCCTCCGTCAAGCGGTCGCCGCGACTGCGTCCCAAACGGTGTGCCGTAATACCGAGGCTTTCGGATTCGCGTTGCCGTGCTCCGACGATGCGAGCGCGGTCTTCGGCGGGGCGTCGAAGCGGTGCGAGCGGGCGGCCCCGATTGACGATGAAGAGCGGTCATGGTACAAACAGTCGGTCTTCGAAGCAGACAGCCCGCTTTGATCCGCCCCATCCCATCGGTCGCGCCACGGTCTGTTTCTCGGAGGACCCGAGCAAGGTGCAGACTCACCGTGAATCTCCCGCTCCGTGTTTTCCTGGCGATGGCACTGACGACCTGGCAGGCGAACCGTGCCGCCGGCCGGCCGAACCTCCCCGCGCCGACCACGCGGCCCGCCGCCAGCCCCACTTCGTCTTCCGAGGCGACCGACGCCGATGCGCCCCCCGGCCAACCGCCGGTCCCCGCCGCGCAGGATCTCGATGACCACGTCCGACTGATCACCGACCCCAACACACCGGAAGCCCGCGAACTCGGCGCCAGGAAACTCCTCGAAGCCGGCAGCGAGGCAGCGGCGCGACGACTGGCGAGCATCCTCCAGAGCTCATCCGATCCGGCGGCCAAGCAGGCCGTCTGCCGGGCGATCGGTCGTGCCCGATCCCCGATGCCCGCGCTGGTCGAGCCGCTCGTTCAGTTGCTCGGCACCGACCCCGCGGCGCTGGACACATTGATTGTCGCGGCATTGCGGCAGTTTGACCGCCGCGCCGTGATCCCCCGCCTGGAAGCATCGGCGATCGAGACCGCACGTCCGATCCAACGGCGCGGGTCGGCGATCCGGGCCTTGGGCGACATGGGCGACGACCTATCGGCGGTGGCGGCGCTGGTCCGATTGCTCGGGGACGGCGAAGCGCGCATTCGTCGCGCGGTGCTCGAAGCGTTGGAGGACGCCACCGGCGTTCGGCACAGGGATGCCGCGGCGGCGCTGGCGTGGTGGGAGTCGCACGAATCGATGACGCCACTTCAATGGCTGAGAGAAGTCAATCAGCGGCGCGCCGTCGAGACGAGTCGGCTCTACGAGCAAGTCGCCGAACTGACCGACCGGCTCGTCACGGCCTATCGCGAGGCGTATCTTCGCGTGCCGGAGGCGGAACGGCTCGGCAAGCTGCTCGAGTTTCTCGGCGATCCCGCACCGGCGGTCCGCGGCCTGGGGTTGGATTTGATCAATGCGTTGATCACGGACCGGAAGGACGTCGGCAAAGAGATCAAGGCTCGCCTGGTCGAGATGATCGCGGACCCCGACCCGGTCATCCGGCGCAAGGTTGCCGTCATGGCGGGCGATCTTCGGCTCACCGAGGCGGCGGCGCGGTTGCAGGCGGCCGTCAGCCGGGAGACCGACGCCCGGGTGCGTTCGGCGCAGGTCGGCGCTTTGGGTCGGATCGACGAGATCGGGGCGATCCCGGTGTTGTTGGCTCGGCTGAGCGACGAATCGAAGGAGGTCGTGATGGAGGCGGCGACGGCGCTGGGGTTGCTGGCCCGCCGGGGCCATCTTGAAGCGCCGGCTGTCGCTCCGATTGCCTCGGCGTTGTTGGAGCGATTCGGCGCGCTCGGCCCGTCGGACGAGGAGGTCTCGGGCCGATTCCTGGAGGCCATGGGCCGGATCGGGGCTGAAGCGTTTCGACCCGTCTTCCGCCGGGAAATCCGCTCGGGGCACAGTCTTCGCCTCCGCGCGGCAGCGATCGCGGGACTGGCCTCGTTTGGCGACGCCGAGGCGGCCGGGGAGGTGCGAAG
>JBHHUY010000217.1:0-4089 GCA_046753965.1 Phycisphaerae bacterium
GGTCAGACAGTCTATCAAATGAATGTTCGTGTTGATTCAACTGTTCAGTTAAGGTCTACAAACTGGGACGTTTATGTTCCTTTAGACAGATTTACCCTTGCTCCCCCTCCATTGCAGCCGCAGATTCCAACCACAAACGATTATTTTGAGGGTGTTGCGATGGACCCGGGCGCGAATTTCGTGGATACAACAATAGACGCCAACTGGGTGCTGAGTGCTAATACGAGAAACACAAACGGGGCTTTTGGTCCTACCGGAACTGGTGATTTGGAGAACGTCTATTTTACGGTCAACACGGACGCGCCGCTTGGTCCGGTAACATGTCAGAACTGTGTGGAGAATATTGCGGCGTTTGCTTTTAACTTTTCTGACCCACAGGGAGCGTTATACACCATCGGCAACGGAAGCATTACAACGATTGACGGAACCTACAACATCGTCGAACCGGGGGACATGAACTTCGACAACTCTGTCAACACAGGCGACATTCCGGCTTTCATCTCTGCCCTGCTGGACCCGGTGCAGTATCAGGCGGACTTCGACGCGGGGCTGGTCGGCTCGGCGGACTCGAATCTTGACGGGGTGATTGACGCGCGGGATATTCAGGGCTTCGTCGACCGTATTCTGGCGGGGCCGTAGCTCGAGTAGGGTCCGCTGTGCGGACCGGAGCCGCGGACTTCGGTCCGCGCGGCCTTGCGAGTCCTGGTCGGCGTTTCTCTGCGCCCAGTGGCCGCGCGAGCTGAAGCTCGCGGCTCGCTGGACCGATCGCCGGACCGAGAATCCCATCTCGGTCCCTCTGCGCATGGGAATTCCCTTCCGATGGCTTCTGATTCGCTCCGCCCGCCTCTCCACACGCCGAGGAGCGACGACAGGACACCGACTCTCATCACAGGTGGTCCATAAACCGGGGGCAGGCCAAGGTCGATTCTGATGCTTCTTGCGATTCCGTTGTATCGGCGCGCGCCGGATGCGTCTCTCAAACAAGCCGCGGTTCGAGGCTCCAGCCTTGATGCACGTTCGAGAGCGTCAAGAGATGTTGACGCGCGCGCACCGGGAGAAGCGGGATCGCCCTGAAACCAGGGGGCGCGCCGGCCGCACGGGGCGCCGGTTGCCCCGCGTATCACGACTCGTTTGGGCGGGTTTTCGTGGCTGTACTCGACGCCGCGATGGGCGCGTGTTAGCATCGGGCGAGACGGGGTCGGTGCATCCCGTCAGGCCCCGGGGGCTTCGCAAGGAGCGCGATCATGGCGGCGGCCAATCTCGGAATCCGTCGGGTCCACAGTATCGAGTTCTGCGTGCATCAAGCCGAGCCGTGGCTCGAGCACTTCACGCGCGGCTTCGGCTTTCAGCTCGTCGCGGCGAGCACCCGCCGGGCGGTCGAGACGACCGGCACGCGGCGGCGCCTGTTGCGCTGCGGCGAAGTGGGGCTGATTCTGGCCGAGCCCACCCACGCCGGCTCGCCGGTCCGCCGTTATCTCGAGCGGCATCCCGAGGGGGTTTCGCGCGTCAACTTCTCGGTGGCCGATGTCGCGGCGGCGGAGGCGATTCTGCTCGAACGCCATGCGACGCCGACCTGCCCCATCGAATCGGAGCGCGTCGCCGGCGGCGAATCGAAATCGCTGCGCATCGCGACGCCGATGGGCGACGTCGAATACGGATTCGTCGAGTACGCCGAGCCGGACTGCCCGCTTATGGCCGGCATGGAGCCGGCCGGCAGCTTCGACGCGACCCGGAATCCGATCGGCCTGTCGGGGATCGATCACCTGACGGCGAACCTGCGGACGCTGATGCCCGCGATCGCCTTTCATGAGCATGTGATGGGTTTCGCGAAGACTTGGGACGTGCAGTTCCACACCGAGGATATTCGTCCCGGCGTCGGCACCGGCCTGAAGTCGGTTGTGATGTCGGATGCCGAGAGCGGCGCGCGACTGGCGCTGAACGAGCCGCTGCGGCCCAGGTTCGACCAGTCGCAGGTACAGGTCGTCATCGACCTCAACCGCGGCGCGGGCATTCACCATGTCGCCTTTCGTGTGAAGGACATCTGCCGCGCCGTCGACGCCTGCCGAAAATGCGGGATCGATTCCATGCGGATGCCCGGTGCCTATTACGGCGCCCTGCCCGGCCGCATCGCGAAGCAGGGCATTGCGTCGGTGTCCCAACCGCTGAGCGAGTTGGAAGCTCGCGATGTGCTTCTCGACGGCGACAAGAACGGGTATCTGTTGCAGGCGTTCTTCGCCGATCGGCCGTCGCGGTCGGATCGCTCCCGCGCCGGGCCGTTGCTCGTCGAACTCATCGAGCGGTGCGGCGCGACGGGCTTCGGGGAGGGCAACTTTCGCGCGCTGTTCGAGGCGATGTCGCGGAGAGAGGAGTAAGCCATCGAGTGAGAATAACATGGTCGATTGCCGGGTAGGACGCGCCGGCCGGCTTTGCCGTTTGGCGGATCGCACGTTGACCTTATTCTTGCCCGACTCCTAGACCCCGCGTGAGGCGAACAGGGCGCCCCACGACCTTTGTGGCACAGGCATCCCACCCGCGTACGCGACGCCGAGACGGCGGTGTCACCATGGGTTGCTTTGGAGCAGTCTGAGCCGCTCGCGCAGGTCGCAAGGCGAGCGGAAGACAAGACCAAGCTGACGATACCGAAGGGCCGCGGACTTCGGTCCGCGCGGCGGGGCGGCGGGAATCAACGCCATACACCGAGCCGGCTGTGCCCGCAGAACACGAACTCGCGGCCGAATCCATCTTCCGCCTGCGACGGCGGTCAACATTGGCAGTAGCTGAAGGATCCGGAAACATGAAACTCTGTCAGTTCTACCGGTCCGCCGAAGCCCGGCAGACCGATCTCGCCCGGCGGTTCCCCGTCGAGGCCGCGTTGGGTTGCCTGATCGACGGCAGGATCGTCGACGTCACCGACCGCGCGCGGAAACATCACGACATCAACGATCCGCAGTACGTCGGCGTCTTGGCGGCGGCGGTCGCCGGGCTCGACGAATGGGCGGCCTTTCGGGACGAGCTGGCCGGTCTCTCGCCGGAGGGGGGGCTCGACCCGGAGGAGGTTTTCTTCGGCCCGTGTGTGCTGCGGGCGTCGCAGTACATGGACTTCTACGCCTTCGAGCAGCATGTGATGACGATGCGCAAGAAGCGCGGGCTCGATTTCATCGTTCCCGAGTGGTATGAGGTGCCGTGCTATTACAACTCGAACGCGACCAGCATGCTCGGCGACGGAATGACGGCCCGTTTCCCCAGGGGCGAGGAGAAGATGGACTACGAGTGCGAGATGGCCTGTGTGATCGGCCGGCCCGTTCGAAACGCCGCACTCGATGAGGCTCGCGAGGCGATTGCGGGCTATACGATCCTGAACGATCTCTCGAGCCGCCAGCGCCAGACGAAGGTCATGCCGGTCAACATGGGGCCGGCGGCGGGCAAGGACTTCGCCAGCGCCCTCGGCAAGTTCCTGGTGACGAAGGACGAGATTCCCGATCTCGGCGCCTGCGGCATGCGGGCCTATGTCAACGGCGAGCAGTGGACCGACGGCCGATACGGCACGGTCACGCACTCGTTTGAATCGATGATCGCGTTCACCAGCACGAGCCGCACCCTGTTCCCCGGCGACATCCTCGGCAGCGGGACGGTGGGCACCGGCTGCGGCGCGGAGCTCGGCAAGTTCCTCAAACCGGGCGACGTGATTCGCGTAGAGATCGACGGGATGGGCGCGATCGAGAACAATGTCGAGCATGACGGGTGAACGGGGCGAGCGATCCGAATACGTACTCCATCTTCTCCCAGACAACGGAGGAGACAATCGATGACTCCTTCCGGATCAGTCTCGTAGGGTCCGCTGTGCGGACCTCTTGCTGCGGCGTACCTGTGGATCGTGGTCCACAGAGCGGGTGGTCCGCGCTTATGATGATGCCAACCGGCCGACGCTCATCCGTCACGATGATGCGCGGGTGCCATGGCCACACCTTGTGTGGCCATGTTTGCGCCTGGCCTCGCGGCATGAACGTCCTGCCCACGCGGACGCGGGCATGGCGCCTGGCCGATCCGCAGTCGCCGCCGGGGCCGACGAACAAGCGCTACGGCCTGGTG
>JBHHUY010000218.1:0-4075 GCA_046753965.1 Phycisphaerae bacterium
CCGGCGGCCTGCCCTGGGCACCGGTCAGACCGCCGCGCACACCTTCCTGGCGGCGTCGGTCAGATCGTCCGCCGCGGTCAGGGCGTCCAGATCGGCTTCCTTCAGCATCGCCCGCGCTTTGTCCACGTGGGTCCCCTCGAGCCGGACGACCACGGGCACCTGGAAACCGATCTCCTTCGCCGCATGGATCAGGGCCTCGGCGATGACGTCGCACTTGGCGATGCCGCCGAAAATGTTGACCAGGATGCCTTTGACCTTGCGGTCCGAAAGGATGATCTTGAACGCCTCGACCGCGCCTTCCTTCGTCACGCTGCCGCCGACGTCGAGGAAGTTCGCGGGTGAGCCGCCGTGGAGCTTGATGATGTCCATGGTGCTCATTGCCAGGCCCGCGCCGTTGACCAGACAGCCGATGTTGCCGTCCAGCGCGATATAGCTGAGGTTGTGCTCGGCGGCGCGCAGCTCGTTGGGGTTCTCTTCGCTCGCGTCCGACATCGCCTCGATGTCGGGATGGCGGAACAGCGCGTTGTCATCGAAGTTGAACTTCGCGTCGATCGCGAGAATCTTCCCGGGCCCGGAGCCGTTGCCCTTCGTCAGGACCATCGGGTTGATCTCGGCCAGGCTGCAATCCTTCTCGTCGAAGAGCCGCGCCACCGCTCGCATCACCCTGGATGCGGACTTGGCGTGGTCGCCCGACAGGCCCAGCGCCTCGCACAGGTGACGAAGCTGAAACGGCTGAATGCCCAGGTGAGGATGAACCCACTCTTTGATGATCGCCTCGGGCCGTTTCGCCGCGACCTCCTCGATCTCGACGCCGCCTTCTCTGGACACCATCATGACCGGGCAACCCCTCGCGCGGTCGACGACCATGCCGACGTAGTATTCCTTCTCGATCTCCACCGCCGGGGCCAGGAGAATCTTCTTGACCTTCACACCCCCCGGGCCGGTCTGCTTCGAGACCATCCGCTCGGCGAACATCCGCCGGCAGTGCCGCTCGATTTCGGCCGCATCGTCCGACAGGATGACGTAGCCCGCCTTGCCGCGGCCGCCTGCGTGAACCTGTGCCTTGACGACCAGCCGGCCGCCGCCCAACGCGCGGATCGCAGCCGAGACCTGTTCGACCGAATCGATCACCTCGAACTTCGGCACCGGCGCCCCGGCCGCCTGCAGCAAGTCGCGAGCCTGGTATTCATGTGCTTTCACTGGTGGTTCTCCCGTTGTCGTTGCTCAGGATAAACGCGCGTCGCATTCTACCGGTGGGCCGGAGCGGCGTCCAAACGACTGCAAAGCCGCCCTGGCATGCAGCCTCGGCTGTGCGTCACCACTCCGTAATCAGCACGGGCACCCCGGTCCTCGCAATCGGGTAGAGTGCGATCACGTCGTCGTTGGACAGCCGGATGCACCCCATCGAGGCGGGCGACCCCAGCTTCTCTTCCGCGGGGGTGCCGTGGATATAGATGTACCGATCGTGAGAATCAACCCCGGCGCCCTGATTCAGACCCGGCTCCAGCCCCTTCAGCCAGAGAATCCGGGACAATACCAGGTCTTTCTCGGTCCGATCGCCCGGGTGCCAGACCGCGCCGGTGGGTTTGCGCCCGACCAGAACCGCCCCCCGCGGCAGGTCGCCGCCGAATCGCTCGGCGACTGCGTGCCAGCCAAGCGGTGTTTGATGCGAGTGCTCGCGGTTCCCCGTTCCCTTGGCCGCGGTCGAGCAGCGATAGACAAAACGGACGCGCCCCCGCTCGATCCCGACGAGCCGCTGGCGGGCCACCGAGACCCACAGCCCCAGGCCGTCGCCGACGCGTGCCGTCCAGCCCGCGGCCTTCAGGCGGGTCCATACCGGGTCCGGCGGGGCGCTGCCGGTTTCGATCGGGGCTTCAGGTCGCACCGCGCCTCCGCCGCGTCGACACGCCGTTGGAAAGGAAAGGAATACAACACAGAGACAGGTCACGATCCGTCGCGCCATGGGATTCCGTGCATCGTATGCGGAAAGGAGCGGCAAGTCATCACCCGCCTTCGAGCCGGCGCCGATCCACGCTACGGCGCCGCCAGGAGCCGGTCGACGAATCCTTGCGCGTCGCGACCGTCGGGCGAGCCGTTTGCATCCATGTCGGCGGCGGCGCGGTGTTCCGGATCGGCATCGGCGCCGAGAAGAACCGCGACGAACGGGCCGATGTCGGCATTGTTGACGAGGCCGTCCCGGTTCACATCGCCCATGGCGTCCGGCGGAAGGATGATCCAGGTCTGGTCGACGCCGAGTGATTGAAGGCCGCGCGTCACGCCGCCGGGCCAGGTGACGACGACCTCATCCATGAGGGTGGCCGCGTCCAGGCCGACGTGAACAGTCAGGTCGTTCTGCGACTTGTAGTTGCCCCCCGCCTGTATTTCGCGGCGATACCAGGTCGCCCCTACGCGGACAGCCACGCGCGCCCCGACGGCGAAGCGGTTTTGGCCGATGCCGACGACGCGAAACTTCGCCCAATGTCGCGTCTCTCCCTCGTGGTTGACATAGAACTTGATCTTGGCGTTGTCATCCTGAACGACCAGGTCGAGATCGCCGTCGTTGTCGATGTCCGCGGCGGCGAGACCGAACGATTGTCCGGTGTCGTTGACGGACAGGAGCGGGGCATCATCGACGCACGGCCAGCCCGCGCTGGCCACGTACAATCGGTTGGCGGCGCTCATGTTGCAGACGTACAAATCTTCGAGGCCGTCGTTGTCATAGTCGAAGAACAAGGCCCCCCAACCGACGGCGTTGGATTGCACGCCTGCGGCCGTTGCGCTCTCGACGAACACGCCCAGGCCTTGATTCATGTAAAGGACGTTGCCCTGGGGTGTGTTGGTGCAATAGAGATCGAAGAACCCGTTACTGTCGAAGTCGCCCACGCCCACCCCCATCGAGTTGATCTGCGCGCCGGTGCCCGACGCGGCCGTGACGTCGACGAAGGTGCCCCCGACGTTCTCGAATAGTCGGTTCTGCCCCAGGCCGCTGTATCCCTTGTCGGTGGACAGATAAAGATCGCTGTCGGCATCGTTGTCGTAGTCGAAGAAGACCGCCTGAAACGTGTAGCTGCCGTCGTCCACACCGAGCGCGGGCGCGACATCCACAAACGTGCCGTCGCCCTGGTTCCGGTAGAAGCGATTCGGAACGGTCGACGGAACGCCGGAGGCAGATTGTGTCCCCGTTCGATTGGCGACGTAGAGATCGAGCCGGCCGTCACCGTCGTAATCCGCCCACGCGCAACCGGTGCCCGCGCCGTCATCCCCGACCCCCGCGATGGTCGTGACGTCGGCGAAGGTAAACGCGCCGTCGTTCCGCATCAGGAGGTTCGGCGCCAACCAGTTTGAGAAGTACAGGTCGAGATCGCCGTCGTCGTCATAGTCCGCCGCGGTGATGCCCGACGGGGCCGTCACGGCCGGGATGCCGCTCGTGGCGGTGCGATCCGTGAAGAACCCGGCGCCGTCGTTCTCGAAGATGCCGACACGCCCGTCCGCGCGCCCGAGCGCGACCAGATCGGGGTCGCCGTCCTGATCGAGGTCGACCAGCGCCACACCCGATCCGAAGGCGTAGCCCGCCCCGCTTCCAGACACGACGTGGTAATCAACGCCGCGCGCAACCGCCTCTTCGGTGAACGGCTGGGGGGCAAGGCCGCCGGCCGGCACGACCGCCGGCACCGCGGCCAGGGCGATCGCCGCCAGAACCTGCGTCGGCACCTTATGCGCGAACACGGACATGTTTCATTTCCCCTCCATGCGGCGCGATCGAAACACGCGGCTTGCCGCTTGGCAGATGCCCGAGCGCGCCGTCAGCCCCCGCGAACGCAACGCTCGGATTGGCCGATCGGCGGATCATGCATTCGCCATGTTCGTGCCCGAGTCTGCGCCGCGGATATCGCGAGAACCGACAAGCCGCCGGCCGGACTGTGATTCGAAGTGTCGAGTATAACATGCCGCATCATGCCGGTCCAATGAGCGAGCGGCGTCTTGGGTTCATGACCAGGGCAATCGCATTCTCGGGAATAGGGCCGCCTCAACGGCCACCAGCCGACCGGGAACTGCCATATGCCGCCGAGAACGC
>JBHHUY010000219.1:0-4046 GCA_046753965.1 Phycisphaerae bacterium
TCCGCCGCGCAACGGCCGCCACGGGGGGCGGCCGCTACATGAGAGCCGCCTGAACCGTCATGGACCCCCTCTGTGGCACGGGCGTTCCACCCGTGTCCGCACCGCCGAGACGGCGGTGCCACAGGGATCTCAGGACGCACCCAAACGCGTGAAGAAACAGCGCGCCGTCAAGCATGCATTGTTTCAGAATGAACAGGAACATCGTCCAGACAGGGTTCCTGATGCACGGGGTGCTGTCCGAAGGCTCCTGCGTGCTGTACAGTTCCTTCAGTTTCTCAATCCGAGGGTCATCGAGATTGATGACCCGCCACCGCCAACGCGCGCCGAACCACGACCACCAACTCACAGAGGACGCCATCGCACGCGTTTCAGGCTTCATGCGGGTTCCTCAGCATGACAGCGCTATGACCCTTGCTGCCCCAACGGCGCAGAGGCCCGCCGCCCCTTCGGGGGCCGAACTGCCCTCCATGTCGACGCGTGGCAACACAGAGCTGTTGAGAGCCGCACAGCGGACCCGACTTGACTTCATTGCGGTCCTCCAGGCAGCGCAGCTCGCTTGTTTGGGGCGACCGTTCGCAGCGGCCGGAGCACCTTGATGCCGAGGATGTTCGCGTGCTGCGACACGTAGTCGAGCAGCGGCTCCTCGCGGACGGCCGGTTCCGCGGAATGCAGGAGCATCGCCCGGCCGTCGCTGTTTCGGATGCACAAGCCGATGTGGCCGACATACTGTGCGACCGCGTCGCCGCGGACGAACTCGATCACGTCGCCCGTCCGCAGCCGGTCCAGCGCTTTCGGCAGGGCCTCGCGCGGGACATAGCGGCTTTCAAACTGCTCGACCGGCAACGCTGTGACCACGCCGTGCTTTCTGAAGAAGGCGGCGCGATCGATGGTGGCCCGCATCGGCCGGACGGCCTCGGGCGCCACGAAGGTCGTGACGTCCTCAAACAGCCAGGCGTTGTGGATGTTCCAATCGGCCTCGGTGAAGTGGTTTCGGGTGAGAAAGCCGATCTGGCCGTCCTCGTACCGCAGGCGTTGGAGCGTTTCGAAGAACGACGGCCAGTCGTGCGCGAGCGCCATGGCGTAGGTCTGTTCGACGAAGGTGACGCAGTCGCTCGCATCGAGGCGATAGAGCGGGTCGGGGTCGAGGCGCTCGACGGGCGCCTCGCCGAGCAGATAGATCTGATACGGCTGGCCGATCGTCTTGCGGCCGAGCATCGCGACCCGTTCGGTCAGCGGCATGCGATCGTCCGCGATGGACTTGAGATACGCGTCGAGTTCCGCTTCGGTGAAGGTGTAAAGCGGTGCCGCGCGGAGGGCGGCCAGGTCGCGGTCGGCCCCGGGGCTCATCGCGGAATCACTGCGGGACCGCTTTTCGGCCGGTGCGCGATCCAGTTGCCGGTACAGGCCCATGGCTCCGCAACAGCCGGCCAGCAGGAAACACAACGCGCCCAACGTGCAGCCCAAGACCCGTGCGAGGCGGCCGTAGGCGGGGCGCGGAGGGGAGCAGGACGCCGGTGTCGCTCGAGGCGGCACGCCTGCGAGAGAGGGCTCCGACCTGTCCGTCAACGGGTTCATCTCGGGCCTGCACGGGCTCGCACGGGCGGCGGCCCGTGACTCGTCTTGAAGATTCGCAGAAGACGTATCCCGCCGTGGCGTTAATCATAGCAGCGCCGGCCTGCCCCGCACGCCGCCACCGAGACATGCAGCCGAAGGGTCCATAACAGAATCGGCGGGACGTAGCGCCCGCCCCCCGTGGCGGCCGACGACACCAGATGGGCCGTTCTTGCGTCGACGTCCGGCACGGGGGCCGGACGCTCCGGCGACGCCGTGTCGGGACCGCCGCGAAATCTGTCATGCACCCGCAGCCGAATGCCGGACCGGCAGCCGTCTTGACGGCGGGCCGGGGGGCTTCGAGAATCAGGCTGCGCGGAGATCGGGTTCCGGTCTGCATCGCAAAGGGACACCTCATGGCCAAACACGCACAACGGTTTCTCGATGTCGTCAACGACGCCAAGCGTCGGATTCGCGAGGTTCAGATCGACGAGGTCAAGCCCAGGCTCGATGCCGGCGAGGACTTCTTTCTCGTCGATGTCCGCGAGGACCGCGAGTACGAGGCGGGCCACCTGCCCGGGGCGCTTCACATTGGCAAGGGCGTGATCGAGCGCGACATCGAGCGGCTCATCCCGGACCTCGACGCCCAGATCATCCTTTACTGCGGCGGCGGGTTTCGCTCGGCCCTGGCGGCCGACAGCCTTCAAAAGATGGGCTACACCAACGTCTTCTCAATGGACGGCGGGGTCCGCGGCTGGCGCGAGGCGGGCCACCCCATCGTCCGCGACGAACCGACCCCATGAAGCGTGCGGCGCTCTCCCTTCTCATCGGTTCCGTGGCGGGATTCGCCGCGTGCGAATCGCCCCGAGCGGCCGGCCATGCTCCGAAGCCCGAATCAACGACCCAGCCGGGCGAGGCGATCGTACGAGGCGTGGTTGACGTGCCGCGCCGGATCATCGGGGCCGTGACCGACCCGACGGGCGCGCGGGCGCTGAGCGCCAAGCTGGAAAAAGAGACCGACGTCGAGGCATTCAATCAGGCCGTTCGCGAAATACGGGATTCGGCCGCGCTGTTGAAGGAGCGGATCGCCGCGGTGCCGCCCGACATCGGACAGACCGTCGCCGCGGGGGTGCGGGGGGCGCAATTGGAAGCACTCTCCGATCGGCTGGCGGCGCTGGCGGATGCAGCGCGGCAGCGCGTGGACGGCCTGGACACCGCCGCGTTGAACGACGCGGTGGCCGAAGTACGGGGGGCGATCGCCGCGACGCGCGAGAAGATCACTTCGCTGGACGGCGCGGCCTTCAACGAGGCGATCCGCGAGATCCGGTTTCAGGTGTCCCGCCTGGATGTCGAGGCCGTCAACGCCGCGATCCGCGAGATTCGAGGCAAGGTCGCCGAGCTCGACGTCTCGATCACGAACACCGCCGTGGCCGATGCAAACGACACACTGACCCGCGCGCGGCTGCCGCTGCATCTCTGCCTGTGGCTGGGCGCCGTTCTGCTGACGCTGCTGATCCTCTGCGCCGCGGTCCGGTTGTTCCGTCCGACGCGCGGATTCGGCTCGCGACAGTCCTTGCCATGAATCCGGAGGGCTCGTCCCGGCGTGTGAAGCGCCCGGGCGAGTACGGCGGCGGCCTTCCAGCGACCACCACCGCATTCCCTCGCCTTTCTCGGTCCCGCCCCCATCGCTCGATGGAAACGCCGTGAACCGCGGCCCGCTCAGTCGCTGGTTTCTCGATGTTACGGACCGAGGAGCGTGCTCACCAACGATTGGATATCCCGGCCATTGGCCGTACCGTCACCATTCATGTCTGCCGCCGCGGTGTGGCAGGGATGGGCATCTGTTCCCAGCAGGACGCCGACAAGGGCCGGCGCATCGTTCATGTTCAGGATGCCGTCGCAGTTCACGTCGCCGATGATCGGGGCACTGGCGCCGAATTCGTAGGCGCCCATGTCGACGACAGGCGCGCCGCCACTGCCGGAATCGAGGGTGGCCGGATCGTCGAAGAAACGCAGATGGCCGTCGAGGTCGGTGAGCACGCCCCCGGGCAGCACCGCGTTGTCGCCGGCGTCGATGCATGACGAACCGGCGCCAAGATGCACGTCGTCGTCGGCTGTGCCGGGCAGCATGTCGGCGCCCAAAGCATTGACGAATAGCGGGTCGCCCCCAGTGTTGCCCACGCCGCCGAGCAAGCCCGTCAACCCTTCGACACAGGAGTAATTCACTGACAACGACGGGCCACCACCAAAAACCTGTCGTCGTTCGATCGTCGTACCGCCGCCGGTGTTTCCCCAGAGGACGCAGTTCGTCAGCGATGAAATGGAGCCGAACGTCCCGTACCCCCCGGAGTCAAGAGTGCCGTGGTTCAGGCTGAACGTACAGTTGGCCAGTGCCGCGAAGCCCAATGCCAGCATTCCCCCGCCGTGGTCGGACGAGTTTCCGCTGAACAGGCTGTTTGTGAGTGTGGCGTTCCCGGCGTTGTTGACGTACATGC
>JBHHUY010000220.1:0-4038 GCA_046753965.1 Phycisphaerae bacterium
ACCTGTTCCGGCGGCAGGCCGAGTTTCTGCGCCTTTCGGATGTGTTTCCAGGCGAGGGCGTCCCGTCCCAGGCAATGGCAGGCGATGGCCAGGCCGGCGTGCGTCTTGGCAAGACTGCCGGCGTCCATTTGCTGCGCGTATTTGAGCGCCTGCTCGAACCGCCGGGCGGCCTGCTCGCATTCCTGTCGAGCCAGCAGCATCGTTCCGAGATTGCTGTAGGCAAAAGAGAAATCCGGCCGGAGCCGGATGGCGCGTTGAAGATGGGCCGTTGCTTCAACGTATCGGCCTTGGGCCCCGAGCGCCTGTCCGAGCATACACTCGGCGTGCGCGCATCGCGGATCGGCCGCAAGGTTCGCGGTCCACAATCGAACGGAGTCATGCCAGACCGTCGACTGCCGCCGCGTCGCGGCCGTCCATCCGCCCGCCACGGCCGCCACCGCGACGACCAAGGCCGGGCGCCAGGCCCGCGTTGCGCGGCGGGGGAGAGACCAAAGCCACCGCAGCCCCGCGGCGAAAAGCACCATGATCGGCATCATCGCGAGGTAGGCGTACCGATCGGTCACGATCTGTTGCGAGATCGGAATCAGCCCGAGATTCGGAAGCAGGATGACGATGTAGGCGAGCCACGCCGCGATCGCGCCGGGCCATCGGCGCCGCGCAAGAAACGCGACGACGCACAAGGCTGCCACGCAGCCTGCCGCGGCGCCGTAGGGCCATCGAAGCAGACTGAGATCGAGGGGCAGCTTGTAGTATGCCATGAGGTGCGTCGGCGCAAGCGTCTTGAGCGGATAGAAGAGCAGGCCGTAGGCGGCCTGCGCCAGGCCGGCGTCGAGGTTCAACTCGGGCGGCGTGCCGGGCTGGCTGACTTCCTTTGCCTCCGCGGCCCATTGTGAGATCAGCAACGCGATCAGGAAGAACGGGATCTTCTCGGCCCAGCGCTTCCAGGTCCGTTTTCCCAACCACCCGCGCGGCGGGCCCAGGTTGCGAAGCGGATAGACATCGAGGATGAGCAGGATGGCGGGCAGCGTGACGGCGACGGCTTTCGATCCGACGGCAAGGCAGTAGCAGACAAAGGCCAGCGGCAGCGCCGCCCGGCGCGCCCGAACCGAGGCGCCGTCGCGTCGCCCCCACACGTAGACCAGGACGGCCAGCATGTAGAACAGGACCGCGGGCAGATAAGGCTGGGCGGAGACCCAGGCAACGGGCTCGACGCGGAGCGGGTGCACTGCGAACAACAATGCGGCGGCCGCGGCACAGGCGTACCCCACCGTCCGAGAAGCCCTTCGTTGTTTCGTAGGCGCCACGCGCAGAAACAGCGCCGTCAGAAAAAAGAAGACGATCGTATTGATCGCGTGAAGCGCGAGGCTGACCCGGTGATAAACCGCCGGATCGGGCAGGCCGCGCGGGTCGTGGCCGCCCAGTTTGTATTGCAGTCCGATCAGCATCCAGCTCAGCGGTTGCCAGACGCCGAGATGGTAGGTCTTCCATGCCCAACGCCACTGCGCGATGCCGAAGCCGCGATAGGCCTCGTTGGTGAGGAAGTTCCGGTCATCATCCCAATTCAGGAATTGATTATCGAGTGCCGGCCCGAAGGCGATCAGCGTTGCCGATAACAGCAACACGCAGAGTCCGATCAGGCGCGCGCGGTTGCGGCGCCGGTCGAATGCCGCGGGCTCGGGCGCCGTCGAGCGGCGGGGGGTCGGTTTGCGGTCCTGCGGTGTCTTCACGTGAAGGAGGCGTCCTTAGAGTCCTCTGGCACCGCTGTCTTGCAGGTGCGGTCACGGGCGGGACGCCCGTGCCACATATGCGGCCACACATGCTACCGGGACGCAGTCTATGCACTCGGCGCCGGGTCGGGGAGCGGCCTCAAGCCGCCTGACACGAACGTCCGGCCTCGACCGGCGTCGTCGATGTCGCTCGGCCGATTCGATCGACGGTCGTCCCCGCCAATTCGGCCGCGACCGCGGGTTCTATCGGAATCCGGCCCGGCCCGCGCGTCGCCGGGGTCTCGCGCGGGCATCCCGCCGGTACAGACCGCTCCGTCCCCCCGACCGGCCCTGGTCCGGCGACTGATTCTAACCCATGTGAGGTCAAGGAGATACGAAACAAGGCCCGCCGGCGCGGTGCCGCCGGCACGGAGGCATGCCGGTTGCGAACCCTCCGCATGATCCACGGCGCGACGCAGATCGGGAGCGACCCGTCGGCGCCAGAATCCGACAGACCGCGGCCGCGCGTGCCGCCAGGGGGGGAACAGTAATGGACGAGCAGGGATTCCAACGGAAGCTGGCGGAACTGGCCAAGGAGATCGGCAACCTGCCCGAGGAGGATCGGGCCAAGCTGGAGGTCCTGGCTGAGCAGCACAAGGAACGTCAGGCGAAACTGAAGCGAACGGTGAACAGCCTCCAAGAATCGCTGGACTACCTGCGATTGTCCGTCAAGTACTTACTCTTTGACCTGGAAGCCACCCGCCGTGAGAACGGCTATCTTCGCAAGATGCTCGAGGAACAATCGGACGGTTAGGCCGCCCGGTTCCGTCGAGACGATCAACGATTCTTCCGCACACCCAAGACCCTCGCGAAAGGCCGTCCAGGATGGACGGCCTTTTGCCCTGCGCGGGGGTTTCTCAATTGCTCAAACTGTGCGGTTTGTACTCAATCCGCCATACAACACCGGCGAACCGCGCGCTTCAGCTCGCGCGACTGTTTGATACAGAGGAACGCCGGCCAAGGCTCGAAAGACCGTGCGGACTGAAGTCCGCGGCGCTTCCTCTGAAAACTGCTCGGCTTGAGCAAGAAACGAGATGTTGTCCGGGTTCTAGGGTTTCTTGTAACGCGCTTTGAACGCTTCGGCGGCCTTCTTGCGCCTTGCCACTTCGGCGGGGTCCATCTTGTTGTCGTACCAGCGATGGTTCTTCGAGGCGAGGATTTCGCGCAGCTTCGCTTCCAGGGTGTGCGCCGCGTCGACTTTCGCCGGGTCCGCATCGGCCTTGCCTGCTCGGATGAGCGCCTCCAGTTCCGGAATCATCTCGGTGTAGAAGTGCTTGGCGACTTCATAGGTTCCGTGCCAGTGCGTATAGTCGGGGCCCATCATCGCGGCGCCGTGGCGGGCCCGCCGGCCCTCGTGGTGCCAGATTTCGAACCAGATGAAATCGAGCTTGTTGCTGAAGGCCGCCGGCCGCATGAGGGGCTTGGCGAGCTTCATCAGCTCGAGACCCGGCTTGGCGAACTTCTCGTGGTACAACTCGATCAGCGCGTCGTATTGCGTGTAGAAATTCTCCACCCACTGGTTGTTGTGGCAGTTCAGACAGACGTTTTTCATGTTGTCGCGGCGCTTCTCCCAGGAAACATCCTTGCCCGGCAACCCCATCTTCGCGTCCGCCACCTCGGGCCGGACCGAGACGGGCGGCCGGTTGTTCCAACTGATCCGCATGCCGACGTCGTGGGTGACCGGCTGGTCCTTCGTCGCGCTCATGTGGCAGGTGGCGCAGGTGGGGGCGGCGTGGTAGTCCTCGCCGACGATCCACTTGGGGCGATCCATGTTGAGCTTGTCCTTGTGGGCCAGATAGGCGATGCCGTGTTTCGACTCGTAGTAGATTTCCCTCTGGGGATGATCGGGCCCCATGTGACACTTGCCGCAGTTGTCGGGATGACGGGCCTGCGCAACCGAGAACGCGTGGCGCGAATGGCACGCCGTGCAGGAGCCTTCGGACCCGTCCGGGTTGATCCGGCCGATGCCCGTGTTCGGCCAGGTGGCGGGGTCGAGCTGTCCGTCCTCGAGCACCCGGACGACCGAGCCGTGGCATTGCCAGCAGCCGTTGACCGCCGCCGCGGAGTTGCCGTCCGGGAACCCGTCGGTGATCATGCCGCGGTTGCCCTCGACGACCTCGGCGAGCCGGTTGTCGAGCGACGCGACGAGACAGCCCCGCGGGGTCGGGACCAGCCCGGCGCGGACCTCATTGGCGAACAAGGGCAGTGACTTGCGCGACGCGTTGGTGCGCGGCGATCTGGCCGCACGCCCGGTACCGGCCACGTCGGCCGC
>JBHHUY010000221.1:0-3935 GCA_046753965.1 Phycisphaerae bacterium
CGCCGCCAAGAAGGAGAATAGCGCGCAGAACGAGAACAGTGCGAAGAGAGAGAATAGCGCGAAGAAGGAGAACAGAAAGAAGAGCCGCGGGCTTCAGCCCGCGCGGACCCGAAGAAACCGGCGATTCTCAGCAGCGTCCACAGTCAAGAGACCCATGGGCAACCCAGATCAAACAGTACCGGAATCGATGCCCCCGACCGCGGCGCAGGCCGTGCTCGATCGCGTGCATCAAACCCCCACCCTGGTCAACATCGCCGGTGCCGCCGCGCAGATCAACGCCTTGCGCGCGTCGCTGGCCCGCGTGACCGCCCGCGTCGCCTGCCTTTCGTCATTCACCTTCGATCCGCTCAAGCCCGCGTTGGAATTGCAGGCCCTCCGTGCCGGGCTCGCGATCGACACCTATGTCGCGCCCTTCGGCCGATATGAGCAGGAACTGATCGATCCGGCCTCCGGGTTGTCCGGTTTCGCGCCGGATGTCGTGCTGATGGCTGTCCGGCTCCAGGAAACCTGCGGCGCGCTCTATGAGGCGTTCAACTCGTTGAACCGTGAACAGGCGGAGAAGCTGGTCGACGACTGGCTGGCGCGACTGGCCGCGGCCTTGCAGACCTTTCGGTCGCGGTCCGACGCGTACTTCCTCGTGCAGAATTATGATCTGCCCGCCGCGGCCGCCCTCGGCATCGCCGACGGGCAGGCCGAGCCCTCGCAAGCGGCGATCATCCGCCGCGCGAATGACGGGCTTGCGGAACTGGCCGCGTCGCTCGGCAACGCCTTCGTCATGGACTACGACGCCCTTGTCGCCCGGGAGGGACGCCGGCATTGGTCCGATCCGAGGACAGCCTTCTACGCGCGCATTCCCGTCGCGCCGGAACACTACTGGGCGCTGACCGGCTTCTATGTTCGACACTTGCGGCCGCTGTTCGGCCTGTCGAAAAAGGTGCTTGTGCTCGACGCCGACAACACCTTGTGGGGCGGCGTCGTAGGCGATGCGGGATTGCACGGCATCGCGCTCGGGCAGGACTACCCCGGCAATGCGTTCGTTGCGTTTCAGAAGCGCGTGCTTGATCTGTATCATCGCGGCGTTGTTCTGGCGCTTGCCAGCAAGAACGAACCCGGCAGCGTGGAAGAGGTGTTGGAACGCCACCCGGACATGGTGCTGCGGGCCGAGCATTTCGCCGCCATGCAGATCAACTGGGACCCCAAGCCGGACAACGTCCGCCGGATCGCCGCCGATCTCAATCTCGGACTGGACAGTTTCCTTTTTCTCGACGACAGCCCGGTCGAGTGCGAGATGATGCGAACGGCCCTGCCGCAGGTCGCGACGATCCTGTTGCCGGACGATCCGGCCGCCTATGCGTCGGTCGTCGAGTCGCTCGATTGTTTCGACCAGTGGAAGCTCTCGGCGGAGGATCGCCGGCGCGGCGCGCTGTACAAGGCCGAGGCCGGTCGCCGCGCGTTTCAGCGCGAGACCGTCGACATGCCCACGTTTTATCACCGGCTCGAGATGCGCATGACGCTGTTTGTCGACAACCCGGCGCACGTCGTCCGGGCGGCGCAAATGACCCGTCGCACGAACCAATTCAACATGCACACGATCCGCTGTACCGAAGACGACATCCGCCGGTTCATGGACGCCGACGACTGCGAAGTCGTCACGCTTGCCCTGAGAGATCGCTTCGGGGACAATGGCGTCGTCGGCTTGGCGATCCTGCGACGCGCCGAGGCGGAGTGGATCCTCCACATGTTTCTCATGAGTTGCCGCGTCCTGGGGCGCACGGTCGAGCAGACGTTCATCCGGTGGATCGCCGGCCGCGCTCGCGACGCGGGCGCGCGGCGGCTGGTTGCCGAGTTCGTGCCCACGTCCAAGAACAAGCCGTTCGCCGGTTTTTATCAGGACTGTGGTTTCCATCGATCCGATTCTTCCGGCGAGGCGCAACGCTGGACATGGGAACTGGAAGCCGCCGAGACAGCCCCGCCGGACTGGATGCAGATCACGCTTCAATCCGAGGCGGAGTGAAGACCGCGACGGGGTGATCGGGTTGTGAACGAAAAAGAGCGACGGATGGACGACAACGGGAAGTTTCGATCGATCGTCAGCACCATTCTCCAGGTGCCCGAGGATCAGGTGAGCGATGACCTGACGCCGGAGAAGATCGACACCTGGGATTCTCTGAATCACATCAACCTGATCGGGGCACTCGAACAGGAGTTCAACGTCACCCTGAACACCGAAACCATCGAGCGCTCGCGATCGATTCCACGGCTCCGCGCGCTGCTGGCGGAACAGGGCATCGAAGTCTGACCGCCGCGCCGCGCGTCGGGCGGGCGCCCGCGGCAGGCGCGCTTCCGAAATGAGCAAGACGCCGGCCCCATCTCTCGACAACCACGGACGCCGCAACCTCGTCGCGGCAGCGGGCCTGTTCGGACTGCTTCTCTATGCAATGACCTGCGCCCCGGGCGTGCTCTGGCAGGACAGCGCGACCTTCCAGTTTCGCGTCCGGCGGTTCGAGCTTTACAGTGAACTGGGGCTGGCGCTCGCCCATCCGCTCTATGTCCTGCTCGCCCGGGCCTTCGCCCTGCTTTCATGGGGAGACTTCGCGCACCGCGTCAATCTGTTCTCCGTCGTTTGTGCGGCGGCCGCATTGGCCCTGACGGCGGATCTCCTGTGGAAGCTGACACGATGCAGGCTGGCTGCCGTCCTCGGCGTCCTGATGCTCGGCCTCAGTCACACCTTCTGGCGGCACGCGGTCATTGCCGAGGTGTACAGTCTCTACGCCCTCGGACTCGTCGCCGAGCTTTGCCTCCTCGAACGATTCTGCCGAACACGGCGCGGCCGCTGGCTCCTCTTCGCGCTGATCGTGAATGGACTGAACGTGTCGAACCACCTGCTCGCCCTGCTCCACGGACCGGTCTATCTCGGCCTCGTCGTTGTCGCGATTCGGCGCGGCGATCTTCGCCCGCGTCGCGTCCCGGCCCTGCTCGGCGCGTTTCTTCTCGGGGCATCGCCCTATCTCGGCCTGATCGCGGCGGAAATCGCGGGTGGACGGCCGGTCCTTGACACCCTCCACTCCGCCCTGTTCGGCGATGCCTTCGCCGGGCATGTGATGAACGCCTCCGTCTCGCTGCCGCGGCAGGCGGCGCGCGCCGGCGAGTTCTTCGGTCTGAACTTCCCCACGCCCCTGATCCTGTTGGCGCCGCTCGGCCTCCGGCGAGGATGGAAGGAGGCGGGAACACGCTGGTTCGTTGCCGTGGGTGGCGCGCTGTTTGCGATCGCCTTCATCTTCGCCTTTCGCTATCCCGTGCCCGATCAATACGTCTTCTTCTTCCCCTGCTATGTGTTGCTCGCGTGCTTCGTCGCACTGGCCGTCCGGTCGTGCGCGAGCGCAACGCGTGCGAAAAGGGCCCGGCTCGTCGCGCGCGCGATACAGCCCGCGGGGGGCTATGAGGTCGCGCCGTCGATTCTCAAGCAGTGGCGCGTGTCATTCGGCGCCGATACCCGGGTTCCCTATCGCGACAACTACACCTACTTCCTTCGCCCGCGACAGAACGGGTATGTCGGCGCCGCCCGGTTCGCGCGCGAGGCCCTGCAACGGGCCACGCCCGACGGCCTGCTCGTGGCCGATAGCACGATCATGAACGTCCTCGTTTATGTCCGCGACGTGGAAGGCCTGGGTCGTGGCGTGACGCTCACGCGCACGGCCGACGTGGCGCCCGCCGAACCCGCGATCGAACCGACGCTCGAAGCCGTCCTGCCCTTTGTGAGACGAGGCGCCGCGTTTGCCTGCCGCGAGGCCTCCGGCCCGCTGCCGCCGTGGATGACCAAGCGGCTGAGGTTCATACCCGACGGGGTGCTCTTCCGCCTTGAAGAGTAGGCCCCCGGCGCACCCTACCTCCGCGAACTGGAACGAGCGCGGCGCTGGCGGATGAGGAGCGCGCCG
>JBHHUY010000222.1:0-3923 GCA_046753965.1 Phycisphaerae bacterium
GCGAGCCCCAGTTGGCGTTCCCCTGCATCAAACGGCCGCGCGAGCTGAAGCTCGCGGCTCGCCAATGTGATATTGCATATCGAGTACAAACCGCTCAGTTTGAGGTTGTAAGAGTCGGTGTCCAACGCGCGAGCCCCGTCGTGCAGTGGGGCGAGCGCGGCCGCTGGCAAGGCTGCAAACCGGGCAGACGGTTATTGGACGTCAGGGGGAACTGCGGGAACTGTATTGGCCGCGGGATTTGACCGATAAGCCTCTCACGCGGGCGGTGCAAATCGCGCCAGGCTCGCTTCAGGTAAGGAGATTACCGGTGAAATCTCGACACATGATCTCGTGCGTGCTGACGGTCCCGCTGCTTCTCTGGGCCGCGGGTTGCAATCTCACCCTGTCCGCCCCCGACCTGTCGCTCCCCGCCCAGGACGGGATCGACCCGGACAGCCCGAACGTGGAGCGTTCGACCGAACCGGTCGATTTCACCGGTGTGCGGACGATCCGGATCGATCTGCCCAACGCGCGGGTCAGCGTCACACAGTCGGAAGGCACCGATCAGGGTTCGATTCGGGTGACCGAAATCATTGTCAGACAGGGTTTGAGCCATGACGACCTCAACACGTTCCTCACCGCCTCCGGCATCGTCGCCGAGCGATCCTTCGTCGACGAATCTCGATTGGATGTCGAAGCGACCGTCGCTGAAGGTCTGGCCGACGCGGACATCGTATTCGACATTCGCCTGGTGGTTCCCGTTGGCGCCAATATCGAGATACTGGTCGACAATGGACCGGTCGAAGTCAAGGGCCTGACCGGCAACACGGAGATCCGCACGCACGACGGCGCGATCGACGTGGAAGGCGTCACCGGCAATGTCGTCGCCCTGACGACCGGCCGGCCGGTTTCGGTGGTGGATGTCACCGGCAACGTGCAGGCCGACACGACCGAAGCCGACATTACATTGCAGCTTTCGCCGCCGGCCGGCGCGCAGATCAGCGCCAAAACGACGGCCGGGACCGTCCGCCTCATGCTGGACAGGGCGACGGCCGCCAGCCTCGACCTCACCGCGCAGGACGGCGCCGTCACCGCCGATCTCGCGGGCTTCTCGATCACGGACGTGAGCACCGGCAGCGGTTTTCTCAAGGGCATCCTCAACGGCGGCGGCGGGCAGGTCGAGGCCAAGACCATCGGCGGCGAGATCGACTTCCTCGGGATCTAGGTCTCCGGAAGCAGATCGTTCGAGATCGAGCACAGGCCGCGTGGCCTCGGCCGACCGCCCGGCTCTGCCGTTTGGCGGATCGTAACATTCACTTCATTGCCACCCGAGCCCCGACTCGGCTCGGCCGTGACGATCGCGGCTGAGGCGGACCCGCGCGCTTTCCAGCGCTTGCGGCAAGGGCTACAATACTCACACTGAGCGGTGATGAGTTTCGCAAGTGTTCGTAACTCCGGAGAACCGCGAGCACCGGGGAGCCGCGAGCTTCAGCTCGCGCGGACACCGTTCGTGAAGGAACGCTCACCCACATTCGAAAGGGCGCACGGACCCAAAGTCCGCGGCTCGTCTTGTGAAGAATCGCTCAGTTTGAGTACAATACGCCCGTCGTTCCACTGATGATCGAAGGCCCCTCCGACAGCGGGTGTTTCAGACGCTCGCCCTCCCGCGCATGGAACCCGACACGATCGACATCAAGAACGCGCGCGAGCACAACCTTCGATCGGTGTCGCTCTCCCTGCCGCGTAACGCCCTGATCTGTTTCACCGGGGTTTCCGGCAGCGGCAAGAGTTCGCTCGCCTTCGACACGCTCTATGCCGAGGGGCAGCGGAGATACATCGAATCGCTCTCGTCTTACGCGCGGCAGTTCATGGGCCAGATGCAGAAGCCCGACTGCGACCTGATCACCGGGCTCTCACCCGCCATCGCCATCCAACAGAAGACCGCGGGCACGAACCCGCGATCGACGGTCGGCACGATCACCGCGATTCACGACTTTCTCCGTGTGCTCTATGCGCGGATCGGCACGCAGCATTGCCCGCGCTGCGGCCGGCCGATCGCGGCGCAGACGATCGACCAGATCGTCGGTTCGATTCTTTCCGCATTCGGTGAACCGGACGGCGGCTCGCCGCCGGGCCGCCGCAACGCATCGACAAGACCGCGTCGCGGGCGCGCCGGCAATGCAGCCGCTCCTCGACACGCCGTTCTCATCCTCGCCCCCGTGGCCCGCGGACAGAAGGGCGAGTTCCGCGACTTGTTCGATGACCTGATCCGGGCCGGCTATGTGCGGGCACGGGTGGACGGGGCCGTTGTTTCGCTTCGCGAAGACCTTGCCCTGCAACGGAACCAGCGGCATGACATCGAGGTCGTCATCGACCGGCTGGCCGTCACGGCCGGGGCGCGGTCCCGCCTGGCCGAAGCGGTGCAGAGCGCGTTGGGCGTGGGCAAGGGGACGCTCGTCGTCGCGCCGATGTCCGACGGGCGCGCGGCCGAGCCCGGCGAGAAGGTGTTCTCCTCGAAGTATGCCTGTGCGCACTGCTCGGTTTCGTTCGAGCCGCCGTCGCCGCAGTTGTTCTCGTTCAATTCGCCGACCGGCATGTGCATGACCTGCGACGGGTTGGGCGAACTGTTCGATTTCGATCCCGACCTGCTCGTACCCGACCCGACGAAGAACTTCTGGGCGCCCTGCATCGCCCCGATGCGGACGAGGATCGGCAAGTGGCGGCGCCATATCTACCAGGGCGTCGCCGACGCGCTCGGCATCGACCTCCGCCGCCCCTGGAAGGACCTGCCGAAGCAGCACCGCGACGCGATGCTCTACGGGACCGGCGACCGGCACCTCACCTTCAGTTGGCGTTGGTCGGGCGGCGTCTGGAAGCACGGCGGCACGTTCGCGGGGGTGATCGAGGAACTGCGAGAGAAGCACCGCAAGGCCCGTGCCGCGTTTGTTCGCTCCTACTACGAGAAATACATGCGCCGCGGGCCGTGTCCGGACTGTCGCGGTGCCCGGCTCAATCCGCAGGCGTTGGCCGTGCGTTTGGCGGTGGCAGGCCAGGATGCAAGCGGCGCGGCGCGGCGCGACGCCGCCGGGCCGAGCCTCACCGAACTCTGCGCGATGTCCATCCACGAGACCGACCGCGTCCTGGGCCGCCTCTCCCTCACGCCGGTGCAGCGACTGATCGCGGAGGACGTGCTGAAGGAAATCCGGGCGCGGCTGACGTTTCTGCTCGATGTCGGGTTGCACTATCTCACGCTGGATCGGGCCGCACCGACCCTCAGCGGCGGGGAGTTGCAACGGATCCGGCTCGCGGGGCAGATCGGCTCCGGGCTGGTCGGCGTGCTCTACATCCTGGATGAGCCGTCGATCGGCCTCCATGCCCGCGACAACGCCCGCCTGCTGAGCAGCCTGGCGCGGCTGCGCGACATGGGCAATACGGTGATCGTGGTCGAGCACGACGAGGCGACCATGCGCGCGGCCGATCACATCGTCGACTTCGGACCGGGGCCGGGCGTCCGCGGCGGTGAGGTCGTGGCGGCAGGACCGTACGAACATGTAGTGAATTGCGAGACCTCGTTGACGGGGCAGTATCTCCTCGGCCGGCGCGAGATCGAGTTGCCCGCTCGGCGCCGCCCGGTCGCGCCGCCGAAGTCCTCGGCGTCCAAATGTTGAGAGTCCCGGAACTGATTGCAGTGCGGGGCGGGCGGGCGCGTCCTGCAGAGTGCTCCATGCGGGTGCGACATGGTTGATGGCGAACAGATCGATCCGAACACGCGGCGCGCCGTGCGGCTGTGCGCGCTGATGGACGCCTCATCCGCACGCGATCCGACGCGGAGCGAGGTCGGATGATGCAGTTGTTTCTCGCTCAGGCCAAGACGCCGTCGCAGAGGTTTGAAACCCTGGGTCTCCTGATGAACACGCAGATCGACAGACTGCACCCTCGCGAGG
>JBHHUY010000223.1:0-3923 GCA_046753965.1 Phycisphaerae bacterium
GGGCGTGCCGTCATCGCTGACCACGAGTTCGAACGGGCCGTTGTCGCCGCCGAAGCCGTGGACCAGGATCATGTAGGTCGCCCCGGCCTGCGAGCACCAGGAAACCTCGGACTGCAGACCGCAGGCGTCGTCGTTGCCGTCGACGCAGACGAAATCGGTGCAGTCACCGCAGTAGACCGTCAGCTTCGAGTCATAGGTCGCGACGCCGTTGCAGAGCGACGCGGTCATCGTGTTGCCCGTGCCGACCACGGTGTACCAGACGCCCGGCGACGTGGGTGACACGCCGCAGAACGGGGCCTCGCTGTCGGTCGTGGCGTTGACGGTCGTGCCTGCCGTTGTCGAAGGCACGCCGACGGGAATCGCATCGACGCAGAGGTCGTTGGCGGGTACCCCTCCACCACCGCACAGGTCGGCCGCCTCGCCGGCGCAAATGCCGTCCCACGCGACGTCGCAGCAGAACGGATCGATCGCGCAAACGATGTTGCAGCAGACCGGATCGTTGCAACCCGGGGTGCCGTTGTCGCTGAAGCAGTCGCCGGAATTCGGGTCGTCGCACGGCGTCGGCGGCGGCGCACAGGCGGCACCGCAGGTCAGGGTGGCGCTGTACTCCGACGGGCAGGGCCCGGGGTTGCCGAAGTCACCGCCGGCGAAGGCCCACCAGGTGCCCGGCGGGAAGCAGCGCGTGATGCTGGCCGTGTCGCCGGGGAGCAGGACCGCGAACGGATCGAGGGCGGAGGCCGTCGCACAGTCGTTGGTATCCACGAAACCGATGACCAGACCCGACGTCGATGTCGCGGTGAAGGTGATTTCGGTATCGGAGCCCACGACGGTGAAGGCATACCAGTCGGTGTCGCGATCGACAATGACGGCGGTCGAGCTGCAGTAGGTCTCTCCGCAACTGATCGGCGAGAAGACCGTCGGGAACGAGTTGCAGCCGCCGTTGACGGTGTCGTCGCCGAGACCGCCGAGGCCGAGGCCGCAGTTCGGCTCGTTCTCCTGGGTCTCGCCGCCGACGCAGACGTTCCCACCGCCACCACCGCCGGCCGAGCAACTGAAGCCGATCTCGTAGGTCGTGCCGAAGCCGCCGGAGCCGGCGAAGTCGTCGTTGAAGGCCGTCACGCGGACGAGGTAGGACACGCCGGTGAGGACCGGGAACGAGATCGTCGAAAACCGGTTCAGCCCGCCGAGCGAGCAGGCGGCCGGCGCGCCGACTGTGTCGTCGTTGCAGGCGATCTCGAGGCCGGCACAGGCGTCGAACGCCGACAGGATGGTGTCGAAGGTCGTGCCCGGATTGCAGGTCGTGACCGTCGCGGTCCCGTCGCAGGTGGCGACGTAGCAATACCACTCGTCGATGGTGTTGTTGAAGCCGCAGGAATCGGACGCACCACTGGCGGTGTTGTCGCCCAGGTCCCCGATGACCGAGCCGTCGGTCGCGGAGATGGCGGTGAAGCACAGATCACCGTTGCCGCCGACAGGGCAAACGGTTCCACGGAAACCCGTGAAGACATTGCCGATATCAGGCGTCGGCAGGCGTGCCGGCGGCGTGTCCGGATTGAACACGTCGGCGACCAGCACCGAATTCTCCAGGGTGATCGTGATCCCGATCACCTTCTGATCGGGGAGTACCACCTCCACCGTGCCGGATCCCTGGAGCGGGTGGTCGACTTCGAGCGTCGCCTTCCCGGCTTGGGCGTTGGTGATGTAGAAGGTGCCGTCTCCCAGTGCGGTGGCCTTGATCGGCGCGCCCGCGGCGTCTCGGATGTTGACGATCGCGTCGGGCAGCATGGTCCCCACGCGATCCTTGACGGCGACGGTCACCGTGCGATTGGGCTCGACGGCAAACGTCAGCGTCGGAACAACCAGCGTACAAACGAGGGCACAGAGCATGCCCCAGCTCATACAGTAACAGATACGTCTCGTCCTTTCGGATGTCATTGATACCTCCTTAGCATCTCCAGATTTCCCTGCCATACCGCAAAATGGCTCTAAATCGTATATGTAAAAGCAGGCGGCGCCTGGGACGACAACCCGCGCGCCGACTCGGTCCTTGGAATCCGAGGACCGCGGCGCACCGGCTCTCAAGCCGAGACGCGTTCTGCTGTGCAAGATCCTGGCAAGGGCGCAGAATGGAGCAGCGGGTCATCGCCGGGCGCGTACAGTCCTCGCCAGACCGGCGAGAATCACCGGCCTGCGATTGGCGAACATCCACCCGCTGGCACTCCCCATGAGCAACATCCCCTCGAACCACCCCGAGAGACTTCCGATCGGGGTGATCCAGGCCCCAGCCTCTTGTCAACCCTACCGTGCTTCTCCTTCTTCCGCTTGGATTCCGGTCGCCCGCGTCTCTGAGAATTGTGCCCGCACGGCCGGCATTGCCGAACCCGTGCGGCTGTCGTGAAGTGAGACCGTTTCCGGACGACCCATAACGCTTATTATGGCAAGTGTCGTGTAGGAATGCAAGTGTTGGCGCGCGGCCCGGCGGGGCCATTTGCGATCTTTTTCCCAGGCTTCGGCGGCCGGGGTCGGCGGTCGGCGAGTGTGTATTATTGCCCTCCGGTACGCCGTCGGATCGCCTATTCGCCATTTTTTGCCCCGATGTCGCGGGCCCGGCCGGCCTCAACGGTGGGATGCCGCCCCCCAGAAAGGCTCCGATTCGCGCGGTACAGTGGTCAATCGGCAGCCAAGCCCGGATCAGGCTGGCCGGGAGGCGGCGGAGAGCGGAGAAAGGCATCATGGCAGCATGCAAGATCGTGATCGTCGGCGGCGTGGCGGGTGGCGCCACGGCGGCGGCCCGAGCGCGGCGACTCAGCGCGTCTGCGGGAATCGTGGTCTTCGAACGGAGCCCCCACGTTTCGTTCGCGAACTGCGGGCTTCCCTATCACATTGGCGAGGCGATCCAGCGACGCGACGCCCTGCTGCTGCAAACGCCGGAGCGCCTGCACCGGCGATACAACCTCGACATCCGCGTTCGTACCGAGGTCCGGTCGATCGACCGCGAACGGAAGCAGGTGCTCGCCGTCGATCTGGCGGCAGGCCGTGAATACGCCGAGTCTTACGACAAGCTGTTGCTCGCGACGGGCGCCGCGCCCATTCGACCCCCGCTGCCCGGCATCGACCATCCGCGCGTTTTCAGCCTGCGCAACGTCCCCGACACCGACGCGATCAAGGCCGCGGTGGATGCCGGCGCCGGCCGCGCTGTCATCGTGGGGGGCGGCTTCATTGGCCTGGAGATGGCCGAGAATCTCCGCCGACGCGGCCTGGAGGTGCACTTGGTCGAGATGCTCTCGCAGGTCATGCCGCCGCTCGATCGTGAGATGGCCGAGCCGATCCACGACGTGCTTCGACGCAACGGCATCAGGCTCCACCTCGGAAACCGCGTCCAGTCCTTGTCCGACGCAGGCGGCCACGTGACGGCGGTGCTCGAGAGCGGCGCATCTCTGGCCGCCGATCTCGTCATCCTTGCAATCGGCGTTCGGCCGGAGTCCGAGTTGGCCGAGGCGGCCGGCCTGGAGCTCGGTGAACGCGGCGGCATTCGGGTCAACGCCCGGATGCAGACGTCGGACCCGGATATCTATGCCGTCGGGGACGCGGTCCTCGTGACGGACGTCGTTACGCGGGCGCCCGCGCTGATCCCCCTGGCCGGTGGGGAACACGGCCGCCACGGCGGTGTTGAAGCTGAATTTCTCGATACTGTCCCCGACCCGCTGGATCGTCTGGTGCACGCTGCGATCGAGGTCGCGACCGCCGGCTCCCGAGCCGCCCTCTGGCGGGCCGGCCAGCGCGATGTTCAGCGGGCGCACGACGGTGATGATCTGGTCATCGGTGACGCGCTCGGGCAGCTCGCCGACGAACGTCGGGATGTCCTCGCGCTGCATCGCCGACAGCTCCTGGAGAAAGAGCATGTCGTCGCTGGCCCGCAGCAT
>JBHHUY010000224.1:0-3913 GCA_046753965.1 Phycisphaerae bacterium
ACCAGTGCGTCAGGCGAAACGACTCGAGCGGCGACAGGTCCGAGACGACCTTGAGGATCACCGGGGAGCTTGCGCCGACGGTTCCGATCTGGGTGTTGTCCTCGGGATCGCCGTCCGCGAAGGTGGGGCGGAGATCAAAGAGATCGAGCCCCGGGCCGATGGTGACCGTGTCCTGCACGACGATGAGTCCGCCCTGCTTGACGGTGATTTGAAACGACCCGGACGGATCGCCGACCTGAGCGCTTGCGGTTGCGAGGCCGCCAAGCGCGGCCGCCGCGGCCACGGCACAAGGTCTGAGCCAGTTGAATGACATCTGCGTTTCCCCCCAAAGGACGCCCGGTCGGGCGTCTAGGACCGATCACGTCGGCATTGCCTCCAACGCCGGACGGACGCACGACATGCAATTGCAAGACCGGGACCAGCGACACGAGACGTGAGCGAACTCCAGGGCTGCCTATAAGAACGGCCGTGATCGCCGACGCGCCCGCCCGGCCCCCCGCGCGGACCGGCTGTGCCGTTTGAATGAACTGTTCGGCAACGATGGCGGCGGCGTGCGCGGCCGGCGATGGCGGAATATGGGACGGCGGTGTCAGGGAGCCGCTGAGCGGTTCTCGTCGCGGTGCGCTTCGAGCAACTGCCACAGGCGCTCCGTGAGGGTCTCGAGACCCAGGCCGCTGACGCCGGAGATGCCCAGGACTTCGATCCCCAACGCCTGGCGGAGCGACGCCAGCTCCGGCGGGTTCTTCGTGCCCGCGAGATCCAGCTTGTTGGCCACGACGAGTTCGGGCTTGGCGGCGAGCACCGGGCTGTATCGCTCGAGCTCGCGCCGGATGATCCGATAAGCCTCTGCCGGTGTCGGTTGGCCCGCGAGCGGAAAGAGATCGATCAGGTGGAGGATGACGCGCGTGCGTTCGATGTGGCGGAGGAAGGTGTCGCCCAGCCCGGTGCCTTCGTGGGCGCCTTCGATCAGCCCCGGCACGTCGGCCATGACGAAGCGGCGATAGCCCGACAACGCGACGATGCCCAGATTCGGCACGAGCGTTGTGAACGGATAATCGGCGATCTTCGGCCGGGCCCGGGACACGCGCGAGAGCAGCGTGCTCTTGCCGGCATTGGGAAGACCGACCACGCCGACATCGGCGATCAGCTTGAGTTCCAGGCGCAGCCAGCGTTCCTCGCCCGGGCCGCCGGGCTCGAACTCACGGGGGATCTGGTGCGTCGCCGTGGCGAACCGGGTGTTCCCGCGGCCGCCCTTTCCGCCCTTCGCGACACAGACGCGGTCGCCCTCGTGGACCAGGTCTCGAAGGACCGTACCTTCGTCCCGGTCGCAGACCAGCGTCCCGGGCGGCACGCGGACGATCCGGTGACGGCCGCGTTTGCCGGTTCGATTGTTTCCGGAGCCGGGTTGGCCGTTGCCCGCCGTCCAATGGTGGTGGCCGGTGAAATCGATGAGGGTCGAGAGCTGTGGGTCCACTTCGAGAAAGACGCTGCCGCCGTCGCCGCCGTCGCCGCCGTCGGGTCCGCCTTTGGGCACCCGTTTCTCTCGACGGAAGCTGACGCACCCGTCGCCGCCTCGCCCCGATCTCACGCAGATTTCAGCCTGGTCGATGAAAAGCATGGGAGGTGCGCGAGGACCAGACGGCCGGACAGGCGAGCGGACGGCGAACGCGTTTGGCCGGTCGGATCAGGCAATTGCGCGAGACCGGCGCCACGTGGCCGGACCGGTCAGCCCGTCTTCGAGTCGAGCAGTTGAATGGAGATCTTGCTGCCCTTGAAGACGACCTTGCCGTCGCGCAAGGCAAAGAGGGTGTCGTCCCGGCCGCGTCCCACGTAGGCGCCCGGTTTGAAGGGCGTCCCGCACTGGCGGACGAGGATGGTGCCGCCCGTGACGATCTGGCCGTCGTGGCGCTTGACGCCGCGGAACTGCGGGAGGCTGTCACGTCCGTTCCGCGTGGAACCCTGTCCCTTTTTATGTGCCATCTCAAGAATCCTTTTGCTTTCGCGCGGCGGAGTTCACGTCTCGCCCCGCCGCGGCGGCGCCCTATCGCATGACCCACGTCATTCTGCCGAGCTTCGGGGTCGCGGTCCGCCGTGTCTTCAGGTCTCCCGGCAGGGTGTATGGAATCGCAAGGGTCTTCCTCAAAATGAAGAACCTGGGATTCGATGCCGCGTCCGGCTTCTTCTGTTGGTCCCCGGCGTGCAGGCGGGGATTGTAGGCCGGATTGGGTTTCCGGATGCGCTCGCCCGACAGGCCGCCGAAGTAAATCGTGAACTTGCTGGCCCGGAGGTCCAGGTCTTTGAAGACCGCGACGCTGGACAGGGCGTTGTCCTTGCCCTGCCGGAGCTTGCGAATCGCGTCCACCGGTTTGACCAGGAACGGGTGGGTCTTGGCATGGCGCTGCTGAATGGCCGCGAAGATCTTGGGGTGGAGCCCCACGATGGCCGGCTCGACACTCAGCTTCGGAGCGCGATCGGGCGCCGAGAGAATCTGATCGGCGGGCAGTTCGCTCTCGATTTCGGCCACGCGGACGATCTCGGGGTTGAAATCGATGTCCTCGCCCGTGTGGTTTGTCACCGTGTACAGCATGTACCAGAAGGTCTTGGGCCCCGACCCGAAATCCACCTGAACCCGCATCGGCGGGCTCGGCACGAGGGAGAGTTCCCACGAGACCGGCGCCGGGCTCGGTTCCGGCGTGGCGAGAGCCGCGTTCGGGCCGAGGCCCGCCGCCGCCAGGGACGAATGCTGGAGGCGACGACAATCGCCGCCATCGCGGCAACGCCGAATCTGATCAAGGTTGTTCGGCCTGGCATGGTCTTACCCCACTCCGCGGCTTCGCCAGGCGCCCATCAGCGCACGGCCATTCCACGGATCCTCGCTGAGCCTCCCGCGAAACCCTTAAAGTCTACAGCATGATCGGCATTCGTCAACTGGGCCGCGGCCCGCGCCGCGGCAAACGAGCCCGCTCTGCGGCGCGCGCTTCGGGAGGGGGACCTCGTTTCGTAGCGTCCGCCCCCGTGGCGGACGTCCGGAGGGTGGGTCGGCGCGTCCCGGACGCACCTTCTTCCGGCCGGTGCCTCGGTCGATTCCCGGCGGTGGGACTCCGGTGTTGGTTCCGGTAACACGCGGCCGGGCGACCGGTGCGGCTCAGCGGCTGTAATACTCGACGACCATGTTGTAGTCGATCTCGAACGGAATGCGGCTGTCTTCCAGGGTGGGCATGCGGACGACCGTCGCCTCGAGCTTCTTCTCGTCGCCCTGGAGCCATTCGAGGTTCAAATGAAACTCGGCCGACTCGCTCGCCTCGCGGACAAACTTCTGGCTGCGCTCCCGGACCGTGATCCGGCTGCCCGGCGCCACGTGGAACGAGGGCCGATTCACGCGGCGGTCGTCGACGAGGAAGTGGCCGTGCACGACCATTTGCCGGGCCTGCCAGATGGTGCGCGCCCAGCCGAGGCGGCGGACGATGTTGTCCAGTCGCGTCTCGAGGAGTTCGTGAAGGACGATGGGGGTGTTCCGCTTCGAGCGGGCGGCCTCTTTCATGTAGCGGCGGAGCTGGCCGTCGCGAACGTTGTAGTACCGGGCGAGTTTCTGTTTCTCGGCAAGCTGCCGCGCGAACAGGCTTCGCCGGCCCCGGCGGATCGGGTGCATGCCGGGCGGGTTCTCCCGTCGCAGGCGCATGTGTTTGGGCGTCTCGGCAATCGGCACGCCCAGGCTTCGACTGAGTTTCACCTTCGGTCCGCAGTAGTTGCCCATCGTCCAAGCGTCTCCCTGTGAGGTCGGTTGCACCGCCGCCCGGCACCCGGCACGGCGGAGCCCCGTAGTATAAGCCCGACGGCGACCATACGCAACAGGGTGCCTCGGACGCGATTCGCCGGGGGGCCATGACAGTTCAGGCGGATGCCGGCGCAGTCC
>JBHHUY010000225.1:0-3897 GCA_046753965.1 Phycisphaerae bacterium
CGGGCGCTGGCGATCTTTGAGAATGCTCTTGGATCGAAACATCCAAACACGCTGAAGGTCAAAACGAACTACGCGGCACTTCTCCGGAAGCTGAACCGAACGGCGGAGGCGGAGAAGCTGGCGGCGCAGGCCAAGGCGAGCCGAGGGAACTGACGGCGCTGTATTCGATTGCTGCTCTGCGCTTAGAGGCGCTGCGCCGTGCTGTGCCGAGAATCCCTTCTCGACACTCGATCCGCGGGACTCCCATCCCGTAGTGATCAAACGATCCAAGACGGGTTCAGGTGGCCGTGAACAGGCGCCTGCCGGATCGAGAATCCATGCGATTGTCCTGTCAAAGATCAAGGTTTTTTCGGTCCGGCGGGGGATGAAGCCGGTCTCCGCAGGCGCGTCAGGGAAACACCCCGCTTTCCGCTGGGCGACGGTCCGCACAGCGGCCCCCACGAGGCTACTCGGCCAGCCGCCGCTGAATCTCGGCGACGGCGGGCGCGAGGGCCGCGGCGGTGAAATCCAGCCGGACGTTCGCCGCGGCGAACAGGTCGGCCAACGGCCGTGTGCCCCCGAGGGCCAACCCGGCGCGATAGTCGCGCACCGCCTTGGCGTAGTCGGTCTTCGCGTTCAGCCAGACGCCCAGCGCGCCGAGTTGCGCGATCCCGTATTCGACGTAATAAAACGGCACCGTGAACGGGTGTCCCTTTCGGTGCCAGGCGCAGGCCAGCGATTCTTCGTACCCGCCGTAGTCCACCCAACCGGCGTACTTCCGATTCAACGCCAGCCAGGCGCCGCGGCGCTGCTCGCGGGTGTGATTCGGATGGGTATAGACCCAGTGCTGGAGCATGTCGATCATCGCCATGTACGGAAAGAACCGAACGATGCCCGCCAGGTGGTCCCAGACCGCGCGCTCGTGCTCCTCGGCGCGATAGAACGCGTCAAGGAACCGGCCGGCGAGAAGCTCCATGCCCATCGAGGCCACCTCGGCGAACTCGATCGGCGCGTCGCGCAGGGCGGTCAGCGGCTCGTCCCGCGCCGCGAACGCGTGGAATGCGTGCCCGCCCTCGTGCAACAACGTCTCGATGTCGCGTTGCGTGCCGACCGCATTCATAAAGATGAACGGCAGCCGCCGGCCCTCGTAGGTCATCATGTAGCCGCCGGGCGCCTTGCCTTTCCGGCTCTCCAGGTCCAGCAATCCCTCGCGCCGCATGTGCGCGAACTGCGCGCCGAAGTCGGGATCGACCTGCGAGAAGATGCGCTCGCAACCGCCGACCAGCTCCGACACCGCCTCGAAGGGACGCAGCGGCGGACGCGCCTGCGGGTCGACCGCCATGTCCCAGGGACGCAGGGTGTCCAGCCCCAGTCTGGCCTTGCGCCGGTCGGCCAACTGTCGCGCCGCCGGCACCACGATGTCCTCGATCGCGGCCGCGAAGGCCTCGCAATCCGACGCGGTGTAGTCGAACCGTTCCAGTTCGCGAAAGGCATACTCCCGGTAATCCGCACAACCGGCGTTCCGCGCGATGCGATGGCGAAGTTTCACCATCTCGTCATAGATCGCATCGATCTCGTCTCGCGCGGAAGCCCACTGCTCGTCGCACTTTTCCCACGCCTCGCGCCGGACCGCCCGATCGGGCTCCTGAAGGTAGCGCTGCATCTGCTGCATCGTCTGCTCACGGCCGTCGTGCCGGGCGACCAGGCCGCCGACGAGCTTCTGATAGCGCTGGCGAAGTTTCTCGTCCTCTGTCTGAAGCGGGACATTCTCCTCCCGGAACAACGCGACGCGATTCTTGATCCTGCGAACCAGCACGGCGTATCGATCGGCGGGCAGCCGGTCGTGGCAGTCGCACTCGAGCAGCTTGCGATCGAGCCGATGCGACCAGGTCTTCGACCGGGGAACGATCTCCTCGATGAATGAGAGATACCGCTTTTCCCGCTCGGGATCGTCGGTCTGACAGGTCATGGCGACGTAGCGCCGCGAGCCTTCCTCGCCCAGCCAACCGTCCAGCTCCGAGAGATCGAGCAACCAGGCCTCCAGGGCGTCGACCGAAGCAATCGGCCGGTCCGCGAGCGCCTGGTAATAGCGTTCGACCGTCGGCCAATCGCCCAGATCGGCGTCCTCCGCCAGAAACCGGCGAGGAATCGCGGCGTACGCCGCGGATTGTGTGTTCTCCACCGTCAAAGGTCTCCCTTTTGCATGTTCGCATCCGCCCGGCGGAAGGATCGCGCCGCGCCGGCCGCCTGTCAAACGACGACCCCGAACACTCCGAGTGCGTCATGAAACCTTTGTGGCGCGGGCGTCCCGCCCGCGTCCGCACCGCCGAGACGGCGGTGCCACGGGACTTCTTGGGACGCACTGTAAGCTCGTCAAACACGCCCAACGGTCAGGGAACGACGCGTTGGAGGATCGCGGGGGCGTTTTGTTTCCCAAATGGGAAGATCGACGGGCTCAGCGGCGCGGTCTTGAACACCTGGTCGGCCAGCAAGGTGCTCGCGGTGCCGGTGTTGTCCATCAGCGCGGTGATGTCCGCCACATGGTTCAGGCCGAGCAGGTGGCCGGCCTCGTGCGCGGCGACGTTGCCGATCGCCACGGCGATGCCCTCGTCCGTCGGTTGCGAGGCGAAAGGATCGTCGAATCTCTCGATAAAAACGATGCCGTCATCGCACAGATCGCGATTGCCCTGATCCACGCCGTCGGCAACGCCGAACTTCGTCGCACTGAACGATCCGAAGTGAATCGTGCTGAACGTGCCGGGCGTCAGGCTGGGGTTTTCGTCGGTCGTGACAATCTGAAGCCCCGTATCTCGGAATCTCGCGCGGACAACCTCGGCGATGCGCGCCTTGATCTGGGCGGTCTTGCCCGCATATGCGGCGTCGATGTCGGAAGCGTCGAACGCGGAAAGGTTGAACGATCCCTCGTTCTCGATCGTGAAAGCACCGCCGTCGAAATCCAGCAGCAGCACCTGAACCGCAGGCGTCGGCACCTGCCCGGTGTGCTCGATGCGAACCGATGCATCGTAGGCCCCGCCGTTCGGGTCGAACGAGAACTTGCCGATGGCGATGAAGCAGTGGTCGCTCGCGGTGACGATCACGTCATCGATCGCCGAACCGAACTGTTGCGCGGCGAGGTCCCGATCGTCGTTGAATGCGAAGAGTTCCTCGTTGCCGTCAAAAACCGCGAGGGTGGGGTCCAGCAGGCTCCCGGCGGCGGGTTCGACCGATATCACGAGCCGGTCGCCCGGAACCACCGGCCCGAGGTCGTAAACATCCACCCGGTCGCCGGCGATCGAGCCGCTCAGCGTCTGGGTTCCGTCGGCCTTGAGCGGCAGAAAGGCGGCGGTTTTGAAGCTGTCGCCGGGCGGGCCGACAGTCGTGCCGCCGGGGAGGGTCACCCCGCACCCGGCGAGAATGCTCACAGCGGAAATGGAGAGCACTCGCAGAAGGGCGCCGCGGGACCGGCGTCGCGATCCCGCCCCCATTCCGGCGGCGCCCCTTACGCCGAAATAGGCGGGCGTCGAGCTCGCAATCGTGTCGGGGCCGGCGAGCCGATGGATCGGTTTTCGAGGGCAGTTCAAGTCGGAACACTCCTCGCGAGGATCGAGGGCCGGAAAGCGGGCGGGCCGAGTCGGCCCCGCTCCCCCTCATCGACCAACCGGGCGAGGCACTCCCTCGAACACCACAAGTATTGTTTTCGTTTTCGGTCCGGTCAAGCCGTGGCGAGCCAATCGCCCCTGAGGCCATTCAAAACCGCCCGACCGAATGACGGCGGAAGTCTGCTCGGGACTGCATGGCCCGCGCGGCAACCAAGAGCCGAGAAAAAGCATTGCGGGCGCCTCCGTGCCGGGTGTACACTCCCGACTCGAGGCGACCGAGCACCGTTGCCGGACGCCGAGAATGGAAACGCGCCCTCGA
>JBHHUY010000226.1:0-3831 GCA_046753965.1 Phycisphaerae bacterium
GGAAAGGGATGCAGCGTCCGCCACGGGGGGCGGCCGCTACCCAGAGCGCCTGCGCGGTCGCCTGCCTCAACTGTCATGGACTCCCACCGGTGGAGCGGGCGATGCGTCTCAATGCAGGCCTTCTTCATCCGCCGCGGGCTTCGGTGTCTTCGCCCCTCGCAGCGCCTCGGCCTTCTTCTTGTACGCCGCCGCCTGCTCCGGGTTTCCCATCGCCTGATGGACGCGGCTCAGTCCCTCATAGCCGAGGGCTTCTTCGGGGAGTTGGTCGCAGACCACACGGTATTCCCGCTCCGCCTGACGGTAATCACGAATCGAAAGTAAGGCGTCCGCCAGGGCGCCGTGGGTGTTCACATCATACGGGTCGATCTCCAGCGCGCGGCGGAGCCAACCCGCCGCTCGGGCGGCTTCGCCCCGATCGGCATAGATCGACGCGATCTGGCGCGCGACGGCGGGCTCGTCCTCGACCAGCCGAAAGAGGGATTCGAGCTGCGTCAGGGCCGCGCCATACGCTTTGCGGCGCAGGTGGATGGCCGCGAGCCGCCGGAACGTGTCCGGGTCTTCGGGGAATCGCCGCTGGTAAAGCCGGTAGAGATCGATCGCCTCGTTCCATTGCTCTGCGGCCTGTTCAACATAGCCCAGATACTTGATCGCCACCGGATTGTCCGGATCGATCTTCTCGAGTCGGCGGAGGTAGGGTTCCGCCTGGCCGATGTATTCGCGTCGTTTGCTTTCTTCCTCCGAAGCCAGCATACGGCTCACGAAGACCCGGCTCATCACCTCCAGCGCCGGCGCCAGGTTTCGATCGAGCTTCAGCGCGTGGGCCGCCGCCTTCTCGGCCTTGTCCAACTCGCCGTCCATCCACTCCGCCAGCGCAAGCCGGGCCCACAACGGGGCGTCCTCCGCCGCGGTCTTCAATCGTTCGCGAATCGCCTCGGGATCCTCCACGGGCACGACGGGCAGACCCCACGCCTTGACCCGGTCGGACGCCCAGGCGCGGAAGCCGCGGTCGAACTCCGCGGGCTTGATCTTCAGCACATCTTTGAACGCTCGCGCCTGCCCCTTGCCCGCGCGGAACGCTTTCAGGAGGTTCAAGACCGCCGCGTAGCGATAGCGCCCGACCATGTACTCGATCATCCATTCGCTCTGGGCATAGGAGAGCGTGCGATCGTCGGGTCGGCGCGGCCGCATGAATCCCCAGTCGATCGATTCGAGGGTGAAGAGCCGATCGCGCCGCACGGCGTCGCTGAGCAACGTCTTCCAGGCCCAGGACCGCGGGGCGGATTCTTCATAGACCGCCAGACCTTCGGTCATCCAATGCGGGATGCGGTTCTCCGTCGCGGCCAGGGTGACGGTGTGCGTGAATTCATGGCGCAGGACGCTCGCCCAGTTGTAGCGCCCGAACGGCGGCCGGCCGCGGGGCGCCGCCAGCGCGATCACCCGGCCCGTCGAGGCGCCGACCGTCGCGATGAACGGCCGGCCGGTGACCCGCACGCTGAACCCCTCGTGCTGCGGAAATACTTCTACTATGGTCTTCTTGTCGAGGGTGGTCTCGAAGTCTTCGCAAACCTCGTCATAGATCGCCTCCAGTGCTTCGGAGAAATACGGCGCGGCGATCGCGTCCTGAGCGGCGTCGAACTTGACGATGAAGTGGTCGCTCTCGATCCGATCGAACCCATCGAGCCGGTCGAGCAGTTCCAACACGTTGTGCGTGTGTTGGTTGAAGCCGTCGAGCGCGAACGAGGCCTGGAGCGCGGTCCGCGCCGCCGCCTCCTCGCCGATGTCCATGTAAAGCTGTCCGAGTTCCGTTCGCGGCTCGGGCCACGTCGGCGAGAACCGGATCGCCGCTTTCAAGTGCGTCTCAGCCTCGGCGTATTGCCGCCCCGCCGACAGCCAGCGACCCAGAGCGAAATGCAGCGCGGCCGGCGCGGGGCTGATCTTCGCGGCGCGAGCCCGCAGGGCTTCGGCGGCGGCCCGGTCGCCCGACAGGCGCTTTGCGGACGCCAGCACGCCCAGCGCCTCGATCGCGTTGGGATTAACTTCTAGCGCCCGCTCCGCGAACACGGCGGCGTCTCCAAAACGCCGTTCGGTCATCCGCGTGTCGGCCAGGAGCAGCAGCGCCGCCACCTGGCGCGGGTTCACGGACAGCGCCGCCTCGGCCTGCTTTTCGGCTTCCTCGAAGTCCCAGCCTTCCAGGGCGACGCGCCCGAGACCGACGTGGGCGGCACTTGCCTTCGGGTTTTGTTCGAGCACCCGCTTGAAGTCCGCCTTCGCCTCGTCCAGGTTGTGCTTGGAGAGCAGGAGTTCCGCCGCCGCCAGGCGTGCGGGCCAGTACCGCGCATCGATGAAATCGAAGGCTTCCTGGTAGACTTCCGTCAACACATGGCGCGTCCGCTGCACGAGGTTCGGGTTTCGCGTCAATACCGAATAGCGATAGAACCCGCGGCCCAGCCAGGTCAGATCCGCCGCGTCGTCCGGCAAGTCCGGCCCCAGCATGACGTCCTCACAGAGCTCGTACGCTGTAATTGCCTCGCGCCCGCGGCCCAGCGTTTCCAGCACGCGGCCGAGTTGGCAATGGGCGCGAAGATACTCTGCGTCGAGCGCGATCGCGCGGCGATTGTGTCGGACGGCGCCGGTGTAGTCGCCCACTTCGGCCAGCAGCGCGGCCAGGCAGGCGTGCCAAACCGGCGACTTTTCACCGGCAACTCTCACGGACTTCAGCCGCGCGATGCCTTCCTTGTAGTCGCCGAGTTCCGCGTCGATCGCCGACCGGCCGCACGCGGCCCGAACGGCATTCGCCGGCGCGCGGCCGAGCCTCGCGTACGCTTCGATCGCCTGATCGTATTGACCGCTCAGAAAGAATCGGCGCGCGGCGCGAAAGGTCGGCTCGGCCGGCTGGGATTGCGGAACATCGGCCCACAGAGGGGAGAGGAGGCTGACCACGACCCACAGCGCCCACGGCGCCCCTCGCCGGAGCCGCCGCGGCGTCTTGGCATCCGTCCTTGCGACCACGTCGTCATTATAGAAACCGCTCGCCGAGCGGGTCAATCCGCCGCGGCCTATTCTCCGAAAGCGGCCCGCGCCAGATCGGCATACTCGACCAGCAGGGTGTATTGGTAGAAGAAGACCGCCGCATTGAAGAACATCGCCGCGAAGGCCGCGACCAGATGCGCTTCAGGCTGGACGCCCTGTCCGACCAGCGCGCCGAGGATGACCGCGAGCAGCAGGGTTCCGATCCCCACCATGCCGGAGCGCAGGGCTCGGGCCTTCAGGCCCTGGACACGCGGCGCGAGGGCGGCGTCGACATCGCCCTGGAGAATCGCCTGCGTCGCGATCTTGTTCTGAACGACGAAGTACATGAAGAAGATCACGTGGATCAGGGACGTGAACATCGCCGTCAGGACGCCGAGCAGGAAGTGCCGCCCGAACCCCTCCTGACCGCGAACCATGAGCCCGACCGCGGCCGTGAGGACCATGAGAAGCACGTCCGAGGCCGCCAGCAATGCGTAACTCGCTCGCATACGCCTATCCTACGCGGTCGCGCGGCGGGGGTGCAGGGGCGCGTCGGCCACGGTCGCCGGGCTGGGCCGTGTTCGACCCGCAAGGGGGCCGAAAAAAAACTTTGTTCGCACCTTGCCTGGCGGGTGGGGGCGGGGAATAATCAAACAGCCAACCCAGTGGACCCCACACGGAAAGCCACACCGGGGTCACGACGCCAGCCAGTGAATCGAAGCGCAACCAACGCTCCTCGGTGGAGCGACCGCGTACACCCTCCCCCTCCCCCCCATGGGGTGAGGGGAACCCCCCCAAACCCGAAACCCACATATTTTTTTT
>JBHHUY010000227.1:0-3787 GCA_046753965.1 Phycisphaerae bacterium
TGTTGCTGTCGCGGACGGCGGTCTCGGAGATCGGCGAGCGGCTGTGGGCGGACTACCAGGAGTTCGCCAGCCGCGATCTCTCGGAGTACGCCGTCGTCTACTTGTTCGTCGATGGCATCGCCGAGCGCATCCGGCCGGGCCAAAGGCGCGAGCCGGTCCTCGCCGCCTGGGGCTTCACGGCCGAGGGCAAGAAGGTCCTGCTGCACCTGATGGCCGGTTCCAAGGAGGATGCCGAGACGGTCACCGCCTTCTTCCAGGACATGCGGTCTCGGGGGTTGGGCGATCCCTTGCTGGTCGTCTCGGATGGCGCGCCCGGCATCATCAAGGCGATCGAGACCTGCTTCCCACGCTCGATGCGTCAGCGCTGTCTCGCGCACCGCATGCGCAATCTGGCGGCCAAGGTCCCCGAGGACATCTGGCCCGACTTCAAGGTCCGCGTCACGGCCGCCTACCAGGCCCCGTCAAGGGCCATTGCCCGCGATCTGGCGGACGGCATCGTCGCCGACTTCGAGAGCGACCTGCCCAGCGCGGTGGCCTGCTTCCTGGACGACTTCGAGGCCTGCATCGCGCACTTGCGGATGCCAGTCACCCATCGTCGGGCGGTCCGGACGACGAACCTCTTGGAACGCCTGTTCGTCGAGGAGCGCCGACGGCTCAAGATCATCCCCAACGCCTTCGGCGAGAAGCCCGTCCTCAAGCTCATGTTCGGCGCCATGATCCGCGCCGCCGAGCGCTGGCGGGCGATCAAGGTCACCGACTTCGAGCGCCGCCAGATGGCCGCTGTCAGAACGGAGCTCGATCAAGAATATGAGGCCCGCAACGGCCTCACGTCGAAACCCTCGGCAAGCCAGCCCGGCCAAAAATTATCCAGCAAGTCTCGGACTTGACCATTGGACGGTGTCGCGGCTGGCTAGTGCGTCGCGACAAACAGGATGAGAGCGCAGCGTCACTCAATTTGAGAATGCCGGTTGTCGGTTGACGCAGTGAGGGCGTAGCCCGAGCGGCGTCATGCTACAACCGGCGGCGGCCCCGGTTGGGGTCGTTTTTCTGGTGATTGCGGTCGACCGGGCATACCGGTGGTTTTTCCGATCTGGAGGAACCGCTTCGTGCCCGGGCGCCACGTAACCGATCACCAGATGAGGCTTTACATGAAGTTCCGTCAGACCAATCGCACGGCCGTTGCAGCGGCGAAGGCGTCGATCAGCACGGCGACGGCGTATCGCATCGAGGCCGACCCCAGGCCGCCGTCCCACAAGAAGAGCCCGCGAGGGCGCCGCCGTCCTGATCCTCTCGCCGCCATATTCGACGCCGAGGTCACGCCGATGCTGGAGGCGGCCCCCGGTCTTCGAGCCGTCGCCATCTTCGAGGAGATGATGCGCCGCCATCCCGAGCTGGGCGCCGGCGTTCGCCGAACGCTGGAGCGGCGCATTCGCGCCTGGCGCGCCGTCCATGGCGCGGAGCGCGAGGTGATGTTCCGCCAGACCCGCGAGCCGGGTCGCGTCGGGCTCTCGGATTTCACCGACATGGGCGCCGCCGGCGTCACCATCGCGGGCCTCCCGCTGGCCCACCGGCTCTATCATTTCCGGCTTGCCTATTCCGGGTTCGAGCATGCTCATGTCGTGCTCGGCGGCGAGAGCTTCGTCGCCCTGGCCGAAGGCCTGCAGAACGCGCTGTGGTCGTTGGGCGGCGCGCCGCGCGAGCATCGCAGCGACAGCCTGTCGGCCGCCTTCCGCAATCTCAACAAGGATGCCCGGCTGGACCTGACGCGCCGCTACGAGGAACTGTGCCGCCACTACAAAATGACGCCGACGCGCAACAACCCCGGCGTCGCCCATGAGAACGGCGCCATCGAGGGACCGCACGGCCATCTCAAGCGCGCGATCAAGGACGCGCTCTTGATGCGGGGCTCGGCCGCGTTCGCCCTCCTGCAAGCTTGGGACTTGCCCGCCTATCGCCGTTTCATCGATGAGATCGTCGGTCGCATCAACGCCCGCAACGCCAAACGTATCGACATCGAGCGCGCCGAACTCGGCGATTTGCCCACCCGGCGCAGTTGTGACCATGAAGACGTCAGCGTGCGCGTCACATCGTCCGGCGGTTTCCTCCTGCGCAAGGTGTTCTACACCGTGCCGTCGCGTCTGATCGGACATCGCCTCAGGGTGCGCCTCCACGATGACCGTCTCGACGTATTCATCGGCGCCACGCCCCTGATGACGCTGCCGCGAGGACGCGCTGATCGCTCGGGCAAGCATGGCCATGTCGTCAATTATCGCCATGTGATCCATTCGTTGCGGCGCAAGCCGATGGCGCTGCTCAACCTCGTCTATCGCGACCAGTTGTTCCCGCGCGACGCCTATCGCAAAACCTTCGACGCGTTGCTGGAGCGCGGGCCGGAACGAAAGGCCTGCCGCGTCATGGTCGAGCTTCTGGCCATGGCCCATGAACGCGGCTGCGAGCGTGATCTGGCCGACCAATTGTCGGCCGGTCTGCGCGATGGCCGCCTGCCGGACATGGCGGCGCTTCGCGACCGGTTCGCTCCCGATCCCGCCGAACTGCCGAGCGTCGTCGTCCGTCTGGCGCCGCTCAGCGACTATGAAGCCCTGCTCGGCGACGCGCGTATGGGAGATGTGGCATGAACACGAACCCCGCCATCGACGCCGGAAGGCTCACCCTTCTTCTCAACGAACTGCGCCTGCCGGCGATCAAGGTCATGTGGGCGGAACTCGCCGAACAGGCCGACAAGGAGGGCTGGCCCGCGGCGCGCTTCCTGGCCGCGCTCGCCGAGCACGAGTTGGCCGAACGCGATCGACGCCGTATCGAGCGCCATCTCGCCGCCGCGCGACTGCCGCCGGGCAAAACCCTCGACACGTTCGAGTTCGAAGCCGTCCCCATGATCTCGAAGGCGCAGGTCACAGCCATCGCCGCCGGCGACGGCTGGCTCGAGCAGGGCGCCAATCTGCTGCTGTTCGGGCCGCCCGGCGGGGGAAAGAGCCATCTGGCCTCCGCCATCGGACTCGCCCTGATTGAAAATGGCTGGCGGGTGCTGTTCGCCCGCACCACCGACCTCGTGCAAAAACTACAGATCGCGCGCCGCGAACTTGGCCTTGAGGCCGCCATCAACCGGCTCGACAAATATCACCTGTTGATCCTCGACGATCTCGCCTACGTCACCAAGGACCAGGCCGAGACCAGCGTCCTGTTCGAACTGATCAGCGCCCGATACGAGCGCAGATCGATGATGATCACAGCCAACCAGCCCTTCGGCGAGTGGGGCAAGGTCTTTCCCGATCCCGCCATGACGCTGGCCGCCGTCGACCGCCTCGTCCATCACGCCACCATCTTCGAGATGAACGTCGAGAGCTACAGGCGACGCCAGGCCGTCAACACAAAGCGCGGGCCAGGACGGCCAGCAACATACGCCACGACCGTAAACACGGGCCCCGGTGACGCGCCGCGACAATCAGACTGAAAAGGAAGCTTGCGCACAACGATCGTTCTCACGATCATCGAAAAACCGCGACACCGGATTCTCATCCAGATTGTCGCGCGCTTCTCATCTTGATTGTCGCGCTACAGACGAACGCCACATACACACAGCCGGCCCACGTTGCGACATAGGTGAAGTCCGACAGCCAAAGCGCGTTCGGCCGCGGCGCCTGGAAGCGCCGGTTCACGCGGTCCTGCGGGCACGGCGCGGCGCGGTCGCTCAGCGTTGTTTTCACCGGCTTTGCGCGCACGGCGCCGGCCAGGCCCATGTCCTTCATCAGTCGGGCATCAGCCGGGCGAC
>JBHHUY010000228.1:0-3660 GCA_046753965.1 Phycisphaerae bacterium
CGGCCGGCCTCATCATTGCGGCGTTCGTCCTGTTCGCCCCGCGCCCCCAACCGGCGGATGCCTCGCTCTCGCGACTGTCCGCCGTCGAAACTGCCGGGACCGCTACGGACAACTGACGCCCAGCAGGCAGTTCACGAAGGCCGCAAGGTCCACAACGGGATCCAGGGTGCCGTTGTCGTCCATGTCGGTCGCGCAGAAGGCCACGGTGCCCGGGGTTCCACCGCTGATCAGCGTGTCGGCGAACGGCCCAATGTCTCGGCCGTTGATCAGGGTGTCGTCGTTCACGTCGCCCTTGGTGCAAACAACCGGAACGTTGCAGTCGTATTCGAAGATCGTGAAGGCGTCGACGCCCGACTCGACGATGCTCTGCGGATTATCGTCGTTGGCGGTGAAGCGCAGCACCATCGCGGCGGTCCGCACAACACCGGCCGCCGCAAGATCCGCCTCCGTGATCTCATGATGGCGCCAGGCGAGGCCTCCGCTCGTTTCGTGGCGCGCCACTTCCGTCCAGGCGCCGACACCGCCGTTGTTGTTGATCTCGACGAGCAGCATGTCGATCCCGCTCGCGTCCGTCAGGTTGAGGTAGTAGTCGTAGCCGATCACCCTGTTGGGTGGCGTCAGATCGAAGACCGGCGAAAGCAGCCGCACGGCCCCGCCGTCCACATCGGTATTGCCGAGCTGGTTCTGGGTGAGGAAGCACTGACCGCTGCCGTCGGAATCGGAGGCCGGATCATAGGCCCAGGCGGGATCGTCCACCGGGACGCCGCGCTGCCAGTCGCCGCTCGTCGCCCCGAGATTCTGCGTGGTCCAGCCCAGATCCACCTCGAAGTTGTCCTGCACCGCGAAGAGGCGGCCCAAGGCCGCGATGGCCGAATAGGTCGCGGCGGGGGCGGCGGACGGATCGGCGAACACCACCGCGCCGGCACCCTCAACAGTAACATAATAAGAGACCGGGGCCGGACAGTTGATCGCAGGAAATACGGCGTCATAGACGTTCGGTGAGACCTCGGTCATCGGCACCGACACGAAACCCGCCCCCGCGTCATAATGTAGCAGACCGGTGCCCGGCTGCGGCGTCGCACCGCAGGACCCGGCCACCTCCACCCGGACCGCAGTGCCGCCCGCGGGATTCGCGAACTCCGGTCGGCCGGTCGGGTAGGTGAACGCCATCGAACCGGCGCTCAGGGCCGCCGACGGATCGACAATAAAAAGCCCGCTGTCGATATCACTGATGATCACCGTTCCGCTGGGGAAGAAGGGATAGACGCTCCAGGCCCCGTCAAACCCGGCCGCGTCGTCCAGCGGAAAGCTGTCAAACCAGCCGACCTGCAGCGGGTGGACGGGGTCGGCGGCGCAGAAGATCCGCAGGCCGGCATGGTATTCGGCCTCGTAGATGAATCCACCCCGCACATAGACATTGTGGTCGGTGGCCGCCACGCCGGAGTTGTATGAGCCGACGAGCACGGGGTTGGCCAGGACGCTCACGTCGAAAACAACCGTTTCGTTCACGCCGTCCAGTTCGTCATTGAGGTACAGGAACTGCCGATCAGCGCTCAGCCAGACTTGGTGGCAGTAGGCCAGGTTCGGATAGGGGGTGCGTGAGATCCGGAACATATTGGCCTTGTCGGTGACGTCGATGACGTCCACGCCGCGACCCTCGCTGGCCCCGAAACAGATCTGCTTGCCGGCGTTCGGACCGGTGGTGAACGTGACGATCTGGGCGTCGTGCAGCCCGTCGCCGCCGTTGGCCGCCGTCATCATACCGGCCAGCACCGGATTCGCCGGGTCCGCCAGATCAAAGGCCACCAGCCGCCGGGCGTTGATGTTCGGAAGGCACAAATACAGAAAACCGCTGTCGGTGTCGATCGCGAGGTTGTGGGTTGTGGCAAGACCGGCCGCCGTGACGCGCTGAACGAGGGCGACGCCGCCGAGATCGACGCCCGCAAGATTGACCACGTCCAGGCCGCCGCCGGATTCGTTGACCACATAGGCGTGGTTTCCGAAGGTCTTGATGTCGGCCCACAGGCTGTTGGTATGCGACACATTGCCGACGATGAACGGCGCCGCCGGGTTGGTGATCTCGACCACCACGAGCTTGTCGGACACGCCCATCAAGGCGTAGTCCCGGCCGCTCGGCGACGTGTAGCCCCAGCAATCGTTGCCGTTGCCGCTGACGGGGGCGCCGAGATCCGCCAACGTCAGGTGAGCGTTGAGTGTAACGTTGTCCGAGGTGAACTGGGCCGCTGCGGACGACACGCCCAGGAACCCCAGAACCAAGACACCTGTCAATGCCGCGACCGCGATCCTCGCGTTTTTCCGATACATGGTTTCTCCCTGGCCTCCTCTTATAACCTCTGTTCTACGTCCGGCTCGCCGGGGGGGGGAACCCGTTGGGACCGTCTATCGATCAGGTGCGAGGTTCCCATGTCGCACCTGATCCTCACAGCACGCCTGCCCCGTGATTCGAGGGCAGGCATTCCCGCGGCACTCGTGCTGCGACGCTGTTCAATTGATGGGGAGCATCGGCGTCTCGCCGGTGCGCTGCCTGCAAGTGGATGCGGGCGGGATGTCCACATCACCCATCAAATCACGTGCGTCGGAGCATTAGCTGCGGGCAAGGATGCTCGCACCAGCGGAAACCCACCTCCACGGGAAATGGGCCGCCTGCCACGAGCCGTGGAACGCCAAGCTAGCTCGGCGTTCCGACGACGACATCTCCGCTCGTCAGCTCGCCTCGAGCCTCGAGCACGATCTTGCCCTCGGCGTTCTTGCACTTGATGCCGAACGAGTCGGGATCCTTGGTTCCGGCGCCATCGAAGGCCGTGACGCTGACGGTCACGGGCTGATCATGCAACGTCCCCCTGCCGGAGAACTGGACAGACCGAACGCCAAACCTGGCATTCCTGATGTTGTCCATCCGAACCACGATGTCGGGAAACCGGTGCGCCTCCTCGCCGGCGAACAACAGCGAACCGGAGGGCAGGCCACCGCGCGCCACGTTGAACTGGAAGACCCCGGCGCCATGTCCGTCTGCACCGAATGACATCGTACCTTGGCCTGACGCCGAACTCGCGACGGCGGAGTCCGCCGCAGGCGTGCCGGACGCGGCCGAGAGGGCCGCAACAAACCCCAGGAGACTGATTCCAACCAGCGTTCTCATCATGGTTCACCTCGTCCAATAGATTCTCAAGGGCCTTCCGCTATTCTCTCAGAGGGTGTTTGAAAAGCCTTCTCAGTGCCGCGACCATCAGGAAACGGGCCGCGTTTGGCCACGAAACCAGCTCCCTCATCATTGATACGAGGTGTCAAGAACGGCTCTGATCGTCTCGCTTCTTTTCAAACGCCCTCTAAATGGACGTACCGACGCCCAAAAAACATTGCTTCATCGAAACGGCGTGCCCGAAAAGAGGCCCAAAACGGGAGAGCGTCCCACTCTCACCGACTCGACCGCCTTGCGGAAACCCGGGATTGATGGCTTCCCGCCAGTGCCCACTCACGTCCCAATATACCAGGATTGCCCGGCCGCGGGCGAGCCACAATACGATTACGACGATAATAGGCCACTGCCTGCGCCCTGCGCTCAGAGATCCATTCCCCATAGTAGATGGTTAAACACCTGCCCGAACCGGACACATCGGCCCGCACTCCTGCCGATCATTA
>JBHHUY010000229.1:0-3563 GCA_046753965.1 Phycisphaerae bacterium
TCCAACGCGCCCTGCTTCTCCAGGAGGGGCCGGTCATCGAAGCCGGTGACCTGACTCTGATGCAGGGCGAGTTGCAGCCGTCGGTCACGCCGCTCGACGAGATGCGGTTCGACCTATCCTCCGGTGATTGCACGCTGGCGCAGGTCGAGGAGCGCCTCATCCGCCAGGCCCTCGCCGCGTGCGACGGCAACATCTCAGAGACGGCTCGCCTGCTCGGTGTCAGCCGCGGGGCCTTGCGCCATCGCCTGGAGCGGCTGTCCCTTCCCACACAAATCCGCCAGGCGTGAGGGAAGAAGGAAGGTGCGTCCGGGACGCATGCTGCCGGGTTTCGAGTGTCGCACCGGTTGTCCAAGGGTAGGTCGTGCGGAGGCGTTGGGGTCAGGGCGTGCCGGAGCGAACGGGGGATCGATCCAGTTCGGCGTCGAGGCCGGGGCGCGCGAGGAGGTACTGATGTTTGAACTGCTCTGAGGTGCGCGACCGCTCCCGGCGGAGCCGGCGGTCGCGTTCGGCCAATGTGCCGTCGGGCAGTCGGGCCAGTTCCACGGCTTCCAGCCGGAGCGTCGCCCGCTTCTGGTCGTATTCCACGCTGACCGCGCGGAGTGCCGCGTCGAAACGTTCGGCCAGCCGATCGACGTGTCGTGCGGCGCCTGTCTCGACATAGAGCCGGTATCTCGGCACCTCTTCCCATCGCGGCGCGAGGATGAAATCCACGATCGGCCCGCGCGCGGCGGCGTCCGTCGGTTCAGAAGGTCCGGACGCCGGGGCGGATCCGATCACCTCCCGCATGGCGGTGACCACCTGGTTCTCGGTCAGTTTTTCTCCTGCCATCGATGCGGTGTGGTCGTCCCGGCTGAGGAACTCGATCAGCGGCGCCGCGCCCGCCCAGCCGGTCACACGGACACGATCGCCCATGTCATAGCGGTAGAGCCCGCTGCTGTTGGTGAGAACGAGGAAGTACTCCTTGCCCGTCGCCAATTCATGGCTTCGCAGTGTCGGCGTTTCGGGCGGGATCGCTCGTTCCCGCGTGCCGGGGTAGGCCTCGGCGGGGATGAACTCGAAGAACTGGCTTGTGACCGCGAGGATGCCCGCGGCCGTGCCGTCATCGATCGGGATCGACATGCGTCCTTCGCTGGCGATCAGGCCGATGTCGCGCGCCGGGACATCGCCGAAGTACTTCGGGAACCGAGCCTGATAGAGGCCCATGGTTCCACCGGTCCAATGGGCCAGGAAGCCGAGGTTCCAGTAGGACCGGGGATGGAGCGCGCCCTCGACGGCGACGATGCGCTCCAGCCGCCGCGCGCAGACGGGATCGGGCCGCAAACGCTGCTCGATCGACTGGCGGATGTCGTCCTCGATCGGCAGGTCCGCCCGGAGGGTCCCGTCGTGAATGTCGCGGATGATGCTCTCGCGATGTTCGTCTGCCGTTTTGGCCAACAGCAGGAGGGTGGCCGGGTTGGCCGTCACGGCCCAGGCGACGTCCTTGGGAATCGCCATCCGCATGATTGTGTAATACTTGGCCCGTGAATCGACGATGCGCGAGACCTCGAGCGGCGACGTGTAATACTGCCGAACGAGGCGCTTCTGTGTTGCCGCAAGCAGGCCCGTGATCGCGCCGCACGGCACGCCCGACGGCGCCCGGTGGTCGTCCATCGGGCTGGTGACCTGCACGATGTGCCGGAGGAAACAGGCCGGGTGGTCCAACAGCGCCTTGACGCCCCAGATGTTCCAGCCGCGTCGGCTGTCGGCGAGTACTCGGGGTGTGATGGGGATGTACTTGGGCTCGGCCGTCGTGCCGCTGGTCAGGGCGAACATGAGGATCTTTTCGCCGGGGCGAAACAAGGCGGCGATCTCACCGCGACGGACGCGATCGAGATAGGGCACCATCTCGCGATAGGATCGAATCGGCACATTCGCCCGGAAGTCGGTGTAGCCGCGAATCCTGTCGAAATGATGCTCCCTGCCGAATCCGCCCGGCGCGCCGTCCGCGATCAGTCGTGCGAGCAAGGCATCCTGCGTTTGGGTCGCCTGCCGTACGGCGTCGAAGAAGCGTCGGGTGAGCCGGCTCGCGTGGGCCCGTCCGATCCGCGCCTTGAGGCGGTCCAGGAGGGAGCGGCGGAGTGGAAGCGTGTTCGACATGGGTGTCCGGGGCCGAGTGGGGTGCTGAACGCCGCGGTCAATCGGTGCTGCGCGCACCGGCCGGCTCGTTGGCCGGCGTCGGCGCCGTTTCTTCGGGCCCCGCCGCGCGTTCGCTGCGCATGATGGCTTCGAATCGACCGTTGTTGTACATGTTGTCGGGATCGTCCCGCCGGGCCAGGAACCGATCGAAGAACTGGACGATGCAGCGGGCGTATTCTTCCGGCCAGATGTCGACCGACTGGTTGTGCTTGGCGGTGGGCACGACCCAGAGGTAGCGCGGTTGAGCGCTGACCGTGTACAAGAGCCGGGATTGCTCGACCGGGATGTAACTGTCGCGACCGCCGTGGATGAAAAGAATGGGGCGGGGAATCATCCGCCCGAGGGCTTTTCGGACGGACGGAAAGTGACACTTGAGCTTGAGCCGCGCGGTGAGGAACACGCACCAGCGCAGGAATCGCCAGAACTCGGGCGGGTGGTTTTCGTAGACGACACGCACGGTGGCAAAGATCTTGGCCCAGCGGCGCATCAGGTGCTCGAGGGTGCAGTCGGACGAGAACGCGCCGTCGGTGACGATCGCCCGGACCGACGCGCAGGACTCGCTCGCCAGGACCGCCGCGCAGGCGCCGCGGGAGATTCCGAAGAGTCCCAACTCGATGGGGCGGCCCTGCTCATCGAGCCATTGCTCGGTGAAGGCGATGGCGCCCATCATGTCGGCGACCTCACGATCGCTGGGCCATTGGCGGGGGGTGTAGCCTTCCTCGTGGGCCGATTCGCCGTGGCCGCGAAAATCAAACGAAAAGACGTCGTACCCGGCCTCCAGAAGGGGCCGGCAGTAGCGGGCGCAGCTCTGTCGGGTGCTCTTGAACTCCGGCGCGAAGAGAATCATCCCTCGGGCTTCGCGTTGCCGAGCCCGATAGAGGGTTCCGCGAAGCCGCATGCCGTCGGCGGCGTAGAAGTCCCGATCCGTCCCGGCCAGCGGGACGAAGCCGAACTGGCTCATCGACAGGGGCGGCTCGGTGTCGCGGAGGATGTTGAGGCAGATCCGAAGGTACTTGGCGAGCACGAGCGCCGGGACGATGACGAGGAGAATCAGGGTGCAGAGGATCGACGTGAGCGCCCAGTTGTGTGAGATGATCTCCCAGACGCCCGCCAGCATGAGCATGGATGGAGCCGACTCGCTCATGACCCAGCCTTCCCGTGGAAACGAGGACATCCTAGCGAGTCGCCCGCTGTGAATCCAGTCCGTGCCGGTCCACGGTTCCGCGTGTGTCCTCGGGTGGGTGGACGCGGCGGTCAGGCGTCGGGCACGAATAAGGTAAGCGTGCGATCCGCCAAACGGCAAAGCCGGCCGGCGCGTGCTACCCGGCAATCGGCCTGTTATTCTCGCTCGAAGCCTTGGTCGCCCATCCCGCCTGTGATTTCAGCCG
>JBHHUY010000230.1:0-3507 GCA_046753965.1 Phycisphaerae bacterium
TCAATCCGACCTGGCGCAAACAGGGTGCCGGCCGATCCCAGCCGACGCCGTGAAAAAGTCGAATCAGATTCGGATTGTCGCACGACACACGGGCGCTCTCGTCGTGCGCGGCGGCTGGGCAACGCCGGGCTACTTCGCCGTGGACTTGAGGGCGTTGACCTGCTTGGCGAGTCGGCTCTTGCGGCGCGCCGCGGTGTTGCGGTGAATCGTACTCCGGCACGCGTTCCGATCCAGCAGCTTCGACGCTTCGGACAGGGCTTTCTGCGCCGCGGCGGGGTCTCGGCCGTGGACTGCGTCGTGGACCCTGCGAATCGCTGTCTTGATCTGCGACTTGCGGGCTTTGTTCCGCGCCGCCCGAACCACGCTTTGTCGAAGTCGCTTCTGCGACGAAAGTGATCGCGCCACCCCGTTCTCCTCTTGTCCTGCCGGTTGCCCGCGAGTCGAACTCCCGCGCGGCCGGTCCCGGCTTCTCGCTCATCCCCCGGCGAACACGGCCCGCCGAAGCACATTCAGAACGCTGTATTAGACTACTTTTCCTCGCCGGCGACAAGGCGCTCCATCCGCCGGCGGGCATCGCGGTAGTTGTAGTCAAGCTGGATCAGAAAGCCATAGGTCTTCTGGGCGCCTTCTCGATCGCCTGAGGCCTCTAAACTCCTTGCAAGCCAATAGTTAAGGGCGAGTGCCAGTCCGCCCCGCCGGTCCTCCAGCTCGTCCAGGGCTCGCCGGAGCACCTCGATCGCCTGATCGTAGAAGTGCTTCTCGTAGAAACACCGCCCGATGTAGAGGCGGCTTTCGGCACGGACGCGGGCATCCGCGCGAGCCTGCTGGAAGAGGGGAATCGCGTCGTCGTAGCGCCGGGCCTGGAAATAGCGCACGCCGAGTTGAAACCTCACGCGCAGGTCGGTGGGGTAATGTTGCTGGCGATCCTCGAAGATCGCCGTCTCGATCCTGTTCTCCTCCGCCTCATGGGCCGCGAGCTTCGCGCGGAACTGTGGGTCGTCCGGATTCGCCTTGGCAAGCCCCGCCAGGGCACGCCTGTGCCGGTGGAGTTGTCGCATCCGCAGGTCGTCCGCCTTTTGCTTGAAGACGTAGTTGTCGGTTGCCGCGTACTCCTTCTCCAGCAGCTTGATCGCTTCATTCTCGTCTTCATCGGTCTCGATTCGGGCGATCAGATCCGCGAGGGTGAGCAGCTTGTTCGGGACGTTCCGGTTCGCCTCCCAGTCCAGGCGAGCCTTCTCGATCAACTGGCGCGTGCGGTCGACGGTGTGGACACGCTTCTCGCGGTCTTGGATGTCGTGCTGCGCCTCACCGTCTTTCAACGAATCGGTGAAGTCCTCCGCCTTGGCGAATCGCCCCTTGACGATGGCCAGCTTGCCCGACGCGTCGCTCTGCATCTTGACCGCGGCGGCGTCGTCCGGATGATGCTGCGCCCAGACCTGGGCGGTCGCCACACACGCCCGCAGGATATCGAGCGCCCCGGCCTCATTCTCGAACTCAATGGCGAGTTCCGCGCCGCGATCCATCGCCTCGCACGCAGTCTGATATCGTGAAGCCGAAAGTTTCTTCCCGTTCTTGTAGGCTGTCGCGAGGATCGGCGCGATCCACTGGACGACCGCGTCACAGTTCGTCTTGACGCCGAGCCGGAGGACCTGCTCCATGTATGAAACCTCTGTCGGGTTGAGCCCGAAGAGGTGCAGGGCGTTGTTCAGGCTCTGGACCGGGTCTTTGCCGCCGGTCGGAAACTTCCGCGCGGCCATGAATCCCGGCGGTTTCCCCCCGCTGTTCAGCCGCATCGTCCCGACGTACCAGAGCTTCTTCAGCCCTTCTTCGATCGCATCGGGCCAGTAGGCGAGCCCCTGTACGTAGAGTTCGATCGCGTATTCATAGCTCCGCGTGCTCTCCGCCTTCTGCGCGTGGGCGAAGAGTTTGCGCGCCTTGGCCCGTCCCTCCTCCGATCCGACGAGACGCCCGAGGACGTCGCCTTCTCCGATCGGTTGTCCGGCTTTGTCGGCATCGTTGTTCATGAGCAGCAGGAACGTCCGGCCGACTCCGAGCGTTCGCTTTCGCTCGGGCCGCCCTCACCCGCCTCGGCCTCTCGTCATCAGCGCGACGGTTCGCGTCCTCCGGACCACGACGCGCCCGAGCTTTTCAGGCGATCTCGGCAAGGCTATGATGATTCTATCACGATTAGCCTACTTTGAGGAGACCGCCGGTGACGGTCATCGATCCGACGTCGCTGAAGATCATCACATATCCGGACCCACGGCTGCATCGGGTCTGCAAGCCCGTCGACCTCTTCGACGAGCCGCTCGCGGTACTGGCCGCGCGAATGCTCGAGCTCATGCACGAAGCGAACGGCGTCGGCCTCGCTGCCCCCCAGGTCGGTGTTCTCATCCGGCTCTTTGTCTGCAACGTCACAGGGGAACCGGGCGACGACGCGGTCTATGTGAACCCCGAGCTCTCGGACCTGGAGGGCGAGGCGGAGGGCGAGGAAGGCTGCCTCTCGATTCCCGAGGTCACGGTGAACGTCCGACGCGCGGTGCATTGCCGAATCCGGGCCCGCGCCACGGACGGCGCGGCCATCGACGTCGCCGGCTCCGAGCTGGTCGCGCGGATTTGGCAACACGAGTGCGACCACCTGGTCGGCCGGCTGATCACCGATCGCATGTCAGAGGCCGACAAGATCGCCAATCGCCGGGCGCTGAAGCTGCTCGAAGCGGAGTTCAAGCGCGGCGCGCGAGCGCCGCGTTGACCGCCGGCGGCGTCCGTGCGCGAGGGTTTTCCATGCGTTTGCTGTTCTTCGGATCGGGCGCGTTCGCCCTGCCCACGTTCGAGTCGATCCTTCACGACGGCCACGAGATCGTGACGGTTGTAACGCAGCCGGACCGCGGGCGCGGCCGGGGCAAGAGACTCACCCCGACGCCGGTCAAGGCAGCCGCGCTGGCCGCGGGACTGCCGGTCGTCGATCCCGTCGATGTCAACGCGCCTGAGATCGTGGGCCGGCTGACCGCGCTCGGTGCCGACCTGGCCTATGTCGCCGCTTTCGGGCAGAAGATCGGCCGCGCCCTTCGCGACGCCTGCCCGGCGGGGATGGTCAACCTGCACGGCTCGCTGCTGCCGGCCCTGCGCGGCGCCGCGCCGATCCAGTGGGCGGTGATCCGCGGCCACGCCGAAGCCGGCGTGACCGTGTTTCGACTGGTCGAGAAGATGGATGCCGGGCCGATCCTGGTGCAGCGTCGCACGGCCATCGGCGTCGACGAGACCGCCGACGAACTCCACGACCGCCTGGCCCGCATCGGCTGCGATGCGGTGCGCGAAACCCTCGCGCTGCTGGAGGCCGACCCGACGCGGCCCGGCACGCCTCAAGACCCCGAGAAGGTCACCCTGGCGCCCAAGCTGAAGAAGACAGACGGCTACATCACATTCGATCAACCCGCGACGGAGCTGGCCCATCGCGTTTGCGGGCTCTGGTCGTGGCCCGGCGCGGTCTGTCGCTTCACATCTGCC
>JBHHUY010000231.1:0-3453 GCA_046753965.1 Phycisphaerae bacterium
TCATTGTCGACGGCAGTGACCATTCGCACGCCGCCACTGGCGCGAACGGCAAACTCGTTGAAGAAAGTAGATTCGAAGTCTTTGGCCGTGTTGTCGGCGAACAGGATCGCGCCGGGATGCACGTTGGCGATCTTGGCCTGCCGTCCCAAGGCGAAGCCGCGCTCGGCGAGCACCTCGCAGTCGCTCCCCCCCAAAACCGCACCGAATCCACCGGTGATGCGGTTGTTCTCGCCGCCGAGGATCGACGAGCGGCTGCCGTTGCTCTGGTTGTTTCGGCCGGCGCCGAGGAACGCCCATTGGCCGGCGGTGCTGTTGCCCTCACCGCCGCCGATGAACGAGTGGGTCGAGCCCGCGGCGTTGTTCTTGCCACCGGCCACCGTCGTGTGGTTACCTGTGGCCGAGTTTCCCTGTCCGCCGGCCACGGTGGCTGCGAGTCCGCCAGCAATGTTGCCGTTGCCGCCGCCGACCGCGCCGAACTGGAAACTGGTCGGATCACCGTCGTCGTTGCCGGTCCGGTTATTCGCCCCGCCGCCGATGGTGCCGAAGTCGTCGAACACACGGTTGCCGGTGGTCGGATCGGCAGGATCGGACGGGCCGCCGCCGGAGATCGTCGCGGCAACGACGCCGGCCTCGACCACGTTGTCGCCGGAGCCGCCGATCACATTGGGGGAGCCGGCGGTGGGCTCCATGCGCAGAGCCCGGGCGCCGTTGACGCGCAGCTCCAACGCCTGGGCATCGGTTGTGCCGAGAAAATGGGTCCCGGTCGTGGTGCCCCCGTTGCCGTCCAGCTTCCAATAGAGACCGTCAGTAAAGTTGGTATCCAGCGAAACGACGCCGTTCTCGACAGCCACACCGTCACCCGCCGTCACGGTGGCGTCCGTCCCCGGCGGCCCAGGCGGGCCTTGATCGCCCGGCGGACCCGGCGGACCCGGAATCGGCGCCGGCGCCGGCATCGCGCCGTCACCATTCGGCGGGCAGGCCAGCCCGCGCCGGACCAACAGGCAAAACCCCACAGTCAGGCCATAAAACGCGCGCGGTCTCGCGTTCATCACGGAGTCCTCCTCGTTCCAAGCTCTGAAACCAATCGACGGGATCGGTCAGACCCGACGGCCCGATGCAGTCGGAGACTGGCCGGCTCGCCCCGAACACGCTTCCTATCTTACACAATCAATAGGGTAGGTTTCAGCGTGATTGCTGGCGCATGTCGACTTTGACGGTAGATCGCCCCATTGTTGCGAGCGGTGGGCCCGCTGAGTGTCTCAGAATCGCGCGCGGAGTCTGCAATCGTTTTCTGCGGAGGTTGGTTCTGAGACCCGCGCAGGCCGTAACGGACTCGCGCAGGAGCGGCTTCCGGCGGTGATTAGGCTGTTCCACGCCGATCCCTCTTCCCACCAGCGGAAGGAAGAGAGGAAGTGTTCGACTTCTCCCTGATACGTGTCGTCGGCTCACACCGGCTTGAATTGCTCGAATGACTGCCGGCAGTCGTTGCAGTAGTGAATCGCGCGGCAGAGGGTCGGCCCGAAGATCGACTCGAGCGCGGTGTCCGTCGATCCGCAATAGGGACACGCGACGTCTTTCAGGCCCCTTTCGTCCGCGCCGGCTTCGCCGCAACGCCGCGGCGGGGCCAGGCCGAAGGCCTTGAGCTTCGCGAGCCCCTCGGTCGTGATCCGATCGGTAGACCAGGGCGGATCGAACACGACCTCGACCCGCACGTCTTCAAAGCCGGCCCCGCGAACAGCATGTTCGATCTGTTCCCGCATCGTGTCCAGCGCCGGACACCCGGCGAAGGTCGGCAGCATCCGCACGACGACCCGGCCGGCGTCGAGCAAGACTTCCGGCACCATGCCCAGCTCGACCAGCGAGACCGAGGGAATCTCGGGATCCTTGACGTCCGAGAGCGCGTCCCAGACGCGCCGAAGGTCGTCGGCATCCGGCCGTGTTGTCACTCCGTCGCCGCGCGTCATGATCCCTTCCCGCAAGCCTGTCGCGGTTCCGCGCTACTCACGTCGAGAATCTTCGCGTCTTGCGAAGAAACCGTGGCACCGGCGTCTCGCCGGTGGCGCCACAGGCGGGACGCCTGTGCCAAAGTTGGGTTGCGGCCGATCGCCGCGCGGTGCCACAGGTTTCCGCCCCGGGCCGTGCCGGTTGATCGGTGTCGCCGCAGAACACGGACTCGTCTTCCATCACGGACACCCGGCGATCATCGTGCTCCGCCTCGTCGATCACCACTTGGCCTCGGGATCGAGCCGATACACCTGCTGCATGTCGTCGAGCAGCCTGGCCAACGTCTCGGGGTGCCGCCCGCGGCGCCCGCCGTAGATCGGCTCGGTCGACTCGGGAAGCGTCAAGCCGGCTTCAACAAGAATGGGCTCGACCCGGCCACGCCAGGCCGCGCACAGCTCGGCCTCCCGACACTGGACGCCCTCGGCGGCGATCGTCTCGTCCCGATCGGTCGGCTCGAAGATCCCCAGGCCGTGGGGAAACAACCGGTCGACGGCGGCCTGGATCCGCGAGCGGCTTTCTTCGGTGCCGCGGCCGAGCCGGGCGACGTTCATCCGCCCGTGCATCACATGGTACTTCAGTTCGCCTCGCAGCTTCCTCGCCACGGCGGCCAACGGCGCGTAGGCGCTGTCGACGAGTGCCTCGAGCCGAAGCTGCGTCGCTTCATCAAACATGAAGTGACGAACGATGCTGAGCGCCCAATCACCGCGCTCCAGCGCCACGAGCGAACAGCATCGGAACTGCTCAGGTTTCCGGAGGAAAGCAAGGCTGTCCGGGTCGGGCTCGCCGAGGTCGTGCAGGAGCCTGTAGAAGGTCAGGGCGTGGCCCATCTTGTCCTGCGCCATCGAGGACAAGGCGATGTCGGCTTCGAGAATCGGCGCCAGGCCCGTCCACTCGGAGTTGCGGTGACCCAGGACCAGATTGTCATCGGCCAGACGATAGAGCAGGTCGACGACCGCCGACCTGACCCGCGGGCTCAGTGATTCCTCGGTCGCATTCGCCGCCATGCCGGTCGTCCTCTTGCCTTCGTCGCGATCCATCGCCACGCGGGGCGGGCGATCAGATCTCGCCCTTGTCGCCCAGTTCCCTTGCCCGTTTGGTGGTCTCGTATCCGAAGGCCTCGCGGTAGCTCTTGTCGGTGCCGTGCTCGAAGATGTCCGCGTCCTCATACTCGGTCGCGTGAATCGCCTCGGCCGGCACGACCCAGAGGTTCACGCAGGCCTGCCGCCGACCGAATTGCTCTTTCGCCAGCATCAGCGCGGCCTCGGCATCCGGCGCGTGGATCGAACCGACATGCACGTGCGGTTCTCCCCGCGCCTGCTGATGAAAGACTTCGAAGACGGGCCATTGTGTGTCGGACATCGGGGTCTCTAGTTGTCAGTTGTCAGTTATCAGTTGTCAGTTGTCAGCGTTGGGTTGTCGGCTTGCGGCTGTCGCGCTGAGACGGATTTG
>JBHHUY010000232.1:0-3409 GCA_046753965.1 Phycisphaerae bacterium
CCCCCCAACGGGGTGTCCGGAGACGCAGGCGATGGGAGGCACACCCGCCGATGGCCCTTCTTCGAAACATGCGACGACGGCTCACCGCGAACGCCGTGTACGGTGCGTGTCGCCTCGCGCCGGCAACCCCCGCGTTCGCGATCGACGTGACCGAATCAGTCCTTGCCCGCCTCGGCCCGTTCACCCCCGTCCTCGGTCGGCTGGTCACTGACAACATGAAGGCCGCGGGCGTGTATGACGGCGATGTAGCGCGCCGTTACTTCGAGAACGTGGCTCGGCATCTGGCGAACGGCCTGCGTATCTTTCGCGGACGCCCCCGAGTCGATGCGGTCCGGCGGATCGCCGCGCGGGAAACCCTCCTCGACAACTCGGTCGATCTCGCCCGCGAAATCGTCCGCGGCGGCGGTGGCGCCATCCTTGCCCCGCCGCACTGCTGCAACTACCTGATCTCACTCGCCCGCTTGCGGGAGGAACTGCCGATCGCCATCTACCTGCGCTGGTCCGGCGATCGGCGACGGATCGAAATGAAGCGCGCGTGGTGCCGCGCGGCCGGACTGGAGGTCATCATCGAGCCGCCGAACGCGGCGAACCCGACCGCTCGGGCGGCGCTCTGCGTCGACGCACTCCGCGAAGGTCGAATCCTGGCCGTGACCCCGGACATCGCCCAACGGAACACCGACGGCACCCCTGTTCGCTGGCTGGATCGCGATGTCTTTCTCCCCGCCGGCCCCGCCGCCCTGGCGATGCTGGCGGAAGTGCCGTTGATTCCGATGTTTGCCCGCTACCTGGGCCGGCGACAGACCGTCTATTGCGAGCCCCCCATCACCGTCCCACCGCTGTCTAGAGACGAGGGCGGGCGACAGGAGGCCGTCCGGCGCGCGATGCAAAGCTGGGCCGACGGCTTCAGCCGATTCATTCGACACTCGCCCGAGGGATGGTTCCTGTGGGGTGACAACCGCTGGACCCGTGTCCTGCGGGCCGACCCGAAATACGCCGGCCCCCGGCGCGCGAGTCAACCGCCGGCCGACAACGCACCCGCGATCTCTCTGGAATCTCCATGACGGCATTGTTCCTGGTGACATTGGTTCCCTTGGTCCTCTGGACGGTCCAGACCCTCCAACTCCGATACTACGGCCTGCCCGTCCGCTGGCGGCTCGACGCCGGCGGGGCGCCCCGCGCCGTCCGCACCGTCGGCCGCGTGGCGACTCAGATCAGCCTCCTGGCGATCATCCTCGTGTTTCCGTTGCTCACCGGCGAATCTCTGGTTGCGTACTACGCGCGGCTCTTGCCCGCGACCCACGTAGCGCTCCAGTGCTCTCACGGCTGCGCGGCATCGGTGCTGTTTCTCTGCGCGCTGTACGCCGTCTGGATCATGAACGACCGGCTGCGCGTCTCGGTCCATCAATCCCGCCGCCGGTGGGTCCGCCGGTTGCTCCTGCTGCTGCCGACGGCCTGTTTCGGTGCCCTGGTGGAGGAACTCCTGTTCCGCGGCGTGGTGATGGCGGACCTCTTGCGAACGCCCGGGTTCTCGACAACCACGGCCGTCGCGCTGTCGATCATCGTGTTCGCCGGGGCGCACTATGTGCGGAAAGCCAAGCGGCGCTGGACGATCTTCGGGCATCTGATGCTGGGCCTGCTGCTCTGCGTGGCCTTTCTGCGAACCGGCGCTCTGTGGTTGCCGATCGGCTTGCATGCCGGGGGAATCATGATGATCATGGGAACGCGCCCGTTTTTCCGGTACCGCGGCCCCGCATGGCTCACAGGCGCAAGCGTCTTTCCATTCGCCGGGGTCATCGGCGTGCTCGGGCTCGGCGTTCTGACAGGGTTCGTGGCTCACTACTACCCGCTCGTCGCGGAGTAAGCCCTTTGCGAGTGAGCCCGTCGGGGTGAGCCATTCCCGCGAGCGGCAGAAGACTCCCCACGTGGCTTGCCGTTTGGCGGATCGCTCGCCCCACAGGCGCTTCTGCCAAAGAGACGAGGTAAACTCCCCGTGTGGCTTGCCGTTTGGCGGCCCACTCGACAACGAGGATGTCCTACGCATCCATCACACGATGAAGAGGTCCCCCAGACTCAACGACGTGCCCGAAACAACCCCAACGACAACCCAATCGCCGACCGTCCCCGGATCGCGCTGCGCCGCGCACGTCCCTGCCGACTCGGCGAGCCGCCGTCTCCTCGATGCCCATCTGGCGAAACTCGGGTGCGCCGACGCCGTGCGCTATCGCTCCGAAGATGACGACGAACTCGCGGCGGCCGTCCTTGCCGGCGAGTTTGATTGCGTCGTGTTCGCCGACCTCGCCGACCTCCTGACCACCCTCTGGAATGGCGATGCGAAGATCATCGAGTGGCGGATGGAAGACCTCCGGGTCGAACTCGCCGACCGCCGGGGGCTCGATGGCGTGGACCCGATCCACCTGATTCGAGCCGTCTTCCCGAGCCTGCATCGCTGGCGCGAGCGACAACGCCGTCGCCAGATCATCGCCGCCCTCGTGCTCAGCCTCATCGCGCTGCTCGCGATTGCGGTTCTCTTCTTCTTCGTCCCGCCCCCGGCCTGAGCCCGTTCGGCCTCCCCGATTGCCCGCGATCCCGGCGCACCGCCCGGCTTCGCCGTTTGGCGGATCAACCCGTCACCTTGTGCTTGCCCGATGGTTGATTGTGGAAAATGCCGAAGGAGGGACTCGAACCCTCACTCCCTTGCGGGAACCGGATTTTGAATCCGACGCGTCTGCCAATTCCGCCACTTCGGCGCCGCCGGCCAAAACGGGTAGCCGACCCCAAACCGCCGTCGGCCGCCCCGGCTCACGAACACAATAGTCCGGCTGTCGGGCTCCGGCAACAGTGGAGTGATGGCCCTCCCGACCAGGCAGCGGGCCGCGCCTGCACCGTTGCGGGCATGGGCCTTGCATAGCGTTTGTCATCGAATCGCGCCGGACAGAGGACAGGGACAGGGCCGCCGACCGGTTGGCGTGCGACGCGCCATCATAAACCCGCTTGATCGGGGTTCTCGCTGAGCGATTCAACCGTCGCCCGGCAGGCGACGGATGGCGGGGTGGCCAAGAGACTGGCCATTCGGCCGCATATGGCCAGGCGCGAGCCTGCGAGCCGCGCCATCGACGACCGAATCAACCGGGGCCGGAACGGGAGGGAAACGCAATGAACAGGAATGCGGGAATCGGGGCGGGTTCAACTTTCTGGGTGGAGCTCTTCACGGCGGCGCTGCTGAATCCGTAGGGACAACCTGATGACGCGACGTGCTGTCGTCGTCGATGGCAGGCACGACGAGCCGCGAGCTTCAGCTCGCGCGGACATCGTTCGTGAAGAAACGCTCAGTTTGGAACCGCGCAAGAATAACACGATCGACCGCTCGGTCGAACTCGCCGATCGGCTTTGCCGTTTGGCGGCCCACATG
>JBHHUY010000233.1:0-3409 GCA_046753965.1 Phycisphaerae bacterium
ACTATTTTCGCGCGGTTCTGTGGGGCGGGCGCCGCGCCCCCGCGCCGCCGGCCGTCGTGAAGTACGCACTGGACCTGGTGCGCGCCACCCGACCCGAAGAGGAAACCGCGCCGGACTTCGTGAAGGAGAAGGTCTCGTGGGGGGCCGGTCCCCGCGCCGTCCAGTTCCTGATCATCGGTGCGAAGGCTCGGGCGGTCCTTCGCGGCAATCCGTTCGTTTCGACGGACGACATCCGCGCGTTGACGGCGCCGGTGCTGCGACACCGCGTGATCACGAATTTCGCCGCCCAGGCCGAGTCCTACACGCCCGATCGTCTGGTCGCCGATCTGCTGGATCGATTCCAGCCGCACGCCGGGGGCCTGATGGACGATGACCGCGTCAACAAGGCGATCAACGCATAGCGTCCCGCCGCGCCGGGCGGCGCATCCTGCCCGACGATCGATCATGCTGTTCTTGCTCGATGCCTGAGGACTGACCATCGCCGATGCCGTCCGACGCGAAACGCTTTCTTCAGCCCTCGGTTCTCGCCGCGATCGGCGATCTGGAGCTGCGCGCCCGCAACGTGGTCGAAGGTTTCGTCAGCGGGATGCACCGCAGCCCTTACCACGGATTCTCCGTCGAGTTCGCCCAACACAAGGAATACGTCGCTGGCGACGACATCCGACACCTGGACTGGCGGGTCTACGGTCGGACCGATCGCTTCTACATCAAGCAGTTCGAAGAGGAAACAAACCTGCGGACGCACATCCTGCTGGATTGCTCGGCCTCGATGCGATACCCGGAACAGGATGCGGCCGCGGGGCGCATGAGCAAGTTCGAATACGGCGCGACGCTGGCGGCCTCGCTGGGCTACCTGCTGACCCGCCAACAGGACGCCGTCGGCCTGCTGCTCTTCGACAACGGCATCCGGGACGAGGTGCCGCCGTCATCCAGCCAGGCACACCTCAAGGCCATCATTGCCCGAATCGAGGCGGCCCGTCTCGATTCGCCGACCGAGTTGGATGCCTTGTTCAGTCAGTTGGCGGGCAAGTTGTACCGGCGCAGCCTGGTGGTGGTCATCTCGGACCTGCTCGCCGATCCGGAAGAGGTGATCCCCGGGCTGGAGCGAATCCGATCGGCCAACCACGAAGTCGTCGTGATGCACGTCCTGGACCACGACGAGCGGGAGTTTCCGTTCCAGGACAACACGCTCTTCGAAGGGCTGGAAGCGCCCGCGCCTCAGTTGATGGTCGACCCGCAATCCTTGAGAACCGGCTACCTCGACGCGCTCAACCGCTTCGTGGCCCGTCTCCGCGCGGCCTGCACGAACAGTCGAATCGACTATGTCGGCCTGACGACCCGGCAACCGCTGGACATCGCGCTGCGAAGCTATCTCGCGGCGCGAACGCACATGATCAAGGCGAGGACCTAGCATGCCCATCGAGCGGAAGACCGCTGCCCATGTCGGCGCAGAGGACGCATCCGGAAGGGATCGGGTGAGGCAGAATGTTTGAGTGGCTCTCCGGCTTCATGTTGAACCCCGCCATGGCGATCGGCACCGGCGCCGTCGCCAGCCCGATCCTCATCCACATCCTCTCGAAGCGTCGCTTTCGGCGGATTCGGTGGGCGGCGATGTCGTTCCTGCTTGAAGCGCGGCGGCGAAACCGGCGCCGGGTTCGGCTGGAGCAGCTCCTGCTGCTGTTGCTGCGGTGTTTGGCCGTCTTCCTGCTGGCGCTGCTGATGACCCGCCCGTTTCTCCGTCCCGGGCTTCTGTCCTCGATCCTCGGGGCCGCGGCGAGAACGGAACGGATCATCCTGCTCGACGACTCCTACAGCATGGACCATCGTCCGGCATCGGGCACAGGTCCGCAGGGACAACCCGTTTTCGAGCATGCGAAGCAGGCGGCCGTGCGGATCGCTCGCTGGGTTTCAGGAGAAACGCCCGCCGATTCCGTCACGCTGTTTGTCACGAGCCGGCCGCGCGAGCCGGTGCTCGCCCTGCCGAGCCTGTCCGAAGAGAATCTCCAGCGATTCCGCGAACGGCTGGGCACGCTGAACACGTCACAGACGACCGCCCGCATCGCCGACGGCATCGGCGCCGTCGCCGATCTCGTTCGGCGCTCGCCGACCCAGGCCAACGCCGCCGTCTATGTCATCAGCGATTTCCAGCGAAAAGACTGGGCGCCGCCGGTCGATCCCACCGCCGAGCAGACCCGAAGTGTGGTCGCTCCACTGGGCGATCTGGCGAAGGCGGGACATTCGATCAAACTCGTCCTGGTAAACGTGGGCGACCCGTCCGCGGGCAATGTCGCCGTGACCGACATCGTCGCGGTCCAACCTCAGATCGTGGCGGGCGTGCCCGCTCGGTTCATCGTATCGGTCGTCAACCACTCGGCCGATCCGCTCGAGCAGATCAACCTCGGCGTGTCGGTGGCGCATCATCGCATGCCGCCGGTCACCATCCCGAGCATCCAACCGGGCCAGACGGTCCGCGAGCCCGTGGAGATCACCTTTTCGGAAGAAGGGTCGGACTATGTGCGGATCCGCCTGGCGGGCGCGGCGGTGAACGCCGACACGCCGCGATTGGACAACACGCGCGCGCTGGCGGTCGAGGTCGTCCCGGCGGTGCAGGTCCTGCTCGTCGACGGCGAGGCGAACAATGACCCCTACCGCGATGAAGTCTACCTGCTCAGGGCGGCGTTGCGGCCCGCCGGCCGCGCCGCCAGCGGCAATGAACTGGCGATCGTCGACGAGGAAGAGCTGGAAGACCTCGAACTCGGCGGCTACCACGTCATCGTTTTGGCCAACGTCCGGCGATGGGGCCAAGCGGCTCGCCGACACATCGAGGCGTTCGTGCGCGACGGAGGCGGACTCATCATCTTCGCCGGAGATCAACTCGACATTGAGCACTACAACCGGAACCTGTACCGCGGCGGCCGGGGTCTCCTCCCGCTGCCGTTGATCGAGACCGTGGAACCCCAGCCCAACACCGAACCGATCGGGCCGGGCGCCTGGGACGCGGCGCATCCCGTCATGCGCGCGTTCGTCAACCAGTTGGCGGACGCCTTGCGGCGCGTCCGGGTGTCCAGCTATATCCGTGTCGGCGAGTCCGCGGCCGCGCCGGCCGCTTCGCGACCGTCTGACGACAACGCGGCCGCCGAGCGGGCGCCCGCCCGGATCGTGGTCCGGTTCAACGACGCGGATGCGTCGCCCGCGATCATCCAGCGCGGCTATGGGCGCGGGCTCTGCGTGTTCATCGCGACCAGCGCCGACCAGGAGTGGAACAACTGGCCGTCGAACTTCAGCTACCTGCCGGTCATGTTGGAACTCGTCCAATACGCGGCGAAGCGGTCGGACGGCGCGAAACAAACCGTGGTCGGCGGCGAGATCAGTTGCCCGCTTGACCGCAGTCTGTTCGCCGGCGTCGCCG
>JBHHUY010000234.1:0-3394 GCA_046753965.1 Phycisphaerae bacterium
GGGCCCTGGATGCGGGCGTGTCGATCCTCGAGGTCTTTTTCACTCCGCCGTCGGCCGGCGCCGGCGATGCGGCGGCCGTGCTTCGCCGCGCGGCGCTGGCCGGAGCGCGATGCGCTGAGGTGAGCCCGGCGGTATTCGCGAGAATCGCCTACGGTGACCGGGACGCCGGTCTCATCGCGACGGCCGCACGTCCTCGGCGCACCCTTGCCGAACTGGACACGGGTGAATGTTCGCTCGTTGCCGTCATGGAGCGTGTCGAGAAGCCGGGGAACCTGGGGGCCGTCCTGCGCACGGCGGCCGCAGCCGGCGTGGACGCGGTGATCGCGGCGGACGCGGTCGCGGACGTGTACGGCCCCAATGTGATTCGGGCGAGCCTCGGGACGGTGTTCTCGGTCGCCTTGGCGGAAGCCGAAACCGACGAGGCGCTGCGTTGGCTTGAGGCGGGCGGCTTCCGGATCGTCGCAGCCACGCCGAAGGCGGAGCAGGTGTACTCGGAGGTCGATTACCGGCGTCGGACGGCGATCGTGTTGGGGTCGGAAGCGTGGGGCCTATCGCCGTCGTGGGGCGGGGACTCGATCCTGCGTGTATGTGTGCCGATGAAGGGCGAGGTGGACAGCCTGAACGTCTCTGCGACGGCCGCCGTTCTTTTTTATGAGGCCCTGCGGCAGCGCGGCTCGGGGCAGCGGTGAAGGATGGGCCGTGAAACGACCGAGTGGTAGGATATAATCCTCTGGAGAGGTCCGATCGGGATCAGGGCGTACAGGTCCCTTGGGAGGTTGTGCCATGGCGAAGATTCCATTTGCGTCCGACATTCCATTCTCGCTGCAGGAAATGCGAGAGGAGTTCGACCGGATGCTGGACCGGGTCTGGCATTCCGGCCTGACGACCGCCCCCCTCGACGGGCAGGACTGGGCCCCGCGGCTGGATGTGTACGAGCACCCGGACCGGTTTCACGTCCGAGTCGAAATCCCCGGCGTTCGGGTGGAGGACGTTGAGGTCACGATTCTCGACAACGTCCTGACGATCAAGGGCGTCAAGACCGCGCAGGACAGGCAGACCGAGAACATCCGTTGTCTCCGGTCGGAGTGTCGTTACGGCAGCTTCTGCCGTCGGTACGAGCTGCCCGCGGCCGTTGAGGACGCTGCGGTGAAGGCCTCGTCTAAGGACGGTGTCCTCGATATCATGATTCCCAAGGTCGAGCAGACCCAAGGTCGAACCGTAAAGGTCGAGCCGGTGGAGTGACGGGGCGCTCCGTATCACCCGTCGTTTGCAGGCTCGACCGTCGTCCGGGCCAACGGGCCGCGGGCGCTTCGCCAGTGCGGCTACCGGGCGGGCGGCGCGACCGCCGGACCGCTGTGGGATGCGGCTGTTGGCCCCGGTTGAGGACGCCGGCCGCGTTGTGACCATGATTCGGCGGCGTATCTTCTTTACCGGTCGCGTTCAGGGCGTGGGCTTCCGTTACACGACGACTCGGCTCGCACGCGGCTTCGAAGTCGCCGGCTATGTCCGGAATCTGCCGGATGGCCGCGTCGAGGCTGTGATCGAGGGTGAAGCAGCGGAGGTGGAACGGTTCCAACGGGCAATCCGGGACGAGATGTCGCATTGCATCGCGGACGTCACCCATCAGGATACGGCCGCGACGGGCGGTTTCCGCGGTTTCGAGGTGCGGTTCTGAGCCGGTTCCATGCCTGATTGAATGCTGCCGAGATCCGTCCCCGGCCCCCGGACGGAGCGGGGTACCGCAGCTACGATTCCGGCGGTTGCGCATATCGGCGAAGGAAGACCGCCGAGATTGGGCTCTCGTCCTCCAGCGTTGTCTGGTGTATAATGGAAGAAGCAGTTCGCCGCATCCGGCCCGCCGGCGTGCAGTGTTCGAGGTCGCCGGCAATAGGGAAACGGCCGGGCACACCCGCCCGGAGGGTTGGAGACAGTCAACGCCCGGACACGCCTCGCGCTAGGGTGGATTCGTCTGCCCGATTTTTTCTCAGCGTCGGCTCCTCATTTCCGTGCCGGGGCCGAATCGCGAGGGAGTGGCCGAAGCGACTGCGTTTTCCGCTCCGAGAATACAGGTTACTAGGTCGAGGTCGCACGGACACGCGCCTCGTTAAGAGATTGGAATACCGGTTACATGGCAGGACAAGTGCGAAACGATGTCGTCAGCGGTGTTTTGGAACTCAATGAGAACGGTCCCGGTCATTTGCGCGCGCCGAAGCGCAACTACGCGATCTCCGCGGAGGATCCGCAGATGGGTCGGGACCTGATTCAGAAACACCGCTTGCGCGGCGGCGAGTCGATCACCGCGACGGTCGGAACGGGCAAGAAGCGCCGAGGGAGACCGATGGTGACCGGTGTGCGGTCCGTCGGGTCGATGCCGTTGGAGGCCTACCACGATCTCGCGCCTTTTGACGAATTGCAGGTCGTGCACCCCGACAGCCAGATCAGGTTCGAGACCCCCGGCGGGCCGATGACCATGCGGATCGTCGACCTGTTCACGCCGATCGGCCGAGGCCAGCGCGGGTTGATCGTCGCCCCTCCGCGGACCGGCAAGACCATCCTGCTCGAACAGATGGCCGACGGCATCAAGAAGAATTACCCCGAGACCCTGTTGATGATGCTGCTGATCGACGAGCGGCCCGAAGAGGTCACGGAGATGCGCCGGACGGTCTGCAAGGAGGGAGGCGGCTGGCAGGACGGCTTCCCCGAGGTGGTGTACTCGAGTAACGACCACGAGCCGAAGAACCATGCACGAATCGCCAAGCTGATGATCGAGAAAGCGAAGCGCAGCGTGGAAATGGGCCGCGACGTCGTCATCCTGCTGGATTCCCTCACACGCCTCAGCCGGGCGTTCAACAACCTGGTCGGCTCAAGCGGTCGGACGATGACAGGCGGGTTGGACGCCCGGGCGCTCACAACGCCCAAGCACATCTTCGGCGCTGCCCGGAAGATCGAGGGCGGCGGCAGCCTGACCATCATCGCGTCCGTCCTCGTCGAAACCGGCAGTCGAATGGACGATTTCATCTTCCAGGAGTTCAAGGGCACTGGAAACATGGAGCTTGTCCTCTCGCGCGATCTGGCGAACCTGCGGATCTGGCCAGCCATGAACCTGAGCGAGTCGGGGACGCGGAAGGAAGAGATGCTGCTGGGCGGCGAGACGTACGAAAAGATCTCGCGCATTCGACGCCGCCTCGTTTCCGCCTCGCCCGTAAAGCAGATGGAGACGATTCTGAGTGAGTTGTCGAAGTACGAATCGAACAAGGCCTTTCTGGCCAATCTCGCGTCCTGATCGTCTCGACAGCGGTCCGGACCGAATCGCCCAAGAGTGCGTCCTGAGAGTCCTGCGGCACCGCCGTCTCGGCGGTGCGGACACGGGCGGGACGCCCGTGCCACAAAGGTT
>JBHHUY010000235.1:0-3373 GCA_046753965.1 Phycisphaerae bacterium
GAAGGACTGCGCCGTCATCCGCCTGAACTGTCATGGACCCCCTGTGCCGGGGGATGCGCCCGATGGCCGGCTTCGGGTCGAGGTTCACCTTGGGGAGCATCGGCGTCCCGCCGGTGTCAAACCCCCGCTTTCATAGGCGGACCGGCCAGAGGCCGATGCCCCCCCGGCCAAAGTGAAGCACCACGCGGCCTCGGCGGTTAAGCTTGCCGAACCCAGTCCGATGTTTGCCGGAATCTGCCCGCGCATGGTACCCTCGGGAACGGGATCAGGAAGGTTCACGGCCCGGGAAGGCTGGCCGCGTGATCGTCATCATCGATAACTACGACTCGTTCACCTACAACCTCGTTCAGCGGTTGGGTGAGATCGGTCTCGATTCGCCCGCGCTGCGGCACGAGATCGTCGTCCATCGCAACGACGCGGTGAGTCTCGACGAGATTGCCGAGGCGAAGCCGACGCACCTGATCATCTCGCCGGGGCCGGGTACGCCGCGGGAGGGCGGTATCAGCAACGACGTCATCCGCCGCTTTTACCAGGACGTGCCCATCCTGGGCGTCTGTCTCGGCCATCAGTGCATCGGGCACGTCTTCGGCGCGACGGTGGCGGGCGCGGACCGGATCATGCACGGCAAGACGAGTGAGATTCACCACGACGGGCGGACCCTGTTCGCGGGGCTCGCCAACCCCTTTGTCGCGACGCGGTACCACTCGCTGATCATCCTCCGCGACACGCTGGGCGATGCGTTCGAGGTCTCCGCCTGGACCGACCGGGACGAGTGTATGGGCATCCGCCACCGCTCGGCGCCGCTGGAAGGCGTGCAGTTCCATCCCGAGAGCTTCCTCACGGAAGCCGGTTTCGCGCTGCTGTCGAACTTCCTGAAGCAATAGCCGCCCTGCACTTGGGCATGAAGCGTGAGGCAGACGGTTGGGCACGAGCCCGAGCGGCGTGGTTCGGTCATCGATCGACAGCGGCGGGGGGCGGCAGCGATTGATAAACCTGATCCCGAACGCGGTGGCCCGCTTCCATGCGATCCATCAGCGCGTCGAACAGCTCCGGCTGAGATCGACGCAACCGATCCATCACCCGGCGTCGCGCGGCGGGCGACATCGCCTCGAATCGGAGTTCGGTCCGGTCGCCCAGATTGTAGAGCGCGTCGCGGACGGCGGGGATCTCCTCGAGCGGATTGGACTCGTTCGCGATGGCCTCCAATGGACTTGCGTTGATCTCCTCGGCGATCTGAACGACGCCGGCGGCGACCCGATGCTCGATTGAATCCAGCGAGACGTTGGGGTGATCCCGCACGACTCGTGCCTGGGGTTCCAACAGTACCGTGGCCCAGCAAAGTGCGAGCAGGGTCAGCGCTCCTTCGGCGAGGCCGATGCTCAGGCCGAGGAAGCGATCGGCGGCCAGCAGCATCGGTCGCCGGCGGACACAGCGGTCGCGGACCCACTTCGCCAGCCGGCCCGCGATGACCCACGCCAGCAGACCGACCAATCCGACAGTCAGCGCGCTGCCGATGACGCTTGGTTGTCCGAGGACCGAGTTGACGAACGGGTCGGCGAATCCGGGATGCGACACGATGAAGGCCAGGAGCCCGACCGAGACCGGGAGCATGATGAGCTTGCGCAGGCCGCCGCGCCACAGGCCGTGCAGCGTCGAGAGCCCCAGCGCGAGCGCGGCGATCTGCCCGAGCAGCCATCCCTGCTGCGCGCTGAGCGCGAAGCCGGCCGCCGTGGCGCCGACGAACAGGCCGGTGCCGAGCCAGGGTACGCCGAAGCCCGGTTGGGCTTCTTCCACGATCGCCGCTTCATGATCCGGTCGGGGGGGAAGCGGTTTCGCCGGCGGCGGCGTCCGCGTGAACGGCACGGCGCCCTGTCCGTCGAGGTCGAGCTGTTGGCCGGCATGAAGACCGGCGGCCTCGGCCGTGTGCATCGCGATCGCCCCCTGGACGTTGTGGACTCCTACAGTATTCTTACGAAACATCCGGGCGCCCCGGCGCGAGAAATGTCGGCCCCGCCGTCCGGGAACGGGGTTTCAGTATCGTGAGAGGTCGGGGCCGCGGCCGACAAACGCGGCCATCGAGGTTATCGGTGGAACACAGCCGCGGTGGGCCCCGGGACGGAGAGGAGCTGGTCATGTCGAATGAAACGGGTTGGTACTACGCGCAGGACGGCAAGCCGGTCGGGCCGATGTCTCGAGAGGAGCTGATCCGGCGACTTCCGAGCGTTGGGGGTGGTGAGACGCTGGTCTACGGCCCGACGGTGCCGACCTGGACCCAGGCTCGCCGCGTGGCCTCGATCGGCGGCAGCGCACGCGGGGGCCAGGCACCACCGCCCGCGCCGAGGGCGCGCACGGCCGACGAGATCGAGTACGAAGTCTTCGGCGACGACATGCAGTTCGTCGAGGTCACGCTCGATCCCGACGAGGTGGTGGTCGCGGAGGCCGGGGCCATGCTCTACATGACCCGTGGCATCCAGATGGAGACCGTCTTCGGAGACCCCTCGAAGCAGCAGGGCCTGCTGGGCAAGCTGTTCGAGGCGGGCAAGCGGATGATCTCCGGCGAGTCGCTCTTTCTCACGACCTTCGGGGCCCTGAGCAACCAACGAGAGCAGGTCGCCTTTGCCGCGCCCTATCCCGGCAAGATCATCCCCATGCACCTCGACGAACTCGGCGGAGAGATCCTCTGCCAGAAGGCGGCGTTTCTTTGCGCGGCCCGGGGTGTTGAGATCGACATTGCGTTTCAGAAGCGGATCGGCGTCGGGCTCTTCGGGGGCGAGGGGTTCATTCTACAACGGCTCCGCGGCGACGGGATCGGCTTCGTCCACGCCGGGGGCACGATCGTGCGGCGCGACCTCGGACCGGGTGAGAACCTCCGTGTGGATACCGGTTGCCTGGTCGCGTTCCTGCCGACGGTGGACTACGACATCCAGCTCGCGGGGGGGATCAAGACGTCTCTGTTCGGCGGCGAGGGGCTCTTCCTCGCGACCCTGACGGGGCCCGGCTCGGTCTGGCTGCAATCGTTGCCGTTTTCCCGCCTGGCGGGCCGAATCGCCGGCACCTTCAGCGCGGCAAAGGGCAAGGGCGAAGGCTCGATCCTCGGCGGCTTCGGCCTGGACGGACTGATCGGCGGCAACGGCTGATTGCGCGGCCCGGAAGCTCTCGCATCGAAGCGCCCGCCGCGGTCGGCTCGCCGTTTGGCGGCCCGCTCGTGACCCGGCCCGCCTACCGTTGATCCAACGGGACCACCTTTCGCGGGGGTGGTCCGACATACTCGCTGCCCGGCCGGATGATCCGGTTGTTTTCGTATTGCTCCATGATGTGCGCGCACCAGCCGGTCACGCGGCTGCACACAAAGATCGGCGTGTAGAGCGGGATC
>JBHHUY010000236.1:0-3370 GCA_046753965.1 Phycisphaerae bacterium
GGAGAGCCGCCAAAACGGCGAAGCCGGGCCGCCGGCCCGGCTTTGCACGGGAAGCTGCCGGTCTTGTCGCCCCTCGCCTCGCCCCCGCATGGAGACTCGGCGCCTTGACATAATAGATATATCCTGATATCTATATCTCTAAACGTGATAAGGTCGTCATGTTCACCCGAACCAGCGAGTATGCTCTCCGCGCAGCGATCCATCTGGCGCAGCACCAGGATCGATGGCCGATCCCCGGCAAACAGATCGCGGAGGAGGCGGGCATTCCCCCGAAATACCTTGCGAAAGTGCTCGGCGATCTCGTCCGCGCGGGGGTGTTGCACTCCAACCGCGGGAAAAGCGGCGGATTCAGCATGGTCCGGTCGCCCGAAGACGTGCGGCTGATTGAAATCGTCGCGCCCTTCGAGCAACTCGACCGGCGGCGATGTCCGTTCGGGCGTGGAACCTGCAACGACGAGAATCCCTGCCCGGCGCATCACACCTGGCAGCGGGTCGTGCAGGTCGAGCAGGATTTCCTGAGCCGGACGACCGTCCGCGACATTGCCGCGCGGCGGGATTAACTGACAAACGCGGCACGATTCTCCCCCTCGGCACGTACGACTTGCCCGCGGCTGCACCGCTTGATCGCCGACGCCGCCAATCGGTCGCGAGAAGCGGTAGTCCATGAGTCGGGCCGGGCAAGCGCAACGCGACGGGGTGATCCGCCAAACGGCAGCGCCGGACGGACGGTTCGACCGGGCCATCGATCCCGTCGTTTCGGATGGATCCGGATCCTCAAGGATTGAGCCGGCCCAAGGCGGCTTCGAGATGACGGTGCGCGACAGACTCCATCCATTCCACCTGACCGATCGCGCTCGGAAGAACGAAGCGCAGCGCCCGGTGCCGGGCCTTCTTGTCGCTCGCCATCCGGCGGATGAGATCGGCCGCGTCCACCGCCTCGCGGGCCCGGACGGGCAACCCGAGCGCGAGCAGCAGCGCTTCGGCGCGGACGCGGTCGGCCGCAGGGAACCCGCGGCAGCGAACGGCCAGGTCCAACGCGACGACCAGCCCCAGCGAAACGGCCTCGCCGTGGCGCAGGGCGTAGCCGCTCTGTGCCTCGATCGCGTGGCCCGCCGTGTGGCCCAGATTCAGCGCGGCCCGGCCGACGGTCCGCTCGGCGGTCTCCCGCTCATCCTCGGCCACGACCGCGGCCTTGATCTCGCAATTCCGCCGGATCAACTCCCGAACGATCACGGGATCCCGACGAAGGACGGCCTCGACGTGTTCCTCGTGCCAATGGATAAACGACGCGTCACGAATCAAGGCATGTTTGACCGATTCCGCGAGGCCCGCGCGGTAGTCGCGATCGCTCAGGGTCGCGAGACACGCCGTGTCGATGCAGACGAGAACCGGCTGGTGAAACGCGCCGATCAGGTTCTTGCCCGCCGGGTGGTTCACCGCCGTCTTGCCGCCGACGCTCGCGTCGATGTCGGCCTCGAGGGTTGTCGGGCACTGGACAAACGGCACGCCGCGCATCCACGTCGCCGCGACGAACCCCGCCAGATCGCCCACCACCCCGCCGCCCAGGGCAATGATCGGATCGCCACGGCCGTGCGGCGCCGCGGCCAGTGTTTCGTAGAGCCGTCCCGCGGCGTCGAGACACTTCGTCGCCTCGCCGGCGGGCACGGTCGCCGTGGTGACTCCGAAACCCGCCGCGTCGAGCGCCGCCTGCGCGGCGTCCGCGTAGAGCGGCCCGACCGTGCTCTCGGTGACGAGCGTGACCCGCTTCGCCGGCGACAGTCGACGCAGTCGAGCCCCCAGCCGCGCGAGGAGACCGCCGCCGATCTCGATCGAATAGGACCGCGCCGCAAGCTCGACCGTGACTGTCGCCGTTTCGTTGCCCACGGCGGCCATGATAGGCGGGCACCGGGCGAATCGCCACGCGAGGTTGTGAAGCCGCCCGCGAACCACTACGATACCGGGTTTGATTGTCCGAAGTGCGACAGCCCGATCACCCGGCGAACGCGGCGCGACGCCGGTCGAACGATCCAGACCGTTCGCCGCCCGACCCGTGCGGACGCCGTCCGTTCATCCCAAGTTTGAGGAGAGGCAGAGACCACCATGGCAGATCTGATCCCCGTGCACGGCGGCCTGACGGCGCCCGTGAACCGCACCGTTTCCGAAGACCGCCTCGCCGAGTTCCAGCGAGAGGCGGCGAGCCTGCCGGTCATCCCCGTCGATGACGCCGACTTGTCCAGCGTCTATCGCTTTGGCGACGGCGGGCTCAGCCCGCTGACCGGCCCGATGAACCATGACCAATGGCATCAGAGCCTCGACGAAGGCACCCTGACGCGCAACGGCACCGCCTACGCCTGGACGATCCCGATCTCGCTGCCGGTCGCGGCGGAGCTGGCGGCTTCGCTGAAGCCCGGACAGAACGCGCAGCTTCAGGACCGCACCGGCGCCTTGGTCGGCGCGCTGCGCGTCAGCGACGTGTTCGATTACGACAAATCGAAGTACATCCGAGGCGTCTACCAGACCGAGCGCACCGACCACCCCGGCGGCCACATGGTGATGAACGACCGGCGAGAGAAGCTGGTCGGCGGTGAGGTCGAAGTCCTGCCCCAGCCAAAACACCCGGCCTGCGGCAAGTACGTCCTGCGGCCCGACGAGACGCGGAAGCTCTTCGCCGAAAAAGGCTGGACGCGCGTCGTCGCGTTTCAGACGCGCAACCCCTTGCACCGGGCACACGAATACGCCCTGGTCTATGGCCTGGAATGTCTCGTCCGCGAATGCGACACGGCCGGGGCGGTGTTGAACCCGCTCATCGGCGAAACCAAGTCGGACGACGTCGACGCCGCGACGCGGATGCACACCTATGAAGCCCTGATCGAGCACAAGAAGCTCGGCGAGGGCGACAAGGACGAGGCCCTCTGGGGCGCGAAGCCCTACACTCTGCACGACCGTGTCATTCTGCTCGGCCTGGACATCAAGATGTTCTACGGCGGGCCGAACGAGGCCGTGATGCACGGGATCTACCGGCAGAACTTCGGCTTCACCGACATCATCATCGGGCGCAAACACGCCGACGCGCCGTATGACGACGGCACCGACATCTGGGACGGCCTCGCGGCCCAGCGCATCTTCGACGACCTGCCCGGCGAGTTGCGGATCAAGCCGGTCAAGGTCGGATTCGCCGCCTTCTATGAATCGATCGGCCGGGTGGACCTGATGGACAAGCACCCGGACGAGAAACCGGTCTTCATCAGCGGCCGGAAGGTCCGCGAGCAACTGCTCGCGGGCGAGATGCCGGACCCGCGCATCATGCGGCCCGAGACGGCGAAGATCCTCATCGAGAAGATGCGCAAGTAGGCTGCGTCGTGGACGCGCC
>JBHHUY010000237.1:0-3365 GCA_046753965.1 Phycisphaerae bacterium
GACCGGCTCGCGCCGCGCGCGGCGCCCGATGGCGACGAGCTCGCAGCCGCGCCCGACAGCGTCCCCAAAGGCGTGCGCGTCGTCAAGGACTCGCTCGCGCGCACCGTGCTCCATCTTCCGGCCGAAGCCGACCGGCCCGGAATCTACATCAAGTGCCACAAGCTGCGCGGCTGGCCGCATGCATCGCACGCGACGAGCGGCAAGCGCGTGACCGGACGGGTCGTCGATCCGCGAGAGCGACTGAAGTACGCGACCGTCGCGAACAATGCCTGCATGAACTGCCACAAGATTCACTCGGCGCCGCACCGGGAACGGCTGCTCCGATTCCGCCGGCTCGAGGAGAACTGTCTCAACTGTCACGGCGGCGCCGTGGCTAACTTCAGCATCGCCGGGGAGATCCGAAAGCGCTCGGGGCATGATTCGCGGTTCCGGTTCGGGCGACACGATCCGACCGAGAAGCCGTTCACCATGCAGCGACACGTGGAGTGCGTCGACTGTCACAACCCGCATGCGGCGTTTCACGACCCGATCGGCGTTGTGCAGGGCTCGTTCGGCCAACTCGTCAAGGGGCCGAACCAGAACGTGTCCGGTGTGACCCTCGGCGGGCGCGACATCGACGCCGCCCGCTTCCTTTACGAAATCTGTTTCAAGTGCCACGGCGACGGCGTCCTGCGCCCGCGAAACCGGATTCGCCGCCAGGTCACGCAGACCAACACACGGCTCGAGTTTCAACTGGGCAATCCGTCCTATCATCCGGTCGCCGGGCCGCGGCGAAACCCGGATGTCGTGAGCCTGACGCCGCCGCTGCGGGTCGGAAGCGTCATCACCTGCATCGACTGTCACAACAGCGACAACTCGCGTTATGCCGGAGGCAGCGGACCGAACGGACCGCACGGTTCGATTTTCACGCCGCTCCTGATCCGAAACTACACGACGGCGGACTTTACGACCGAGAGTGCGGCGTCCTATGCCCTGTGTTACGGGTGCCACAGCCGCGACAGCATTCTGAACAACGAGAGCTTTCCGCTCCACCGTTTCCACGTCGTCGACCAGCGCGCGCCGTGCAGCGCCTGCCACGACGCCCACGGCGTCTTCCGAGGACAGGGCAACCGCTCCAACCACGGCAGCCTGATCAACTTCGACCGATCGATCGTCACGCCGGCCGATGCGCCGGGCGGCGGCCGCCGCATCGAGTATCGGGACACGGGGCGGTTCTCCGGCAACTGCACCTTGACCTGTCATGGACAAGCCCATGTCGGGTTCCCCTATTCGCGGGGCGGCGCGCCTCGTTCCATCGTTTCTCGGCGGAGTTTCCCATGAAATGGCCGATGACTCGTAGAATCACGCTGGCCGTCGCGGCTGTCGGGCTCGCGACCGCGAGCCTGACCGGCTGGGCAAGCGCCGGCATCGAAGGCTCGAAGCATGACTTCTCCAACGCCGAATGGTCGGGCGGGGACCACTGCGCGGCCTGCCATGCAACGAAAAACCCTGTCCCACCCAGGACTCCGCCCGCCTGGAATCCCAACGCCGATCTGACACGGAGATTCGGCGCGCCGGCTGAGAAGCGCCCCAGCCCCGGCAGTGGGACGCGCATCTGCCTTCGATGCCATGACGGCTCCATCGCGCGAGACACCATCGCCGGCGTGGTGCGCGTGCGGTTTGCCAACGTCCAGAATCCCGGCCTGCTGCGGAGCGGACACGGACGCAGCAATCATCCCGTCGGCGTCCGGTATCCCCAGTTCGACAAAGGCTTCCGACCGATGACGACCGTTCTTGCCCGGAATACCGTCAGGCTGCCGGACGGCCGGGTCGAATGCGTCTCGTGCCACGATCCGCACAACCAGTCGGGGATGCGTGCGATGCTGGTGACCGGTAATGCCCGCAGCGCCCTGTGCCTGACCTGCCACAAGAAGTAGTCTTCGTTTGAACGGTCTGCCATGATCCACCGACGGAGAGCTCCGGCCGTGTTTCGCGCTGTTCGCGCGGCCGTGCCGGTGAGTCTCCTGGCGTTGCCGGTAGGCTGCGCCACGCCGCGCCCGACTGATCGCCCTGTCTATTTCCCGCCGCCGCCTGCCGCGCCGCACGCGGTGTGGCTCAAGTCTTTCAACGGCCTTTCAGAACTGGTGACGCCCCGGCGCACGTTCTGGGACATTCTTCGGGGGGCGGCGGCGGGACCGACGATCGGAAGGCCGGCCGGCATCGCCTACGCCGCAGGCCACCTCTATCTCTGCGATACCGAACACAATGTCGTACAGGACTGGGACCTTTCCTCCGGAACCCGGCAATGGCTCGGCCGGGAAGGCGAAACCGTTCTCCAGAAGCCGGTGGACGTCGCCGTGGACGCCGCGAGGACGGTCTACGTGGCGGACACGGGCCGAGCGGAGGTCGTCGCCTTCGATCCAAGAGGCCGTCCGCTTCGCCGTTTCAAGCCCCCCGGACGCGAGGCCTACCGACCCGTGGCGCTCGCGCTGGCGGGCGAAACGCTCTGCGCGGCGGATATCGCGGCGCACCGCGTGGACATCTTTTCTCTCTCCACCGGCGAGCACTTGGGAGAGTTCGGCCACATCGGCACGGAGCCTGGCGCCTTTTACTATCCAATGGGGTTGGCCGCGGACGCGAGAGGCCGGCTGTATCTCTCCGACATGATGAACGCACGCGTTCAAGTGTTCGGCAGGAATCGCGGAGATCACAACGGACCGGCGTATCGGGTGCTGCTCAGCATGGGCAAGGCGGGCGATCGTTACGGTGACATGGGGCAGCCGCGGCATCTGGCGGTCGGCCCGGACGGCGTCGTCTTCATCGCGGATGCGGGTTTCTCACGCGTCCAGCTCTACGATTCATCGGGTCGCCTCCTGATGCTGCTCGGTGGACCCGACGATACGCCCGGCGGCACGCCGTTGCCGGTCGGGGTTGCCGTGGCGGAAGACCTCCCCGAGTCGATCAAACGGTCGGTCCCGGCTGATTTCCGGGCCGACTACTTCCTGTTCGTCAGCAATACGGTCGGCGAGATGCGCCTGAGTCTCTTCGCGATCGGTACCCGCCGCTAAGGCACCGAGCGAGAATCACATGGTCGATCGCCGGGTAGGACGCGCCGGCCGGCTTCGCCGTTTGGCGGATCGCACGTTTACCTTGTTCTTGCCCGACTCCTGAGGGCCATTCCAGAAACTGTGGCACCGGCGTCTCGCCGGAGGCGCTGAAGGCGGGACGCCTGCGCCACAATTCGTCCGCGCTGTGCCGCAACAGGCTTTGCGGGGTAAGCGAAGGCCTGAACGGGCGCGCAAATAAGAGTGCGTCCTGAAAGTCCTGTGGTGCCGCCGTCTCGGCGGTGCGGACACGGGCGGGACGCCCGTGCCACAAAGGTTTCA
>JBHHUY010000238.1:0-3287 GCA_046753965.1 Phycisphaerae bacterium
TCCCGAGCCGTGTACACTGTTCCCGCTCGCCCTCGGCGCGCTCCTCATCCGCCAGTGCCGCGCTCGTTCCCAAAGGGCGACGGGTCCATGACACTTCAGGCGGTTCTCATGTAGCGGCCGCCCCCCGTGGCGGCCGTTGCGCGGCGGAGCACATGTGCATCCCGACGTCCGCCACGGGGGGCGGACGCTACGAGGAAGGACCGCGCCGTCATCCGCCTGAACTGTCATGGACCCAGGGGCGACGGTTTTGGACTGAGCAGCAAGAAGGTGCGTCCGGGACGCCCCCTGCGGGCCTTGCGCGGGCGTTCGCAGTTTTCGCGCAACGGCCGCCACTGGGGAGGACTGCCGCTACAGCGGACAGGCCGGGTCGACGGGCTCAAGGCCCAGTTGCACGGCGCCGTCGACGACCTGCAAGGTGACGTGACCGAGGTGTGCCGCGTCATCGGCCTCGGGGTAGTCTGTGCGGAAGTGGACGCCGCGCGATTCGGTCCGCCGTTGTGCGGACAGCGCGACGCACCGCGCGACCATCAGCATGTTCTGAATCTCCCAGCCCGCCCGTTGGTGCTCGACCTTGTCCATGACATAGCGCCGCCAGAAGTCGATGATCTCAAGCGTCTCGCGGAGGCGATCGCCGTTCCGCTCGATGCCGAGGTTGCGCCAGCAGAGGGCCCGCAGACTGTTGCAGACGTCCGGCAGGTCGAGTTCGGTCTTTGAGCTGGGCGCGATTTGATGGCGCAGGGGGCGGGGCGTCCGCGGGCCCGCCCGTTCGGCCGCGCGCCGGGCGGCCGCCGCGCCGATGCGTTTGCCGAAGACGAGGCCTTCCAGCAGCGAGTTACTGGCCAGGCGATTGGCGCCGTGCACGCCGGTCGCCGCCGCCTCGCCGCAGGCCCAGAGGCCTTCGACGGAGGAACGCCCGTCGATGTCGACCGCGACGCCGCCGATCATGTAGTGCGCGGCGGGTCGCACGGGGATCAGCTCGCGCGCGGCGTCGATGTCGAAATCGCGGCAGAGGGCGTCGATGTGCGGGAACCGCGCCGCGAACGCGCCGTCGGGAAAGTGCCGAACGTCCAGATAGACGGTCGTCGAGTCGGTGGCCATCATCCGTCGGAGAATGGATCGGCTGACGACATCGCGCGGCGCCAGTTCCGCATCAGGATGGTACGAGGGCATGAATCGCTCGCCCGCACGGTCCACCAGGTAGGCTCCCTCGCCGCGGACCGCTTCGCTGATGAGCGCCCGCGCGGCGCCGGCGATGTAGAGGGCTGTCGGGTGGAACTGGACGAACTCCATGTCGCGCAGGCGGGCGCCGGCGCGGAGCGCGATCGCATGGCCGTCCGCCGTCGCGCCGGGGCCGTTGGTGGTCTCGCGGAAAAGTCGTCCCGCTCCACCGGAGGCGAGAATCGTCTGCCCGGCCCAGATGATCTGATGCCCGTATTTCTCGTGGAAGGTCAGGGCGCCGAGGCACTCGCCGGAATCCACGGCCAGATCGATCACGAAGCAGTCTTCGAAGACGCGGACGCGCGGCGACCTCCGTGTGCGATCTACCAGGGCGCGGCTCAGTTCGCGGCCGGTGGCATCGCCCAGGGCGTGCACGATGCGGCGGGCCGAATGGCCGGCCTCGCGTCCGAGGGCGACCTCGCCCTTATCGAGATCGAATGCCGCGCCCCAGGCGATCAGCTCCTCCACACGGGCGGGCCCCTCGCGCGCGATGGTCTCGACGGCACGCGGGTCGTTCAGGCCGCAGCCGACCTGAAGCGTATCGGCGATGTGGGCCTCGAACGAGTCGGCGGGATCGGTGACCGCGGCGATGCCGCCCTGGGCCAGCGCCGTGTTGCTCTGACCCAGTCGGTCCTTTGTGACGAGCAAGACGTCGGCGTGTTGCGCCGCTTCGATCGCGGCGCGCAGCCCCGCCACGCCGGCGCCGATGACGAGGACATCGGTGAACACCTGCCCGAGACGGCGCGTGTCGTAATTGAGCAGGCAGCGACGGATCGTGTCTTGGTCGCTCATGGGGTGCTATGGTACGATCAGAACGGCGCGCCCGCGAGGCGGGCCTGCGGGGATGGTTACGAGGTGAAGCGGTGAGGAGTGACGCGCCGGAACCGATTCGGCTGCCGGTGGATCGCACGCAGGCATTGGTCCGCGCGCTCTGGCGACTGATCGTGTCGGTCTGTCTCGTCGGCGCCGCACTGCTGCCGGGTCTGGATTGGGATCTGCTCTGGAAGACGAATCGCGCCACGGCCCTGGCGCTCGCCGGTCTCTATCTCGTCCTAGGCGTTGCCACGGTGCTGCTTGTCGTGCCGGCGGCGCGCTGGCTCGCGCTGGCGTGTTGGCCCGCCGGACTGCACATCGACATCTCGCCCGATCACATCGTGCTCGAGCTTGGCCCGTTTGGCCGACAAGCTTTTGACTGGTCGCGGATTGAGATGGGCGTGCCCGAATCGATCAGCGAGGACCTGCTCGACGACATGCCGGACGACAGCTTCCTGCCCTTCATCCGGCATCCGGAGATCGAAGAAGACCTGAGCCGGCGGATCCAGCGGTTCGTACATATCGAGACTGAGAGGCTCACCGGCCTGTTGAGGCCCTACTTGGAGTGGGCCGGCTCGGGTCACGACGAACCGCGGGAAGGGGGCGCTCCCGCGAGCCGACCGTTTGAGACTGATTGATCGTTCCGACTACACCGTCCCGGCGTCCCTATTTCACGTAGAGAGATGCGACAAACGTGATGTCTACATCGATGACGCGCGGCCGAGCATAGGGTCGCAACCGATCGAATCGATAGAACTCCCCCGAGATCGTTCCACTGACCTGCTCGTCGTCCTGCGCGGTGATGCGCAGCCGGGCGAACTTCGGCTGATAAGCCGTTGTGGTCGTGAAGACGCCGTTGCCTCCCAGATTGAGGTGCGGGCCGCTGGCCAGGTCGATGTCTCGCTGGGCTAACTGTTCGAGTGAACTCGCCCGTTCGAAGGTACCGAAGACCAGTCGACTGCCGTCGGCGTTGGTCTCTGCCGAGACGAGGGAGAGGCCGAGATCACCTGCTCCAACGCCGTCCGGCTGAAGCACGAAGACGAGGCCGGTCACCGTGAAGCGCCGGTCGGATCGGATGTGCGCGACCATCTGCGGATCAATGCGATAGGCCGGTTTGGGGGTCGGTGCCTCCGCGGGCGGCGGCGCGGTGTCGTCGCAAGCGGCCGCGCCCCAGATGAGCGCCGCGGACAGAGCGAGGTTTACGATCCACCGGTGCATGGGAGCACCCACCTTCGCGCTCGCGCCGAAGGAACAAT
>JBHHUY010000239.1:0-3245 GCA_046753965.1 Phycisphaerae bacterium
CCCAGCCTGCCCGCCGCGCGCCCTAACAGGATGGCGCGCCCCGTTGTCCCGAAGAAAATATAGCGCCTAAAGCGGCCGTAGCCCTCTGCGGCGTTGTAGGGGATCACCTTCTCCTCCATGTTGAACCCCTTGAAGACGAACACCGTCAGCGCGGCGATACAAAGCATCGCGAGCACACCGATCCAAGCCGATGCGACCGCCTGCGTCTCGTGGAGCCTGAGATTCGGTAGTTTCATTGCGCGTCCAACTCTCAACGGATTCCAACGACCGGGCACGAATCTGCCCGCCACGGAGGACGGGGCACACATGGTAGCTGCTCCGGCAGTCCCCGCCAAGCCCCGGAACTTTCCCCCGGCGGCGCAGGGTCCATGACAGTTCAGGCGGATGGCGGCGCAGTCCTTCTTCGCAGCGTCCGCCTTCGTAGCGTCCGCCCCCAGTGGCGGACGTCGGGACGCACATGTGCTCCGCCGCGCAACGGCCGCCACGGGGGGCGGCCGCTACATGAGAGCCGCCCGAACTTTGATGGACCCGACGGCGCGCCTGGTTCGCATCCCGCGTGGCCAAGCCCGAAGCGGATGCTATGATGCGCCATTGACGCCGCCTTCCGGGCGAAGACCGGCGAGACCGACCGAAACCCGAGGGAACCGATCCATGGCGAATCCCACGAAGACCGCCGGCCGCGAACCCGTCATCCGCGTCATGATGATGCCGAGAGACACCAACGCCAACGGTACGATTTTCGGCGGGGTCATCTTGAGTTACCTCGACCAGGCCGGCGCGGTCCACGCCCGACAATTGGGCCGCAACTGCGTGGTCACGGTCGCCATGGACTCGGTCGAGTTCAAACAGCCGGTCTTTGTCGGCGACGTGCTGAGCTTCTACGCCGAGACGCTCTCGGTCGGCCGCACATCCGCCCGAATCCGCCTGTCGGTCGAGGCCGAACGATTCGAGCCGCCGTGCGAGCGAGTCGCGGTGACTGCGGCCGACATCGTCTACGTCTCGATCGGCGAAGATCGCCGCCCCGTTCCGTTCCGCACCGCGGCGGACGACCAAGACGGCGCGCGGGACTGAGCCGACCGCTTGCCCGCGCAACGCAACATAGAGCGATCACGGCGGATCGGCTCCCGGCCTGGCGGCCCACTTCCCTTCTTCGTGTCATTTAGAACGGGATCGGCGGTGGCGGGGCCTGCGGGGACGCGATGCCTTCCTCCGACTCGCGAAGCGGCTTGTTGATAAGGTCCTCGAACCCGCAGCGCCGCTCGATGTGCTTCGGGTCGAACCAGTGGCTCGCGAGCACCGTCGCACGATCGCCGCGGAGCGTGAAGTAGGTTCCGCGCCGGTATTGTCGCTCGTACTCTTGGGCGTCGACGGGGGTACTGGTCACCAACTCGATGACAAACCGCTTTCGCAGCTTCGGAATCGACACCAGTTGGACCTTGGGAGCCGGCTCGACAGCCGGGCGGGTCGTCGCCCGGCGGATCCGATCGGTCTGCGGGAGTTCCACCGTCGGCGCCGTCCAACCCTCTTCCGTCATGGCGAAGCATGCGTCGATCAAGGCCTCCGACCGACCCACACCGGGAATGCTGGACGGTTCCAACACCGGCTCGCCGGCTTCGAGCGCCGCCCGGAGCGCCTGCGGCGGCGAGAGCCGTGTCCGCCGCGCGAATGCAGCCGGCTTGGATACGCTGCGGACACCCCGATCCTTCCATACGTCCTCAAACAGCGGGAACGCCTGTTCGACCCCCAAGCGCAGCGCCGCGGCGTAGAACTCCTTGGCGATCGGCTCGATTCGTTCAAAGGCATGGATTAGACGGACGTCTCGTTCCACCTGTTCGCGAACCTCCGCCAGGTTTTCAGGCACGGCCGATTCTCGTGTGTCGATCACGCGGAACAGGATGAACTTGTCGGGTTCGCCGGGCACCAGCGTGAAGCCCCCGTCCACGAACTTGGGGACGCCGCGACCGGCGACGGTCAACGGAATCGGCGGCGTCTGAAAGCGTTGCAACCTCAGCGCCGTCTCGCGACTGCGGTCGATCGGGTAGAACTCGGGAACGCGGAAGGCGTAATCGGCCAAAGACAGGGGCTCGTCTCCCTCATCGGGGGTCGAGGCGCCGCTCAGGGCCGGGTGTGTTCGCAAGGTGTCGCGAGACACGAAATCCGTCTCTCCGTACTCGAGCACCACGCCGAAGCGAGCCGCGATCCGGTCGGACGCCGCCTTGAGATAGTCGGCCTGTTCGACCCCCGGCGGAATCGGCTTGTACCGTGTCTCTGCGTCATTCCGAAGATCGTGCCAAGGTCTGGCGGCTTCGTCGGCCAGCTTGGTCATGACCTGCCGAGCGCGCTTTCTCGCCTTGTTCTTCCGCAACTCGCGCTCGACGTCCGCCCGCGCCTCGGTGAACCGCTTCTGCACGCGCTTGGGAACCGACTTCGGCGCCGGCTGTGTGGTGCCCGGGGCCGATGCGGGCTGTGGGGCGGCCTCGAACACCGTTTTTTGGTACTTCTGCTTGTTCGCCTTCCAGTACGATTTGATTTCGTCAATGCTCACATCGACCTGCAACTGGAGCTGCTGCGTCGAGGCGACCACGTACTGAAGTTTCACGCGATCCGGAAATCGGTAGCCGAACCCCATCTCGCCTTCACCCGCCGCGACCGTCTTGTACTGCTCGAACTGTGCCTGAAGTTCGTCCTCGGCGAGCGTCTCCTGGGGATCCAGAAACTGATTGGCATCCAACTGCACAAACTTCACCTGAACCTTGTCCGCGGTGTCGTGAACGTACTGCCTGATCTGCGGCTCGGACGGCTCGGCCGCCCCCAGCACGCGACTCAGATTCTTCTTAATCGCGAGGAAGCGCGCCACGGCCTCCCGGATCGTCGCCCGGGAAATCCGCGATTGCGTGCGCAGCTTCTCAAGCGACCCATACCCCAGGCGCCGCCGGTTGGCATCACACTGATCCACCACGGTCTCGATCTCGCGGTCCGACACGGCGATTCCCGCGCGCTCCGCCTCCTCGGCGAGCATGAGCCAGTGGCGTACACTCATGTCTTTCGAAGACCCGAACCGCCAGCCGATCAGAAGCCGGTCGAGGGCTTCGGTCGAGCGCTGCGCAATCATCAGTTCGCCTTGCTCGACCTCGCGGCCGAAGATGCGCATGACCACTTCGCTGGTCGTCGACCGTCCCATGATGCTGTAGAGCGCCTGGCCGCCGACGAAAGAAATCATGGCCAGCAGAACCAGCCCGACCATG
>JBHHUY010000240.1:0-3195 GCA_046753965.1 Phycisphaerae bacterium
CCGAAGGGATTCAAGAGGCTATTGCCCGCGCCATCGCCGGAGGTGTCGATGATCTGGGTGATGGCCCCGGCGGGTGTGATCTTGAAGGCGTTGATGCTACTCAAGCCCGTCACGTAGACGTTGCCCGCGGCGTCCGCGGCAATGCCGAAGGGATTCAAGAGGCTATTGCCCGCGCCATCGCCGGAGGTGTCGATGATCTGGGTGATGGCCCCGGCGGGTGTGATCTTGAAGGCGTTGATGCTACTCAAGCCCGTCACGTAGACGTTGCCCGCGGCGTCCGCGGCAATGCCGAAGGGATTCAAGAGGCTATTGCCCGCGCCATCGCCGGAGGTGTCGATGATCTCGGTGATGAAGCCGGCGGGCGGGATCTTGAAGACGTTGTTGCTGCCGGTTCCCGCCACGTAGGCGTTGCCCGCGGCATCCACGGCGATGCCGCGAGGGCCAGCAAGGCCATCGCCTCCGTCGATGATCTCGGTGATGACTCCGGCGGGCGTGATCTTGAAGGCGTTGTTGCTGCCCTCTCCCGTCACGTAGGCGTTGCCCGCGCCGTCCACGGCGACGCTGTTTGTAAGAACGAGGCCATTGCCCGCGCCGTCGATGATCTCGGTGATGAGCCCGGCGGGCGTGATCTTGAAGGCGTTGTTGCTGCCCTCTCCCGTCACGAAGGCGTTGCCCGCGGCGTCCGCGGCGATGCCGCGAGGACCAGTAAGAAGGTTGCCCGCGCCATCGCCGGTTGCGTCGATGATTTCGGTGATGATGTACTGCCCCGCGGCGCGGCTGGAACCCAGGGCGGACACGACCAGGATGGCGGCCAGCGCCGCGACGACCCTGATCGTCTGACATTGCGTTTTCATCGTTTGCTCGCCTTTTGTTCTGTTTCCCGCCGAAACGAGACTACCACCGCGCGCGCGTTCGTCTCCGGCGCGTCCAACCGAGACCCAACAATGTTGCCGACAGCATCATTGCGCTGTCCGCGCCGCCGCCGCAGCAGTCGCCGGCCGGCGCGCCCGCCGGCGGCGGTTCGCAGACATCCCCGACCCCGTTGCCGTCGGGAACACCGTTGCTGTTGCAGTCCTCCGCCTCGGTGACGGCGGTGAGGGAAGACCGGACAAGCACGGCAACGAAACCGATCTGATGGGCTCTCTGCGGCGTTTCTTCCTCCACGAGTTCAGGAATGGCGCCTGCGGCAGGGTCGGCTCCGAAGGAGCGCACCGCGCGGGCGCCGCGCCTGTCGGTCATCGCTTGGCGCGCGTCTCGCGCTGTTCTCCGTGTGCGGCTCGCCAATCCTCGAACCGAGCAGGATTCGGGCCGATCGCTCGTCACTCGACGGCACCGCTGCAGACGTGCGGGGTTGTGCCGGCCAGCGGTCAGCAACGCGTTAGTTTACCAGAAAGCGGATCGATTGACAACAGTATTTCGTGGGCTGGATATCGTGTGCTACATCGCTGAGGTGCGGGGTGCACCGTTTTTGACCAGTGTCTTGGTTCGACGTATTCGGGCGCGGCCTGCGGACGCGATCTTACCAGACCCTGCCGCTGAATCGTCGCCGACCGCGCCGCGCCGCGCGGGCGGAAGCCCGCGGCTCGTCCGGCGACTCGCGACCGAGGAGATCATGTTCGCGTAGAATGGCGCCGGACAAACACGGTCTTGGCACGGGTTGTATGCACGCACGGTCTCTTCTTCACCACCTTCGGCGCCCCACGTGGAAACAGCGGCGGCGCATGCTGCGCCGGCAGGCGTGGGTCGGCGTGATCGCCTGCTACGTCCTGTTCGCCTTCGCTTATGTCTACCCCGATGACTTCCGCAGCCGATCCCCCGCCTTCGTGTTCGGCGGCTGGATGGCCTTTCTCATCCGCGCGCTGATCGCCTATGCGGGCTGGCTGCTGCTCCTCGTCGCCGGCGTCGCCGCACTGCGCCGAGCCCGGCGGCTCCTGGCGGCGACCGTGCCGGTCCTGCTGTTCGCCCTCGGCCCGACGCTCTGGCAATACCGACCGAAGACACCGCCGACCCTCCGCGGAGCCCCCCTGACGGTGATGAGCGTCAACCTGCTGGTGATGAACGAGAACACCGGCCCGATCATCGAGGAGATTCGCGCCGCGCGGCCCGACGTGTTGCTCTTGCAGGAATACACGCATCACTGGCATGAAGCGATCCGCGAAGCCGTCGGCGAGAACTACCCGTTCATGAGTTTCGTCGCGCGCGAGGATTCATTCGGCGCGGCCATCTATTCGCGCCTGCCCTTTCGCGAGGAGCCGCGCTGGGACCTCGCGCTGGGCGAGACGGATGTGCCGGAGATGCGGGCGGTGCTCGCGGCCGGCGACCGCTCGATCGCCGTCTACAACATTCATCTGCTGCCGGCCAAGAACATCCGCTACACGACGGCCACGCGGCGACAATTCGCCGATCTGGCGAACCTGCTCGGGGAGGAAAGACTGCCGCTGATTCTCGCCGGCGACTTCAACTTCACCGAGCGCTGCCCTCAGGCCGCCGTCCTGCGCGCGGGCGGGCTGAACGAAGCGCACGAACTCGGCGGCCGGGGCCCCGGCGCGACCTGGCCGGTCATCTCGTTCTTCCGGTATCTCCCCGGCATCCGGATCGATCACATCTATCTGAAGAACGGCCTGAGCTGCACGCGCTGTGAGACCGGTGTGGGCGTAGGTTCCGACCATCGGCCCGTGATCGCGCGGATCGGTTTCGAGGAATGACCGCGGCGGGTCACGCGTCGTCTTCAAACTCGAAGGGCTTGGGCGCAAAGTCGACCGGCCGCCGCCGCGCGATGCTGACGAGCAGACCAATCGCGAGATAGTTCGTGATGAGCCCGCTGCCGCCCATGCTGATGAAGGGCAGCGACATGCCGGTGATGGGCATCAGGCCGATGGTCATGCCCGTGTTGATGATCGTCTGGGCACTGATGAGCGCGCAGACCCCCACGGCAAGCAATCGACCGAGCGGGTCGGAGGTCATCGAAGCGATGGTGAGCCCGGCGGCGATCACGATGAGATAGCATGTGAGCACCGCCATGCAGCCGACGAAACCCCATTGGTGGCCGATCACAGCGAAAATGAAGTCGTTGTGCTCCTCGGGCAACAGGGCGTGCCGGAAGAAGGCCCCCTCGGTGAACCCCCTCCCGAACGTCCCGCCGCTCCCCAGCGCGATCTTGGACTGGTTGAGCTGATAGCCTTCGTTCAGCCGCCA
>JBHHUY010000241.1:0-3194 GCA_046753965.1 Phycisphaerae bacterium
GGCGGCCACTCCGAGCAGCAGGGCCGCTCGCGGGCCGGTGCCGAGCACGAGGAGGCGGTCGAGCAGGAATTGAACCGCGCAGAGGCCGACCATCGCCGCGAGGCAACCGCAGCAGCCCTCCACCAGGACATGACGCTTGAGCGCTTGCCCGAGTTGTTCCAGTGGGGCGAGCACCCGGCGCTGGAATTGTGAGCTGTTTGTCTCGATGGTCGTCACCCTCAAACCGTTCCGGCGACGCGTTTCCGCGTCTTCACAGCAACCTCGCCTTGTTCCGGAGGATCCATTCGATCGTCAGCAGTGAGATCAGCACGATGAAGACGGACGGATGATTCCAGAGCGGCCGGGGCCGGCCGCGGACCGTGAATGTCCGGCTCTGGTCCTCGATCAATGTGGGGAGTCGATCCGCCTGGTCGATGTCGAGATAGCGGCTGTTGCCGCCGGCTGCCTCCGCCAGGGCCCGGAGGCCCGCGCGATCCATCGAGATGCTTCGCAACTCCAGATCGGGCTGGGACACCACGATCTCCTTCGTCACTTCCTTCGATCGGTCCGCGTCGTCGCGCGCCGGGGCGCCGGGCAGGCTGAGCCGCAGCCGGAGGGTCCCGACGCGAGCCGGCGTGAAGCGCCCTTCGTAGTAACCCGCGCGCCCAGGGATCGGCGTCAGGGTGACGGTCCGACTCGGAGTCGTGTCGCCGCCGTTCGCCGATGAGAGCACCATCTCCAGTTGCGGCATCAGGAGCGGTTCGAACCGTTCGTCGAGCGCGCGAACCATCGCGACGATCGTTTCGCCCACTTCATACTCATCCTTCGGCGTCAGGATCCAGCCTCGGGCCCGGCCGCCGAGGAGTTTGCCTTCCACCAGGTATCGCAGTGTCTGGATCCAGAACCGGTTGAAGTAGCGCTCGTCGGAGCGGCGCCAGCGCCACGTCGAGTCGATCGCCAGATAGGCCGTGCGGCCCGTGCCCACCAACTGCGTCGCGAACAGCACATGCTCGCCGAACTCGTTCGCCATCCGCGGGTTGGTGTGCCGCATCAGCACCCGGGCGACCGGTTTCTCCCGCCGGACGGGATAATGCCAGTACACGCCGCCCAGCGCCGCCCAGATGACCCGCGATTCGCTCGGATCGTCCGATTGCCGGAGAATCGGATCGGACGCCGCTTCCTTGGGGACGCCGATCGGCCAGGGGCGGAATTGATAGTGGCCCAGCTCGTTGATCACGATCTCCGCTTCGGGGTCCGGCACGACGGGCAACACCTCGGTCAGGGATTGCATCTTCGCCGATCGGAAGAAACGCCCCGTATACTTCCGGCCCGCCTGATACAGCAGGCCGCCGCCGTGGTCCGAGACATAGCTCGCCAGAATGCTGCCCCAGGTCGGGTCGAACTCGCCCGGATCACAGTCCATCAGGATGAGCGCGTCGTATCGGTTGATCTCGGCGGGTGTGGTCGGCAACTCGGTGATGATCGTGTTGCCGTCCCGGACCGCGCCGGCGTCCGCCGATTGAAGCCAGGTGGACAGATCGACGGTCGCGTCGCGCTCCAGCATCCGAGCGAGGAAACGGTAGTCGTAGCTCGGGGCGCCGGCGACGAGCAGCACTTTCATCTTGTCGTCGAGGATGCGCACCGCCGGGCGGCTTTCGCGCCGGTTGTCGGACGTGACGACTTCATACGGCCTCGGCGAGACCCGCGCCACATAGCCGACCGCACCCGGCTTGGAGATCTTGCACTCGAACACGACCGGCGCCACATGCCCGTCGGCGTCGGGCCGGACCGTTCGTCCGGCGACAAGTGCCTCTCTCGTGTCGTCTCCCTCGCCGCGCCGCTCGAATAGCTCGACCTTGATAGCGTCTTCTCCCACGCCCTCCGCCTCGATCCGGACCGTCACGCTGAACGGGTCGTTCTTGAAGACCGAGCGCGGGGTTTCGAGGCGAACGACGCGCACGTTGACGGGCTCGGCCGGATCGCCGACACCGATGACGAACAGATCGACGCCCGCCTGCTTGAGGAAGCGCGCGATCACACCGGGAGACTCGCCACGGTTGAATCGACCATCCGTGAGGAGGATGATCCCCGCGACCGGTGCGCCTGCCACCGAATCCAGCGCGCCGCGGACGGCGAGGCCCAGATCCGTGGCCGCCCCGTTGGGGTGGGGGGTGACCGGTGCGGGCAGACCTGCTTTGCCGTTCCGATCTCTCGGGATCGAGGCGCGGGCGACCAGGCGGTCGCCGAAGGAGAAGACCCTGACCTCGTTCTTCTCGGCCAGGGCGTCGAGCCACCGCCGATTGTCGCGTTCGACGATCGTCAGGCAGATCGCTTCGCGGACGAGGCCCTCGGTGGGCACGCCGGCGACCACCGCTTCGACGCGGCTTCTGTCTTCGGTTCGCCGGTATTGGTCGGCGAGCGCCATGCTCGCCGAGTCGTCCACCAGGACGAGGGTATGGGCGCCGAGACGCCGGTGGACGTACTTCACAAGGACCGGCTCCAGCCCGATGACGCCGAGCAGCACGAGGACCATGACGCGGCAGGCGACCAGGGTCCAACGCAGGCGGCGCGAGACGGTTCCCCTGCCCTCTCGGCGGTACATCCAGCCGACGGCATAAAGCGCAGCAATGGCGAGCAGGCCGCCGACCAGCAAAGCGTTGCCGGACGACCAGCGCGCCAGCTCGATCTTCTCGTCAATGCCGACGGTCGTGATGTTCTCCGCCAGGATGGCGCGTGCCGGGTCTATCATCCGCACTCCGTCCAGGCGATCCGAAGAACACGGCGGACAGCCTGGGTACAACGCATCTCGAAACCAATGCCAGGCTCGAACGTCACTGTCATGCCGTCACCTCGGCCGCCTCGCTATCCCCGCGTTCCGAACCACCAGGCCAGTCCGTGCTCCAGCATCAGCAATGCGACGACCGCCAGCAGGATGGGCCACCACAGTTCCTGTCGCGCGCTCGCCGAGGCGTCGGCCAGGATCGAAGTATCCGCGATGTACTCAAACGGCAGCTCCGTCAATGACTCCTGCAACTCGATCTTGCGCGCCGGGCTCAGATCAGGCTCGGTCCGGTCGGGATTGACCGCGGCATACCGCGTGACCGTCTCGCCCGATGTTCGCTTGAGGCGGAACTGGTACACCCCCGACCGGGGTGTGTCGTCGAACGTCAAACGCGCCGGGCAACGCGTGCTCGACACTCTGGTGGAGAGCGCCT
>JBHHUY010000242.1:0-3168 GCA_046753965.1 Phycisphaerae bacterium
CAGCACCCCCGTCAGGCCGCTGCCGATCTGTGAGGCGAGCCGGATGCGCTGAGATTCCCCGCCGGACAGGGTTGGGGCCGACCGCCCCAGGGTGAGATAGCCCAGTCCCACGTCGACGAGAAAGCGCAGGCGCGATTTGATCTCGTGCAGAAGCTCTCCGGCGATCCGCGCCCGCCGCCGATCCAGCCGCAACGACTTGAAGAACGCCGCCGCGCCGGAGAGCGGCATCGCGCAGACCTCGACGATCGACTGGCCGCCGAGGCGGACGGCCCGCGCTTCGGGCCGCACGCGCCCGCCGCCACAGGCCTGACACGGCACATCGGTGACGAGTTCCTCAAGCCGGCGGCGGTACTCCCACGACATCTTCGTCGCCTCGTCGATGGCGGGGAAAAAGCCCTTCCACTGAAAGCGCAGGCCGTTCGTCTCATCGGCGTCCTCGACGGAGACCCACCGTTCTCCCAAGCCGAAGAGCAGGGCATGCCAATGTTCCGGTGCGAGATCGGCCAGCGGCGCGGCCGGATCAAGACCGATCGCCCGTGCGAGTGCGACCAGGACGGCTCGCAACAAGGGCCGGGCCTCGACGTCCTGCCAGCCCACGATCCCGCCGGAGAGCATCGATCGGTCCGGTGCGATGATCACGGCGTCGGCACGGGTGCCGCGCTGCACACCCAGGCCCTCGCAACGCGGGCACCACCCGAGGCGGGAGTTGAAACTGAAGTGATGCGGTGTGATCTCGTCGTAGCTTGCGCCGCAGGCGTCGCAGGCGAAGAGCTGAGAGTACCGCCGGACCTCTTTCTCGCGCGTCTCCCGGTTGGAGGTCGCTTCGACCTCGACGACCCGCAGCACGCCCTTGCCCAGCGCCAGCGCGTGTTCGACCGAATCCGCGATGCGCGACCGCGACCGCGGACGCACGACCACGCGGTCCACTACGATCTCGACGGCATGCCGGCGGCGCTCGTCGATGCGCGGATTCGTGGAGAAGTCCACGACCCGGCCGTCGATTCGCGCCCGCGCGTAGCCCTCCGCCTTCCATCTGGCGAGCAGGTCGGGCCACGTTTCGCCGGTGGCGCGCTCGATCGGCGCGCAGAGGAGCAATCGTGTTCCATCGGGCGAGGCGACGATCTTGTCGATGATCTCCTCGCTGCTCTGCGTGCCGATTTCGACGTTGCACCGCGGACAGTGCGGCCGCCCCACGCGGGCCCACAGGACGCGCATGTAATCGTAGATTTCCGTCACCGTGCCGACGGTCGAGCGGGGGCTCTTGCTGGCGGATTTCTGTTCGATGGCGATGGCGGGAGAGAGCCCGCTGACATGATCGACCTTGGGCTTCTTGAACTGGCCGAGGAACTGTCGCGCGTAGGCGGAGAGCGATTCGACGTATCGCCGCTGTCCCTCGACATAGACGGTATCGAGCGCGAAGCTCGTCTTCCCGCTGCCGGAGACACCCGAGCAGACCGTCATCGCGCCGCGCGGCAACCGGACACTGACGTCCTTCAGGTTGTGCTCCTTCGCCCCGAGCACGACGATTTCTGTGTCACCGCGCTGCCGAGCCGAGGTTCTCGCGGATGCGCCCCGGCCTCGTCCGGGTGCGGCCGTCCGTGTGCCGCGACGCGGTTTTCTTCTCCGCAGGACGCTTCGCAGCGACGCCCCCGTGTAAGAGGCTCGACACGCCGCCACATCTTCCGGCGTGCCGGCGACAACCACGCGTCCGCCGTCTTCCCCGCCCTCGGGTCCGAGATCGATGACCCAGTCGGCGGTCTTGATCACGTCCAGGTTGTGCTCGATCACCATGACGGTGTTGCCCGACTCGACGAAGCCGTGGAGCACGGCCAGCAGTCGCCGGATGTCGTCGAAGTGCAGGCCGGTCGTCGGTTCGTCGAGGAGATAGAGCGTTCGGCCGGTGGGTTTCTTCACAAGTTCGCGAGCGAGCTTGATGCGCTGCGCCTCGCCGCCGGAGAGGGTCGTGCTCGCCTGTCCGAGCTTGATGTAGTCGAGTCCGACGTCGTGCAGGGTGGCGAGCATCATCTTGATCCGCGGGATCGCGTCGAAGTGCGCCAGCGCCTCCTGCACGTCCATGTCGAGCACGTCGAAGATGTTCCGGCCGCGATACCGAATCTGAAGTGTTTCGTGGTCGAACCGTTTGCCCTCGCAGACCGGACAGGGCGTCCAGACATCGGCGAGGAAGTCCATCTCGACGCGGTTGGAACCGTTTCCCTCGCAGGCCTCGCAGCGACCGCCGCCCTGCGCGCCGGTCGCCACGTTGAAACTGAAGCGCCCCGGCGCGTAGCCCCGAACCTTGCTGTCGGGCAGCTTGGCATACAGCCGCCGGATTTCGTCGAAGACCTTGATATAGGTCGCGGGGTTGCTGCGCGGGGTGCGACCGATGGGCGCCTGGTCGATGTTGATAACCTTGTCGAGATGCCGGAGACCGAGAACCCGGTCATGCCGGCCGGGGGCGGCCTTTTCCGAGCCGTTCAGATCGCGGGCGAGGCGCTCGCGGATGATGTCGATCACGAGCGAACTCTTGCCCGATCCGGACACGCCGGTGACGCAGACGAACCGTCCGAGCGGTATCGCAACGTCGATGTTCTTCAGATTGTGGTGCCGGGCGCCCTTGACGGTCAGCCAGCGCAACCGACCGGCTGTTGCTTTCTCCGCAGTCGAGGCGAGATCCGCCTTGCCGGACGTTGGAGGGCGCCGCTTCTTCTTCCTTCCCATCGCGACCGCCATCTCAGATGCCCGCCGCGGTGTGGAGTGCGCGCATGTCCGCGGCGATATGAAGCTCGTCTGCCCAGCGTCTCAGGTAGGCCCAATCCAGCGCCGCGCCTTGCACGCGCACAACCGCCAGGGCGTTTTCCCACTGCTTCTCCGACCGCGTGACCTGCCGCCGCAGCAACTTCATCAGCACAATGTATTCCGGAGACACGGCCCAGAACCCCGGGCCGCCGGGCTTGTATTCGACCTTTCGGCGACGGCTCATGACCGCTTTGTAGAACGGTTCGGTGGGCAACACGCTCAAGTCGATCTTCAATCCCGTGTCCGTATCGATCAGGTTGGCCATCGAATGCGTCCGCGCCGCCTCCACCATCGCTTCGCGACTGCGATAGAATCGCGACGGAAGGATGGACGCCAGCTTCTTCGCCTGTTCCGCGTCCATCCGCAGGCGGA
>JBHHUY010000243.1:0-3098 GCA_046753965.1 Phycisphaerae bacterium
GGCGGGCGGCTGGGTCGCCTCGATCGGCGACGGGGTGCAGGGCGGGACGCCCGCGCGTCGCGATGAAGCACTACCTGCAAGTGACGAATGCCGACTACGAGAAGGCGGCGGCCGGGAAAAGCGTGCAGAATCCTGCGGAATTATTTCGCACAGGTCGGAAGCCGACAAACAGCCGAAGCTCTAAGCCACGTAAACGCGAGAGCTTGCGAGACAACGCCGGCATATACACAACCGTCGAAATGCTGAATCTGGGCGATGCAAGACTCGAACTTGCGACCCCCTCGGTGTAAACGAGGTGCTCTGGCCAACTGAGCTAATCGCCCGGTCGCCTCGTCCGTGTTGACGGGTGCGGGTGCATATCATCCTACCCAGCCGCCGGGAGCCGGACAACAGAATCAGTTTGACGCCGGATTGTCGCTGGGCCTGGTCCGCCGGGGAGAACGGCACAACAAAAGGGGCCGCCCGGTCGGACGGCCCCATGGGGGAGTAGGTTCTTCCATAGAAGGAAGAGGGTTGACGATGTTCGGCCCGGCTGTGGCCGCCGCAGGGGCGGCTGACCGGTTCCACATGATTCATTCCCTTACCTGCCCCGTTTATTGCGGCGTGCGTTTCTCGCGATCCACCGGCGGGCCTCGCGGCGCGCTCGGGGCTGGGGCGCCGCGGCCGGAGATCGGGTGGACCGCGTCCGGCGGGCATGGGCGTAGACCACGGTTGCGGCCGGACGCCGGCTGACGTTGTAACTGCCTGATAGGGCGGTGGTTACATGCGATCGCGGCCGGTTACGAGAGGTGGCCGGTGAGGGTGGCACCGCTCCGCCGCAGCCGTCCGGCCGCGCGCTGCCCTGCGACTATCTGACGCCCGCCCGCGTTGCAGGACGGGCACTTGAACCTGGGGCAGGTCGCTCGTGGCCGGCGTCTTCCATCGGCTTCGGTTGGGGTCAAACGCATCCTTCCGTGGCTTGCACGTAATCTCCGAGTTTCGGCGTCGCGTTTCGGGTTCGAATGTGAACCGCCGTCGGACCGGGAGGGAAGTGGGGCCGATCGCGCGCTCAGGCATCGTCCTGCGCGGCGTCCTCGTCGAGCTCGAAGGCCGCATGAATCACGCGCAGGGCGCGCTCGCCGTCGTCGGCTTTGATGACGCAACTGATGACGATTTCGCTCGTGCTGATGTTGTCGATGTTGACGTCCGCCTGGTGCAGGGCCTCGAACATCCGCGAGGCGACGCCGGTGTGGGTGCGCATGCCGACGCCGACGACGGAGACCTTGGCGAGGTTCTCCTTGATCTCGACCTTCATGCCGGTCATTTCGCGGGCCAATTCCTCGCCGGCCGCGCGGGCCTGCTCCTTGTCGGCGGCATCAATGGTGAAGCTGAGATTCGCGGTCGCCCCGCCGTCGTGGACAACCTGAATGATGTCGTCGACGATCACGTCGCGCCGCGCGATTCGGGAGAAGATCCGACTCGCCAGCCCGGGGATATTCGGCACGCCGTTCAGCTCGACGCGGGCGAGGTCCTTCTTCAGCGCGGCCCCGCGCACGATGACCTGTTCGAGATCGGCGGATTCGTTCACGATGTCGGTTCCCTCCGCGTCGGTGTAGCTGCTGCGCACACGGATCACGACGCCGTAGTTCTTCCCGAGTTCGACGCTCCTCGAGTGCAGCACCTGCGCCCCGAGCGAGGCCAGTTCCAGCATCTCATCATAGTAGATGTGGGACAGTTTGCGGGCCTCGGGCACGATGCGCGGATCGGCGGAGTAGATCCCATCCACATCGGTATAGATCTCGCAACTGTCCGCCTCCAGAGACGCCGCCAGGGCGACGGCCGTCGTGTCCGACCCTCCCCGGCCGAGGGTCGTGACGTGGGCCGCCTCGTCAACCCCCTGAAAGCCGGCGACGATCACGATGCTGCCCTGCTCCAGCAGCGAGAGGATGCGGCTGCGTTGCGTGATTTCACGAATCCGCGCCCGGCCGAAGGCGCGGTCGGTTCGCAGGCCGATCTGCCCGCCGGTCAGGCTGATCGCATCGTGCCCGGCGTGGTGAATCGCCATCGCCATCAAGGCGATCGAGACCTGTTCGCCGGTGGCGAGCAGTTGGTCCATCTCACGGCGGCTCGGTCGATCGGTAATCTGGTAAGCCAGGTCCGTCAACTCATCGGTCGTGCGATCCATGGCCGAAACCACGACCACGACCCGGTCGTGCTCGCGTTTCGCGCGAATCGCCCGCCGCGCCGCGGCGTGGATCTTCTCCGCGCCCGCAAGACTCGTTCCGCCGAACTTTTGAACAATCAGGGCCATGGGTGGGGTGGAGAGTTATCAGTTGTCAGTGATCAGCCATCGGTCGTCAGCGATCAGATGGAGATTGCCCTTGCTGACGGCTGATCGTTCACGGTTGCCCTTCGCATCCTTCGATTCTGATAAGACCGTGTCCTGAACCCTCTGTGGCACGGGTGTCCCGCCCGTGTACACGCCGCCGAGACGGCGGTGCCGGAGGACTTCCGAGGACGCACGCCAGTCCTTATCGCCATTTCACGCGGCCGCGGCCACGCTGGATGGTCCCGATTCGATACGCCCGCTCCCCGAGTTTGTTCAGTCGTCTCACCACGCTGTCGGCGAAGGCGGGGCGGACGATCAGGATATAGCCGATCCCCATGTTGAACACGCGATACAGCTCCTCGTTCGCGACGCCACAATGTTTGAGCAGCCGAAAAACCGGCGGCACCGGCCACCGTTTTCGTGAAAGCCGCGCGTCACATCGGGGCGGGAGCACCCGCGGCACGTTGCCTTCCAGCCCACCGCCGGTGATGTGGGCCATCGCCCGAATCACACGTTTCCGCCGGTACGCCCCGAGCAGGGCCAGGATCGGCCGGACATAAAGGCGCGTGGGCCGCAGGACGGCGTCGATCAACGGTTCGCCGAGGTCAACGGGTAGCGCGGCGCGGGCCCCTTTGGGCTCAGCGCGCCAGGCCGCCGCCGACACGCGACCGAGCGCCTTGCGGACCAGGCTGAACCCGTTGGAGTGCAGACCGTCGGAGGCCAGGCCGATCACCGCGTCGCCCGGCTCGACGCCGGTGCCGTCGATGAGCCTGCGTCGCTCGATGACGCC
>JBHHUY010000244.1:0-3041 GCA_046753965.1 Phycisphaerae bacterium
CTTCTACTTGCTTTCGCAGTTCGTTCAGGGTGGAGTTGTTGTCGCAGATATAATCGGCCCTTCTGCGTTTCATGTCCAGCGGTTGTTGGTTTTTTTCTCGCCGGGCGAGCGTTCCCCTGGGCCAACGGCGATACTTTTCGGACCTTTCTTCTCTCGCGTCAAGGGGAGCTTCGACGAAGACGACGGCGTCGCAGAGTCGGTCCAGCTTCGCTTCGAAGAGCAGCGGGCTGTCGATCACGATGAACTTGACGTCGTCCTGCCTGTCGAACTCGGCCATCATCTCGTCATGGCGGCGCGCGATCCTAGGATGCAGCAGCGCTTCGAGTCGGCGCCGCTGGGACTCATCCCCGAAAACAATGGAAGCAACCCTTCCCCGATCCACCGAACCGTCGGCGGCAATGACGGCCTTTCCCCACCATTCGACGAGCGTCCGCTTCACGTCCGGCGTGTTGATTTCCTGATGGCCCAGCGCGTCCGATCCGATCACGCCGGCTCCCAGTTCTTTCATCATCGCCGAGACCGTGCTCTTGCCGGCTCCGACGCCGCCCGCAAGACCGATGACCGGCTTGCGGCAACCCGATCTTCCTTCTTTCTTCGTCAGCGGCTCCTCCCACTGAGCACATCGAACCGGGAGGCCGAGTTGTGTCGCGCGAGGTAATCAGCAGTTCGTTTCAGAAGGCCGGGACAGCCCGACGGACAAACCACGGGGAACAATCGGCCGATTGCTGAATTGGCGTACTGCCGCAGGGATCCGGATCTTCAAGCCGAGGCGCCGCCTCGCATAACCGCTGGGAGCCCCCGATCACCTACTGCCGTCATTCTAGCGGGTCGGCCCGGCCTTGTCACGCGCCTTTTTTCGAGATTATCTCGGGTCGTCGCCGCCGGGAGGCAGACCGTCAAAACCGTTTGCCCGAGTCCAGCAGGATGTTAATGGGGCCGTCGTTCACGGCTTGCACCAACATCGATTCCCGGAAGCGGCCCGTCCGCACCGTCAGCCCGGCCTGCCGGAGCCGCTCACAGAACACCTCGTAGAGCGTGTTGGCTGCCGCCGGCTCGGCGGCGGCGGTGTAAGCGGGCCGGCGTCCCTTGCGGGCGTCGCCCAGCAGGGTGAAGTTGCTGACCACCAGCACGCAGCCGCCCGCCTCGGCGACATCGAGGTTCATCTTGCCCTCGGCGTCGCGAAAGACGCGCAGGTGTCGAATCTTGTTCGCAAGATACGTGGCGTCTTCCTCGTGGTCGTCGCGCGCGACGCCGAGGTAGACGAGCACTCCGGCGTCGATTCGCGCGATCACCTCGCCCGCAATCGTGACGGAGGCCCGGCCGACCCTTTGAACCACGGCACGCACCCGCATCTCCTCGGTATCGGGGTCCGAACGGCGCCGCGCAGCGATCCACGCGCCCATCTCACACCTGGAACTGTATGGATGCTCCGGCGCGATTACAAGTGATACAGACTGGTGAGGGCGGCGATGAGCAGGACCGCGCCCAACACGAGAAAGGCGCGACGGTGTTCGCGGAGGCCGGCGAAGGCATAGACGGCCGCCAACGTTCCGAGGGCGGCCGGTCGAACCCAGGCCGCGGGGAGCCGGGCCGGCGCGCCGAGTTCAAGCAGCGTCCGCATGGGCAGAATCAGCAATGCCAGAAACCACCGCGGCACCGAAAAGGCGCGCCACCGGGTCTTGCGCAGTGATTCGGCGGCGATCAGAATCGGCAAGGCGAGCGCCGCGAGGACGACGGTGTCGTATTGGATGAGGCGGCCGCGCAGGGTGGACGCGGGCAATCGAATGAACACGAAGATGATCGCGGCGATGACAAACGCGACCGCCAGCGTGGCGGTGGGCGCCGAATCGCGCCGGCGGCCCTCCCGCGTCGCGAGTGCGGCGAGAAGCGCGAGGGTCAGCGCGCCGCAGAGTATGCGCGGCGTGCTGTTGTCGCCGGTCGTCGCGACCAGGTTGGGCCACAGCGTCATCTGAAACGCGACGAGCACGGCGAGCGCGGTCAGGAGGAAGCCCGTCCGCTGGGCGTAGGGGATCATCCGGCCGGCCGTCGTCCACGGCCGACCGTCGAGCAACTGCTGATCCCAAAACCGACTCAGCCAGTTCCAGAGCCCGGCCATGAGACCCAGGGCGAGCAGGACGGCGGTGAAGAGGGCGGGCAATCGATCGGCGTATTCGACCGACGCACCGGCGGGGTAGAAGGGGGTCGCCGCGGCCGCGGCCAAGGCCACGACGGCCAGCGTCATCAGGGACATGCCCAGGCCCGCGGTGTTGCCGCTCCATCGGCGATGGGTCATGAACAAACAGCAGGCGCCCGCCGCGAGAGAGGCGAGGGCGTTGGCGAGAGACAACTGCCAGGCGGGCCGACTGCCCCGCACGATTTGATAGACCCCGAGGATGAGGACGATGCCCGCGATCAGGGCTTCGACCCGGATGTATCCGCGCCACTGCGAATAAGGCAGGACGAGATTCTCCAACCGATCGGGCCAGGCCGCCTTTCTGCGGCGGCGATAGAGGTGGTCCTGGATGAGTGTACCGATCACGAGCACCGCGACGAGGCCGAATTGAAGCTGGAAGGTCCACGTCCACCAGCCGGGCTGGAGCGGGAGGCGCTCGCCGGGCAGGATCTCGGCGGCAAGCGATGCGGACGGAATCATCAGGCTCGTCCACCAGACGACCAGCGCGGCCAGGACCAACAACAGGGACGGCTGGCGGGGCGGAGGTCCCGACACGATCCAACAGATACCGGCCAACAGCAGGGCCGCGAGGACATACAGCCCATCGGCCGAGATGGCGTGCGCGGTCACAGTCGGATCGATCATGCGAAGACCGGTCGCCACGACGAGCACATAGACGATCGCCCCGGCTCCCAGCGCGCCGGTGACGAGGGCGCCGGCCCGCCACACTTCGACCGCGGGCGGCGGGTCGGTGCGGCGCGTACGGGTTGGACGGGATCGGACCCATGCGAACAGCGCGCAACCGGCGGCGAAGCAGGCGGCCGCGGCGGGCGCGCGGAGAATGTCGACCCCGGGCGGCCAGTCGTGC
>JBHHUY010000245.1:0-3009 GCA_046753965.1 Phycisphaerae bacterium
GCTACATCAGAGCCGCCTGAACTGTCATGGACCCCGCTCACATCGTCGAGGACGGGCCGAATTGCGGTCGGCTGCGGGTGTCGTACAATCCCGGCCGGCGGAATCGGCCGCCTTGTCGCGGCCGCGGTTCGCATTTCTTTCAGTCGAGGGTCCCCTGATGGCGCGCATCGCCCCCCTGCTGCTGTGGATCGCTTTCCTCTCGCCGAGCGTGGCGCGAGGCCAGTCAGACGAAACCTACCACGAGCGGCTCGAGTACGACGTGTCCTCCGGCGAATGGGTGACGATCGCGCCGCCCATTCCAGGGACCGACGACGGCGACTTGGCGCTGGCCCGCACACTGCTGGCGCGTGGAGAATACAAGGCGGCGCGTAAGGCCTTCAAGCTGTGGTTCAAGATGTACGAGGACTCGTCCTTCCTGCCGGAGGCTTTGTTCTACGCCGCGGAGACAGAAGTATTGGCCGAGGACGCCAAGCCGCGAGGCGGCGATTTGATGAAGGCCTACCGCTGGCTCGAAGAGCTCCTCGGAGGCTGGCCGGGGACGGAATTGGCGGACCGCGCGGTCCGGAAGGAGCTGATCATCGCCGAGATGCTCCTGTTCAAGAATCGCAAGCAGCGGCTCTGGGGGGGGCTCCTGTGGTTGTCGGCGACCGACGAGGCGCTCGAGATGCTGGATCGGATCATCGACACCTGGGCGCCGGGCACGCCGGTCGCCGAGCAGGCGCTGCGGCGCAAGGCGGATTACCACTACGATCGGGGTGAATTCGAGGAGGCCGAGGCGGCCTATGCCCGGCTGACCCGCGACTTTCCCCGCGGTCGGTACCACAAGATCGCGATGTTGCGGAGCGGCCAGTCGGCCTTCGCCCGGTTTCCCGGCGTGGAGTTCGACGAAGCCGATCTCCTGGAGGCGGAAGTCTACTTGAAGGACTTCAACAGCCTTTATCCCCGCCACGCCGCGGAGAACGGCGTACCACAACTGTTGAACCGCATCACCGAGAGCCGTGCACACAAGGAGTACACGATCGCCCGTTACTACGAACGGACCCGGGCGATCGATGCGGCCGCGTTCTACTATCGCTGGATCGTCGAACGCTATCCCGAGACGACGTGGGCGGCCGAGGCCTACCGGCGGCTTGTGGCCCTCGGCGCAATCGAGCCCGAATCGCCCGCTCCGATTGGTGAAGATGCCGAATCCTCGGCCGAACCGATCGATCGCGCTGACGGCGTTTCGGACACGGCTTCCGCCTCCGGCCCGTGAGTCGAATAAACGATTGCGACAATTCGTAACTCACGTTCGCGATGGAGGTTGTGAACGTTTCTATTTGACAGGTCCCGAAAACCGGGATACATTAGGGATAGAAGCGGCCCGCGGGGCGCCAGGGCCCCGCGACGCCGACCGGCCGCGCGCTGACGGAGAGAGAGCAGACATGGCAGACACGCCCACACGATTCGGCGGCATTCGCCGATCGGCCCGCCTGAGCGGCATCCTGATCTTCTTCGGCATCGCCGTCCTGGTCTTTCTGGCCGGTTACCGCATCAGCATCGAGACCGAGTCGACCTTGGCGGCCTACGTGGTCCCACTGGCGCTGTTGGCCGGCGCGTGCATTCTGGGCGCCCTGTCGGTGTACCTCTGGTGCCTGGTGCGTGTCATCCTGAAGGTCGAGGCCCATTCATTCAGAAGCTATGACGTCCTGCGGGACATTCAATCGGTCCTCGAGGGCGGGCGCGAAGACTTGAAAGTGGTCGCTGAAAACGCGCAGCTCTCGGAACTGGTTCGGAGCGTCACCCATCGCGGCCGAGAGCGCACGGCGCTGCGCCTGGCGATCAACGAGGAGATCATCCGCGGCGACTGGGAAGCCGCCTATGCCCTGGTCGAACAGCTCGAATCCCGCCACGGGTATAAGAACGAAGCGATGCGTCTTCGAGAGGAGGTCGATCGATCGCGGCAGATCGATCGCCGAGACAAGCTGCACGAAGCGATTGAACAGGTCCGCTCCCACATGGCTTCGCGGGATTGGGACCGCGCCCGCCGCGAGATGGACCGCCTGGCGGCCGATCATCCGGACAGCCCCGAAGTGAGGGAGCTGCCGAAACGATTCGCGCGGATGCGAAACGAACACAAGCGGCGGTTGCTGAAGGACTGGGACGAGGCGGTCCAGCGGAACGAGGTGGATCGGGGCATCGCGGTGCTGAAGCAGCTCGATCAGTTCCTGACGCCTAACGAGGCGGCCGCGTTGGAGGAGTCGGCGCGGGGTGTCTTCCGCGCCAAGCTGCGGAACCTGGCCGTGCAATTCTCGCTCGCCGTCACCGGCCAGAACTGGGTCGAGGCGTACGAAGTGGGGCGTGAGATCACCCGCGATTTCCCCAATTCCCGGATGGCGCAGGAAGTGCGGGAACGCATCCACGTCCTGGCCAAACGGGTCGAGGAGGCCGCGGTGGATGAGTCGACGGTCAACCTGGCTCAGGAATAGTCCCGGCCGCATCCGATAGGAGTCCGTGGTAGAAGTCGACTCCCTGCGCCGCGGCACCGGCTTCCAGCCGATGGGGCCACGAGCACGATGCCGGCGCCACGGTTCCGCAACGGGCTGACAGACAACCAGAATCCTTTGGAGGTCATGGATGATGTCGCAAGGACGCGAACGCCCCTTTCGGCCTGCTCACACCCACCCCGACAGCCTGATGAATCACACGGGTGGTTCGTGCGGGTCTCCACCGCCGAGACGGCGGTGCCACAAGCTGCGGTGCCACAAGCTGCGGCGCCACGGGATGCGGCGCCAGAATGCGGCGGGGACGCCCTTCAAGTTACTCGCGTGGCCGAGTGGGGCCGTCCGGACACTCATCACATCGCTTCTCATTCTCGTGATGGTCGGCTGTGATCCGGCCGATGCCCCGTCCAAAAGCAGCGTTCGTCAGACGGCGGAGCGGTCCGGGGCCTATCCCGACCTCTCGGCCTACGCCTATCGCTATCCGGACGCCCCACCCGTCCTCGACGCGGCGGGCCTGCGGGATTTC
>JBHHUY010000246.1:0-2949 GCA_046753965.1 Phycisphaerae bacterium
GACACAGGCCGCGAAGCCAAGCCGATGATACCGGATCAAGCGCAGAGGAAGAGCGCTGCTTCCGCCGCCAGAATGCGGGCAGCGCGAGGGGGAGTGAATGATCCGCCGAACGGCAGAGCCGGGCGGCCGAACCAGCCGAACAATCAGGTGATTCTTACTCGGTCCCCTGTCTCTCGATTTGAATCAGATCGCCGACACGCAGCACGCCGCCTTTGACGATGTGTCCACACACGCCGCCACGGCATTCCGGCGTCAAAGCGGCTCGCAGACCATCATGGAAACGATCCATCAGCCCGCAGGGGCGGGACTCGGTCATGATCCGCACCTGAATCTCGCCGATGGAGACGAGTGATCCCACCCACGCCGCCATCGAGCCGCCTTCGACGAGCACATTGGCCCGCCGCGTATACCAGGGTAGCTCGACATTCAGTTCCCGTGTGGCGGCCGCCCACTGCTCGGAGGCCAGCAAGGTGATTCCGCGATCAGGCTCGCTCTCCACGTCGCCTGCCAGCCCGCCATCCGCCGTGGCGCGGACCGACTCGATCTCGCGCATCGGCGCATGTCGACCGGTCCGAACCGCGAGTTTCAGCACCTTACCGACCACTTCACCCGCCATGCCGCGGCCTCCTTCGATCGGGAGCATAGACCCGCGCCGATCGGATCGCAAACGGGCGAACACGGCCTTCGGCAGCACGGGGCGTGTCGTGCCGGGACGGCGACCTGTCGGAACTGCGACAAGCCCGCTCTCCTCCGGCGTGCAATCGGACGGGCTCCCCCGAACAACCGGCTCGCGGTAAGATGATCGCGGAAACACAGCCGAACGAATCACCCCGACAAGGGGCCGATCGGGTCGGTTCAGTTCAGGGCGTCGTGATGGATCGAATCGAACGCGTTCTCAGCGTGATGGAAGGACGCCGACCGGACCGCCCTCCGGTCAGCTTCTGGCACCACTTCCCGCCGGATCAGGTCTGCGGGCGGGCAGCCGTGACGGCGCATCTGGACCACGTCGAAGCATTCGACCTCGATTTCCTCAAGATCATGAACGACAACGGATACCCGCACGACGCGCCGATTCGATCGGTCGGCGAACTGGGCGCTTTGCGGGTCCTCCGCGGAGACGAGCCCCCGTTCGCGCGACAGCTCGACCTCATTGACGCACTAAAACGCCGGCTCGACGGGCGGATGTTGATGACCACGACGGTGTTCAACGCCTGGGCGACGCTCCGGCGCCTGGTCAAAGGAGCGCCCAAGGTCCACAGTCCGCCGAACATGGGCACGGCCGATCCCGCGTCCGCCACGATTCTTGGATTCCACCGGCAGGACTCGGCGGCCGTCCGCGCAGCCCTGGGCGCCATCGGCACGAGCCTGGCGAACTTCGCGCGGCGCTGCCTCGACGCCGGGGCCGACGGCATCTACATGTCGGTCCGCGACGACTGGCTCGATGCGAACCCGGACGATGGCGGACGCTACAACGACCTGGTGCGCCCGAGCGACCTGGAGATTCTCGCCGCCGCGTCGGCCGGCCTGTTCAACGTCCTTCACATTTGCGGAAACGCGACGGACTTCCGTGCGTTCGCCGGCTACCCGGTCCATGTGATCAACTGGGCGGACCGCGCGGCGGGTCCGGCGATTCGCGACGTGCGCGACTGGGTTGAGCCCGCGATCTGCGCCGGCATCGACAACCTGACCACCCTGCCGAAGGGCACGCCCGACGACTGCGGACGGGAGGCCGCCGACGCCTTGGCGCAGGCCGGCGATCGGCCGATCATGATTGCGCCCGGGTGCACCTACGATCCGGCGAAAGTGCCGCGGGTGAACCTGGAGGCGATCTGCCGGGCGGCGCGACGATAGGTGAAGCGGCTGGGAGACAAACGACACCGTCCTCGCACAGATAGGGAGGTCTCGTAGTGAGAACAATTGTGAAACTCGCATCCGTCTCGTGTGTGCTTTGTGCGACTGCGAGCTGCGACCAGTTGTCCGGATTCTTGCAGACCAACACGGTTCGCGTCATCCTGGTCAACAACGGTGCTTTTGATGTCAAGGTCACGCTCTACACGGGCGACAATCAGAACATGCCGGAGTCGCTCCTGACCACCGTCGGCACGAAACGGGACTTCACAATCGGCCCCGGCCAGTCGGCCGAGTTCTCGGATGATTGCAGCGACCTTCAGGCGATCATCGTGGACAAGGCGGAGTTACAGACCGTCGGCACGCCGGACGACAAGAGCAACGTCCTGCGCGACGGAAGCGATTTCGGCTGTGGGGATACGATCACCTTCACGTTCGAGCATTCCTTGATCCTGTTCGACTTCCGGGTCACCACGAACGTGCGGAGTTGATCGCGCGGCCCGCTCCTCCCACCCCGCACGTTGCGCTCACGGTCGGAGCCAGTAATCGACGGCGAGAACAACCGCGAGCAAGAGAAGCCCCCCCAGCACAATCCAGCCAAGCACCGGAGCGATCAACCGGGGCGGGGTGCCGTGGCGGCGATCGAGGACGATCGTTGAATCACGATCATCGGCGCTGAGCGCGCAGAGCAAGTCGGCCGCGAGCGCATCGGCGGATTGATACCGGTCGGCCGGATCGGCTTCGAGGCAGCGGGCCACGATCTCACGCAGGCGCGGGGGCCAGCCTCCGGGCAGGTCTTCAAGCCGCACGCTGCGGGCCTCGCGCTGCATGCGGATCATGCCGCTTTTCGTCTCCGCCTTGATCAGTCGCTTTCGCGTCAGGGCGTAGTACAACGTCAATCCCAGCCCGTAGATGTCGCTGGCCGGCGTCGCGCGCTGCCCGCGGGCGACCTCGGGTGAAATCCACCCGGGTGTGCCCATCGCCCGGCCGTGCGAGTCGCCCATGCCCTGAACGTCGGCCAAGCCGAAGTCCGTCAGCTTCACCTGCCCCGCGTCGTCGATCATGATGTTGCCGGGTTTGACGTCGCGATGAACAATCCCC
>JBHHUY010000247.1:0-2947 GCA_046753965.1 Phycisphaerae bacterium
AGACGTCGTCGGGGAACAGGTACTCGTTGATCGGCTTTCGAGGAGACCCGTGCACGAACAGAAAGCCGTTCATCTCTTGCCGAGGATCGATCGAGCCCAGGAAGCGCCAACGCCGATTCCGCTTCTCGGCATCGTGTTCGTCCTCGAGAACGGACCGGGTCCAGAAGGCGGCGCGCTCGGCGCTCACGTTGAAATTCATGGGCTCGTAAAACACGGCATGATCGTGGTTGCCGCAGAGACTCATCTCGGTGTGTTCGGCCACGAGGTCGAGACACTCGGCCGGGTCGGGGCCGTAGCCCACGATGTCCCCCAGGCAGTAGATCTTCTCGACGCCTCGCCGCTTGATGTCGGCGAGCACCGTCCTGAACGCCTCGAGGTTCGAATGGATGTCGGAGATAATGGCAAGCATACTGGGTCTTGGGGTTTCGAAGCGCTCTATTCGGAAGGTTTCGCGTCGCGGGGCGGCGCGGCCTCATCGATCAACATGATGGGGATATCGTCCCTTACCGGATATCGGCGACCACAACCGGTGCACACGAGCCGCGCCTGGGCGTCGTCGCCGGGGTCGGGATCCTTCAACTCGACCGGTTGCTTGCAACTCGGGCAGACGAGGATATCCAGCAGGCTCTTGTCAATCATCGAGACCCGACTCCCCAACAGCGGTCCGGGGCGAATGGGCCCGGGCCGTTCCAATTAACGCCAAACAGGTCATGGTAGAGGTGATATCGCGGCCCGTCAACGAAACCCCGGCCGCGGCAGCTTCCAATAGGCACATGACAGGTTTCGCGGCGATCCCGACACGGTGTCGCCGCAGCGTCCGGCCCCCGTGCCGGACGTCGACGCAAGAACGGCCCATCCGCGGTCGTCGGCCGCCACGGGGGGCGGTCGCTACGCGTGTCCTCCGTCCCGCCGATTCTGTCATGGACCCGCTTCCAATGAGGACCGGCTTCGGCGCCGAACGGCGCGATCGCCCTCTCTCTGCCGCGGAGGCACGCTGGTCCTCCGCGATGCCATCGCTTCAAGTCGGAGGGCGTCCCCAAGGAATCCTGTGACACCACTGTCTCGACGGCGCCCTCACGGGCGGGACGCCCGTGCCACAATGATCTTGGGACGCCCGCTGAGAAGGGCGTCCTTCATCGGATCGCATCCCGGATGCGCAGACAGGTCGCCAGCAAGTCCTCGAGCCGATCCAGCGGATAGACCGTGGCGGCGTCCGATTTCGCCTCGTCCGGCCGATCGTGCACCTCGATGAACAGGGCGTCTGCGCCGGCGGCGATGCCCGCTCGCGCGAGGAGCGGCACGAACTCGCGCATCCCCCCGGATTGATCCCCCCGGCCGCCGGGAATCTGGCAACTGTGGGTCGCGTCGAAGACGACCGGCGCGAAACCCTGCATCACGGGAACGCAGGTGAGATCATTGACGAGCCGGCCATACCCGAAAAACGTGCCGCGGTCGGTCAGCAGGACGCGGTCGTTGCCGGCCGCGCGCACCTTGTCCACCGCCCGGGACATCTGTTCGGGCGACATGAACTGGCCCTTCTTCACGTTGACGACCTTGCCGGTCTTCGCCGCGGCCACGAGCAGGTCTGTCTGTCGGCAGAGGAACGCGGGAATCTGGAGCAGGTCGCACACGGCGGCGGCCGGCGCGGCCTGTTCGGGCAGATGGACGTCCGTCAAGATCGGAACGCCGATTGTCTCGCGAACGCGGGCGAGCGTCTTCAGCCCGTCCGTCAGCCCCGGACCGCGAAAGCCACCGGCGCTCGTCCGATTCGCCTTGTCGAAGCTGCACTTGAAAACGTAATGGATGCCCAGCCGTTCGCAGAGGCGCGCGGTCGTGTCGGCCACCCGCAGGCAGTGATCGGTCGACTCGATGACGCAGGGGCCGGCGAGCAGCGCAAGCGGCTGATCGGGGCCGATGGCGAATGAACCGATGGCGACGGGAGCCGCGGGCATCACATCATCCTCCGCGGCGCGCTGCCGGCGCCCCGCGACAGGCGATGATACCTCTGGGCCGCGACCCGGGCAAAACCCGTTACCAGCCGTCCGCGCCCGTCGAACGACGAATCGTGCCGTCCGCGGCGAAGTTCGCCGCTGCCGGGACCGGCAGGCCGCGAAGATGCGATGCCTCGTTGAGGCAGACGAGGGTGCTGACGCCGCCCAGGTGTCGGAGGGCCGCGATGGTGCCGTTGTCAATGATAAACCGGAACGACGGGCCCGCCTCATCAGTCAGCCAGGCTTCGATGAACCGCGCGATCGGGCTGCCGTGGCTGAAGACGGCGACCACCTCGTCTTCGCCGGTCCAGCGGGTCTTGAGAAAAGCCGCGAAACGCCGCATCCGAGCGACCAACGCTGAAAAGGTCTCATCGGCGGGGACCCAGCCGGGCGATTCCTGCTGGTCCTCGCAGGAGATCACGAGAGGATGCCGACGCCCCAGGTGTTCCATGGGTTCCAGCCCCAGGTCGACGCGTGTGCCGGGCGGGAGATGGTGGTGCTCGCAAAGATCGGCGCGGACGCGAATCGGGAGCCCGAGCGCCTCCGCCAGCGGCATCGCCGATTCGATGCATCGGGCAAAGGGACTGCTGTAGACGGCGGCGAGCCCCGCGGCGCGGAGTCGATCCGCCAGCGCGGCGGCCTGACGGCGCCCGAGTTCGGTCAGCCCCGCGTTGAGGCCCTCCGCCTGTCGGACATTCGAGAGCGACTCCGCATGTCGGATAGCGTAGACGAGCAAATCGACCTCCGGCGCGCGGCCGCCCCGCGCGGCCGAACCATGATAGCCGCGCCGCGTAGCAAGTGTGAGCCCCTGCGAGCCTTGCGTCGGTACGAGGGGGCGGCGTGCGCGCCGATGTTGTGAGATCTCGTGAGCAGGATCCTATTTCACAACGGCGGGCCGCGTCGAGACCAGGCCTGTTTTCGTCGGTGGCAGCGTCGCGTCCCGTCGCTCGCCGCGT
>JBHHUY010000248.1:0-2887 GCA_046753965.1 Phycisphaerae bacterium
GGGATCGTGATGCGAGCGTGGCTTCGTGCTCATGCGCCGGTTGCCGGCCGCAGGACGCATCTGCTGCTGGCCGCCGCGATGTGGTCGATCGTTGGCGTGCTGCTCCTGTTCTTCGGGGCCCGCTGGGCCTGGCCGTCGCGCTATCGTTTCCTGCTGCTGCCTTCGGCCGTTCTCATCGGCGCGATCAAGGCCCATCTCGTCCTCGGGCGAGCGGCCCGCCGCATCATCGCGCGAATCGAGGCCCGCGGGGACGGCCGCTGCATCGGCGGGTTCCTATCACCCAAGACATGGCTCCTGGTGGCCGCCATGGCGGGCACGGGCCGCCTCCTCCGCTCCGGTCCGGTTCCCCGTGTCGCGGTCGGCTTCATCTACACCGCGGTCGGGGCGGCCCTGCTGCCCGCGTCACTGCATCTCTGGCGCGCCTGGCAGGGCGCGCGGCCGCGGTTCTGATCTCGCCGGTCTCGCCGACCGGGCCGAGAATCACGCCGAATAATCGGGTCGCCGACGTGGTTAGAGAGGGATAGAATCGGTATAGTATCGGGTGATCGGGAATCACCGAGGCGCCGGCCACCGAGGAGCCGGCCGACTCTCAGGAGGGGGTCAGGGGTTTCCAGCAGGCGATTCCTCACACAGGAACACGGCGCGGCTGTCGATCCGCAGGCCGGTTTGTGGCGCGGGTTGCTTTGTGCCACGAGCGTTTCCGGCCCATGCCGAAGCGAACTTCGGCGGTCGCGAAGATTCTGGCACGAGTCATATGGCAGTGGGGCCGTCGTCGACCTGTCGGTTCGACGACGGCATGCAGGAGGTGCGCGGGATGGTGGGTGAAGTCACTGGCAGGCGCGGAGGGGCTTTGTGTCTCGTGTTGGTGGTTCTGGCGGGCCTCTCGGCTCCGCTCGCGGTTCAGGCCGGCGGGGGGCCGGAGAATCTCCTGATCATTATCGATCCGGCGAATGCCGAATCGAAATACATCGGCAACTACTACAAGAACGCGCGGAACGTCCCGGATTCCAACGTCATCTACATGGACCCCGGCGCGTCGAGCTATGCCGCGTTCGCCGCGGACAACCTGGACGCCCTCTTCGGCATGCTCGCCAACCGGGGCATTTCGGACCACATCGATTACATCCTGATTCCGCCCGGCGGAAACTTTTTTGTGCCCTCCGCCGGCCTCGTGGGGGACATCGGTTGCACGGGCGCTGGCACGATCAACCGCATTTCCATTTCCTCCGCCTATACACTCGCGCACATCTCCGGCGACATTCTCGGCGGCGGCCTGACCGTGCTCGATCTCAACCAGTATCACTCGACGAGCGACACGGCTCGCGGGTTCGACCACAACACCCTCTGGCTCGGCGGCGCCCCCAGCACGAACCCCTCGGCCAAGCAGTATTTCATCGGTTTCATGCTCGGCTACAGTGGTCTGCGGGGTAACACGCTCGACGAGATCATCGCCATGATCGACCGGAGCGTGGCGGCCGACGGCACCCGACCGACGGGCACGTTCTACTACATGAAGACGACCGACACGCTTCGCAGCAACCCCCGCGATCCCCATTTCCCCGCGGCCATCGCAGCGATTCAGGCTTTGGGCGGACAAGCCGTACAGCTCAACGCCGTCCTGCCCGCCGGCCAGCACGACTGCCTCGGCGTGATGACCGGCGCCGCGAGTCCGCAGATCGACACGACCGACATGACGCTCCTGCCCGGGTCGTTCTGCGACCATCTCACGAGTTTCGCCGGCACCTTTGACACCGCGTCGCAGACCAAAATGTCAAGGTGGATCGCCAAGGGTTTTCCCGCCACCGGCGCGAGCGGATCGATGGGCACGGTGCAGGAACCCTGCGTGATCGGCGCGGGCAACACCTGGAAGTTCCCTCATCCGCGGCTGCACGTGTGGTACTTTCAGGGCGTCTCGCTCGGAGAGGCCTTGCTCCGCAGCATCAAGCGCACCCCGTTTGAGTGTCTCTTCTACGGTGATCCGTTGACGCGGCTCTTCGCCTACATCCCCACCGTCGATGTTCCCGACGCGCCGGTCGGCCCGGTTTCCGGGACGATCACGCTGACGCCCGTCGCCTCGACCGCCAAGCCCGGGGCCGCCATCGCCAGTCACCGACTCTACGTGGACGGACTGCTCAACAGCACGGTTTCGGACGGCGCAGCCTTCAGCCTCAACACGACCCTTCTGGCCGACGGCACGCACGATGTCCGCGTGGTCAGTTTTGACAACACCCTCGTCGCCTCCCAGGGGCGGTGGGTCGGGCAGATCGCGGTGAACAACGCGGCCCGCAGCGTTACTCTGAGCGTTTCTGCCGCCACACTGCCGCCGTTCGACCGGTCGACGCTCTTCTTCGCCGCGCTCAATGCGACCGGCGGCGCCGTCAGCGAAGTGCGACTGCTTCAGAACGGCCGTGTGCTCGGCGCCGCGGCCGGCGCGACGGGCGATTTCGAGTTGCTGGGTGAGGTCTTCGGTGGGGGAACGGTCCGGCTCGTCGCGGAGGCCTTGTTCGCGGACGGCCAGCGCGCGCTGAGTGCCCCGGTGCTGCTGAGTGTCTCATTCAATGGCGTCGCCGCGCCTGCCGGAGATTGCGACGGCGACGGCGTGTTCAGCCTGCTGCCCGATCTGGCCTGTTTTGTCGATGCCCTGCTCGGGACCGACACCTTTCCGCCCGGCGGCATCGCCCGATCCGACTTGAACGGCGACGGCGCCGCGGACGGCATGGACGTTCAACGATTCGCCAACCTGGCCCTCGGGATCAACACGCCGCCCGTGGCCTACGACTACACGAAGTTCGTCCCGGCCGTTCAGCCGGTGCTGGTGGAGTTGCCCGCCGGCGATGCCGAGGATGCGACGTTGACTTACACCGTTCTCGCCACTCCCGCGCAGGCG
>JBHHUY010000249.1:0-2693 GCA_046753965.1 Phycisphaerae bacterium
CTCTGACTCGGCGGAGATGACGCCGATGACCGCCGACGTGCCTGTCGCCATCCCGACCGTGGACTGGGACACGATCCACGAGGAAATCCTCTGCCCGCTCTGCGACTACAACCTCCGCGGCCTGATCCGACCGCGGTGTCCGGAGTGCGGGTACCGGTTCGACTGGCCCGCGTTGCTCGACCCGGCGCGCCGCCGGCACCCGTATCTTTTCGAGCATCATCCCGAAGGCAACCTCCGGTCGTTCGTCAAGACGGCATTGGGCGGAATGCGACCGAGACGGTTCTGGCAATCACTTCACCCGGCGCAACCCTCGCACCTGCGTCGGCTGATTGCGTACTGGTTCGTCATCGCGTGCGCGGTTCTCCTGCTCACTTCCGGTTCGGCCATCACTTCAAGGGCGCTCGACATTCGGCGGGACAGCGGGGTCAATCGAGCATTCTTCAGGGCGATGCTCCGGCGTCCCGGCGGTGCCCGCTACGTTCAGCAAATCAACCGGCAATACGGCAGCGTGCGGGCGTATCTCGACGGCCTCTATCCCGACAAGCTGCATGTCATTCTGCTGCGGCTGGTCTCGACGCCGCAGGTTCTCCTGGACTTCGCCGGGCCCGTCGCGACACTGCTGGCGTGGCCGTGGCTCACATTCGCCGCGCTGATGGTGTTTCAGATCTCGATGCGCAGGGCGAAGATCAAGGCGATCCACGTCTTGCGATGCACGGTCTACACTTCCGACATCCTGTTCTGGTTCGGCTTGGCCATCGGCGCGCTTCTGGGTCTGGGCATGGCCTTGTCGGCGGGGCTGCCGGGATCGTTGATTCCGTTCCGCATTCCCCTCGACGACGAGGTCATTCTGATCTCCTGCATGATCTTCTTTGTCTTTGTCTTCCTCCCGATCGTGTTCTATCGCCTGACGATCGCCTACAAGCATTACCTTCGGTTCGACCATCCGTTCTTGACCGTCCTCGCCTCGCAGGTGATCGTCGCGCTCGTGTTTCTGAACCTGGCGGTGGTCCCCATTCTGTGGAGGTAGAAAGCGCGCCGGAGAAAATCATTCTCGAATCGCCGGCCGGTCTACGGCACCGCGCGGGCTGAAGCCCGCGGCTCGTTTTGCGCTTCGGGTTGGAGCCCGCGGCTCGTTGTGCCGGTCGAGCGGGGGATCCTCGGTCGGCTACTGGCGTTTCGGTGAGGATCGTGGTGAAATCCACGGAGACGATTCTTCCGGACGATCGAGCTCGTCAGATCGGAACACGCATGACGCCAGAGCCGCCGCCGTCGCAGTCGACGCCTTCCGCTCGCACCTCCGGCACCAGCCGAGACGATGCACCGCTCGCGTCGGCCGACAACGGCGGCACCGACGCGGCGCCGTTGTCTCCCACGGGCGTCGTCTCGCGTTTTGTCGCCGCCGTGCGGTTCCTGCTGCCATTCGGCGGAGACTCGGTCTACCGTTCCCACGAAGTTCGTCCGGGTATTCTTCCCTGGATCGTTCCCGTCGGGCTGTTGATCGGTCTCGCGTGGGTCGGCGGATTCAGGCTCTCCCGGTGGCTTTACTGGGAGACGTCGAACATGCGGATGGTCCCCAGCCTGGCGGTGGTGCTTCTTGAAACGCTGGTCACCGGGCCGTTTCTTGTCCTCGGACTCGCGCGGACCGTCCACGTGCTGGCCGGACGCCACCCGCTCGAGGCCGAGCGCGATCGGATGGCCCCGCTGTCGCCCGTCGGGACGCTGGTGCTCGCGCTCGTTGTCCTGACGCAATACGTCTTCATCCTGAGCCTGCGCGATCTTCCCGGATGGTGGCCCGCGCCGAACGACTGGCGCCATCACTTCAACTTTCTCTATCCCCGGCCGATCTATCGCCCGTTGCTGCTGGCGCCGGTGTGGGGGCGATGGGGCATCCTGCTCGCCGCGTCGATCGGGCGCCCCGCGCCCGGCGCCGACGCGCAGACCGTCGCGATGAGCGCGGCGATGAGCCCCGGCCGACTCGTTCGCAACAGCCTCTTGCCGTTCGCGCTGACGGCCGTGTATTGCAGCCGGTCTCGCAACATCTTCACCGGGCTGACCATCGGGTTGCTGGTCTTCGGGCTGACCTACGTGGTGACGATGGCGGTCGCCCGTCGCGGCGGCGGGCAGACGCGCCAGTCACTCTTCGCGGCCGGGCAGGTGGCCCAACTGGCCTTTTTGGCGACCTATCGCGCCCTGTGGCGCCTGATCGACGGATGAGCGGTCCTGAGATTCAAGCCGCGAAGGAATCGGTCGCGCCCTCGCGGCCGGCGGCCCCCCTGCTGCCGATCGCGCTGGGGCTCATTGCGGGCATCGTTGCCGATTTCATCTTGGCGCCGCCGACGTGGGTTTGCGCCGGCCTGCTGTTTGTCGGGATGGGCGTTCTCGTGCTCGGGCGCGGCCGGCCCGGTGCGCCGATCACGGCGCTCACCCTCGCCGCGGTTGCGACCGGCGCCCTCCGTCATGCCGTCAGCGAACGGTGGTTGCCCGCCGACCACATCGTCACGTGGACCCGGAGCGAACCGGTTCTCGCCCGTGTGACCGGCCGCGTGCTCGGTCCGCCAGCCATCGTCAAGCCGCCCGCCGACGTGCCTCGGGCCTATCCGATCGGCCCCAAGACGATCTTTCTGCTGGAAGCGGCCGCGGTCGAGGGAGAGGGCGGCGTTCTCGGTGCCTGCGGCAGGGTGCGGGTGTCGATC
>JBHHUY010000250.1:0-2667 GCA_046753965.1 Phycisphaerae bacterium
GCTGGGTTTCTCGACGGGCGTCGTCGTAGCACGCCATGAGAAACAGGAACGCCAGCGCGAGGAAGAACCGGGCCACCGTGATCTGGTTGGGCAGATTCATCCGCATGGAAACACTCGGACCACGGGCCCGGCGGGGACCTGATCTGGGCCAGGAAAGCGATTGGGCGCGGCTGGATTCGAACCAGCGAAGGCATTGCCAACGGGTTTACAGCCCGTCCCCTTTGGCCACTTGGGTACACGCCCCAGTCATCGAACCGGACCAGAATACAGAGGCCGCGACGGGAGTTCAAGACGCTTGACCGCCCCCTTGCCCGACCGCCGGCGCCGCGCTACCCTGGAGAGGGACGGATGGCACGCGGGAGAACCCGAATCGCAACGCCATGATCAACAGCGGCATCATCGCCCGCGTGCTCAAGACCGCTCTCCTCCTGCCGGCCACGCTCGTCGTCGGGACGGCCTGGCACGAAGTCGTCGGCCACGGACTCGTGGCCGTCGCCTGCGGCGGGCGAATCACCGGCATCGCCCTGTTCGGTCTTGAGATCTACCCGCCGACCTTCGTCTGGGCGGGCACCTGGCCGCCGCAATACGGCTCGTGTGGCACGGACGGCGTCACTTCCGAGACCGCCGACGCCCTCGTCAAGTTGGGCGGCTCGCTCAGCACGTGGCTCGTTTCGGTTGTGGCGGTGGTCCTGCTCTGCGTCCGGCGGTGGCGAGGCCGGCCGCGAACAATCCTGATCTACCTCGGCATCTGGTGGATCGATCTGCTGACCTACACCCTGCCGACGTGGGGCGTGCCGAAGTCCATCTTCTGGGGCCGCCTGTACAGCGAGCCTTACGAAGCGGCGACGCGGCTCGGCGTACCCGGACCGCTGTTTCAGGCATGGGTGGTGGGTTCGAGTGTCATTCTCGCCGGCGCCTTGATCGCGGGGCTCCGGCGGCGTGGCGAACGAGCGGCCCGAGCGTGCGACCTCAGACCGCGCCGGCCGAGTCGACGAGCGTCGTGAGATCGAGGGCTTCCGAAGCCCGCGCGCCGGGAAGGCACCCCTCGAACACATGCACCGGCTGCCGTGAGACCTCCTCGGCTCGGGCCACGGCGTCGCGCAGCGCCGCATGGGCCCGATCGTCGTCCCGCATCAGCACGACCAGTTCGCCTCCCTCGCCGCCGGCGGTGACCTTGGCGCCGAAGAGCCCGGCCTCGGCACCGTGGCCGCGGATGAAGCTGACCAGGCGATCGGTCTCGACGCCGCCGATGCCGCAGCGCTGGCTGTGGCTCCAGTGCGAGGCGTACATGAGGCCTCCGGCCGTATTCAAGGCCTCTTCGGAGCGGTTCCGCCTGGCGCGAACGATGTTCGTCGCGAAGTCGTGGACGCGGCGATTCTCATAGATGTGGTGCTCGGCGCGCGAACGAATCTTGAAAACGGCCTTGGGATCGGCGCCGTCGCCGTCCAACCCGCGGACCGTACCGAACTTCGAGAGGAAGTCCTGCCGGGTGATCTTTGACGGCATGCGATCGCGATAGCGCTCGACGAATTCGGTCGGCGTGATGGCGGAGAGCCGCGAGCCGCGCGGATCGGGCCTCGCGCCGTCGCGCTGCTGAAGATGCAGGATCATCCGGTGCCCCATCTCGGAACAGGTCCGTGTCTCGATGAGGCGCCGGCGCGTCGTCGGTCGGCCGAGCCGGGTCGAGACACCCTTGATGATGACATCCTCGGGCAACCGCAGCGGTTCACAGATCGGATTGCCGGGTTCGAATCGCAGTTGGAGCAGGCCGCCGTCGGGCGGGGCGCACAGGGCGGTCATGGCCTTCCGCGCGTGGCACAGGCCTTCGAGAAGCCCGACCGTCTCGGCGCAGATTCGACTCTGGGCGTTCGGGTCGGCCTCGAGTCCGAAGAGCTTGTAGATGGTGTCGATCGTCGCGGCGGCCTGGACGTGAAGGCGGCCGAGATCGGCGGCGGGCGGGAAGTCGGTGTCGATCACGAGCGCCAGACCCGTCTCGGCCCCCGGCTCGCCGGTCCGAGCCCAGAGATGATGGAGAATCAGGAGAGAGGGGGCGGCCCACTCGACGCCGTCGCGGCGGCATCGGTTCGCGATCTCGGCGGCCGGGGTGGAAGCGAGCATCGCGATCGGCAGGCTGTCGTCCGAATGCTCGACCGCGGCGTCCTGCGCCGCCCAGCGCAAGTGCACCGCCTGGCCGGCGGTCCGCCAAGCGGCGACGTGGAAGGCCAGGCCGGTGGTCGCGGTCAGCAGAAGCGATCCGCTGTCTTCTCCGATGCCGCCCATGACATCGAGGACGGCGGGGGCCCGGGCGACGGCAACGATCCCGTCCTCGCGGGGGTGGGTTTTGAGCATCGCTTCGACAGCGGAGACGAAGTGAGACAAGGATTCCTTTGAATCGCGATACCGGTTCATCTGGAAAAAATACTCTGGTCTATTCCATCGACGAAGCCGCCCGATCCCCGGGCTATCGGCAGACTTCGCGAAGGACGTGTTCGCTGACAAAAATCGGCGTGCTACTTGCCGCGCCAAGGGCAATCGCATCAGACGGGCGCGAGTCGATCTCGATCACCTCGCCGTCTGCGCGCACGACGAGTTTTGCGTAGAACGTGTGGTTTTGCAAGTCGTTGATGACGATTTTCTCGAGTTCGCCGTGAAGCTTCTCGATGACGT
>JBHHUY010000251.1:0-2632 GCA_046753965.1 Phycisphaerae bacterium
GGTGTGCTGCTTAGGTGACCTGTCCTGTTGGTGGGGCTCGTCGGCGATCGAAGCCGCATCGCCGCCCAGGTCGTCTCGGGGATCGGCTTTCTCGGCGCCGGTGCCATCATCCGCGAACGCGGTCTGATCATCGGCGTCACGACCGGCGCCGGCATCTGGGCCACCGCCGCGGTGGGCATGGTCCTCGGTAGCGGGCACATCGCCGCCGGCCTGTTCTTCACGCTCCTGATCGTCGGCACGCTGGCGGCGTCGCACGCGATGGATCGCCTGGTGACCGGTCCCTGCCGGCATGAGACGCTGCGGCTGATCTTCGACGCGGCGGACGGCAAGGTGAAGTTTCGCATTCAAGCCATCCTCGATAATCATCAGTATGACCAGCAGGCCGCCTTCGGCGAGGCAGGCGGCGGGCGGCAGGAGGTGGCGATCCGCTACTGCGCAGCCCATCGGGACCATCGTGCATTCCTCGCCTCTCTCATCACCTTGCCGGGGGTGCTTCAAGTCCTGGAAGACTGAGAAGCCGGGTCGCCGGACTCTCAGTATCAGTATCAACGTCCGCGTAAAAGAGCCGTTGCCAGCCTCGACCGCGGGCCCCTTATCAACTTGAGACAAAAGTTTCCTTTTTGTGAAACACCGTGCGGGTCACGGCGGTCGCCTCGCCGATCAAATCGCGGAGATACGAACACATCGATCGACCGTTTTGAGACGGGAGGCACGGCATGGCTCATCACTCTGCGAGAAACCTGAAGTGGAGAGGCGTTCGAGCCGCCGGACGAATCACCGCGGCCCTCTTTGGCGGGGGCCTGTTCGCCTGGCTTGCGTGGCAGCCGAATCCGCCACCGAAGGATCACGAAGGCTCCGACGGGCGGCGCGACGCGGCAAAGCATCGAGGCCGTTCGTCGTCTGCCGACTCGACAGCGACGGACGATCTGAAGCCGACGTGGTTGGAAGCGTCGGGCGATCAGGGTTTTCCGTCGAACGCCGCGCGCGTTGGCGCGCTCACCAAGCCGGCGCTGCGCGATACCCCGCGCGGTCGACGATTACTGGATCGAGCCCGTTCCGACGAACACTCGGCGTTCCATTTGGGTGGGACGGTCAAGGGGCACGTCCGCGCGACTTCGATCGCGAATCCTCGGGGACCGCCTTGATTCGGTCCTGGCCGGAGGGGGGCTTGCGCGGTAGCGGGGGAGACGGCGGGGTGTCAGGCCGGGGGATCGATTCAAACAACATTTCATCAGGCATGATCAAGAGCCGCTTGGCCAGGTCTTCCGACGCGGCGGGGGCGGCGTTGCGCATCTGTTCGATCACCTCGCGGCGGAGCCGGAAGCCGACCGTTCGACCGCTTGCCCGATTGGTGAACTCGGACCGTAAGCTGGCCGGCTCGGCCTCTTCGATTCGCAGATTGAGTTTCCCGACCGTGGCGGCGGTCGCGGCCTGGATGCCATCGGTCATCGCCGCATAGGGCTTCTCGAGCGGCGTCCTGTGCACGACGAGCAGCTTTCGGCTGCCGGGCGGCAGGGCGAGCACGCGAAGCGCGCGTTTGCCCATCCGATAGCCGACCACGGCCCAGGGGCTCAGCGTTCCGTGGACCCGGCGGATGGCGCGGATGTCGCCCTGCACGTCGGTGCGTCCCCGGACGGTAAAGGTGAACGAACTCCAGAAGCTCTCCCAGCCATAGGCCGCCAAGCCGGTGCTCCGGCGGATCAGGTGGGCGCGGACGAACCAGTGTCCGGGCCGCTCCAACGCGACGACGGCGACGCCGTTTGCGTCCGTCCGGGTGCGGGTGACGTACTCATGCTTGCCCAGTCCCTCATGCCCGGCGGACACGGGGACGTTGGGCCAGGGGTGGCCGTCCAGCAGGACCTGGAACTGCGCCCTTGACTTCGCCTGCCAGCGCAGGGGGTTTGAAAGGGGGATGATTTCCAGGCGTTGCCCCAGCGGCGCCTGGTAGCCGGTGTCGTCCGGGTCGGCCGGCTCGACTTCAATGATCGTCTTGGCGAACTTGGTGTATCGCTCGACGGCCGGGCCGGTTTCGCCGGATTGCCGCCGGAGCGCGAGGGCCTTCTCAGCGCGCTCTTCTTTCAGATAATGCTCGAACGCGCGGGTGTCGAGTTCGATGAGGCGGGGCTTAAGTGACAGACCGATGACGTGGATGCCGCCGTCGTGGATCGGTATCCGGACGGAGAGCGCTTCGTCTTCCGGGGCGAGGCCGGGAATTGGCATTGTTTCCTTGCCGGTCCGGTCGACGAATTGCGCCACGCGTTTGATGTCCGTCGGGCCGTCGCCGAAAGGGAAGATCTCGCCGGTGACGAAGGAGAGCCAGACTTCGTCGCCGTTGTTGATGCGGTGCTGATCGGCGATGAGCCAGGAGTCGTGGGCGGCGGCACGGCCGGTCCGGCCCAGGGCGAACAGAACGCAACACGCGGCGGTGATGGCGCGGCTTCCGGTGTTCAAGCATGCACCTCGTTCGTTGGTTGTCGGGCAACCGTGCGGGACCGGCTTGGATCCCTCGCTGCTTTTATACCTCAAACCGCCGCTCGCGTCGCGAGGCAGGGCACAATACGCTCGGCACGACGGGTGCATGACAGTTCAGGCGGCTCTTATGTAGCGTCCGCCCCCCGTGGCGGCCGTTGCG
>JBHHUY010000252.1:0-2615 GCA_046753965.1 Phycisphaerae bacterium
AACCTCGACGCTCGCCGCTGCCTGATTCGAAATAGGGGGGCGGAATCGCGCGGGGTCCGACAGTTGCGCGCGGATTCCGTGCCGATCTTCCCCTTCCTAACCTGTCCAACCATCGGCGCACCGCCGTTATTCCACCCGGCGCGGCCGCTTTCTCCTCCCCCGGCTCCGCTTCAGCACCCTGAAACCCATCCCAAGACTATGGCGCTGGCGCCTCGCCGGTGTTGATTCACATGCCAGAGGCCTTTACCTCAAGAGGTTTTCGGACAGGCCCCCTGAAGCCGCGCCACCCCGGCAGGCGGGCACATGGGCGGCATGAGACGTCCGCCCCAATCCGGCCTGTGCCCTATAATCCCGACCTGCGAGCCCGGCGCTTTGTCAGCCCGCCTCTCCTATCCCGTATCGCTGCATCCGCAGCGGGGAGCTTGGCGGAACGAAACGCGAGGAGCAACGCCATGAAGACCGGATTGATCCCGGGACTGGGCTTCCTGGTGAGCCTGGCAGGTTGCGGCGGCCCCGTCGCCGCGTTTGAGGCGGCGGCGCGCGATGCGCTCAAAGCCGCGCGCGTCTCTCGGCCGGTGCACACCTACTCGATTCTCTGTCGCGATCCGAAGACCGGCGAAATCGGCGTGGCGGTCCAGTCGCACTGGTTCAGCGTGGGCAGCGTCGTGCCGTGGGCGGAAGCGGGCGTCGGAGCCGTGGCCACACAGTCCATGGTCGATCCAACCTACGGGCCGCTGGGATTGGACCTGATGCGGGCCGGACGCAGCGCTCCCGACGCGCTGAAGGCCCTGCTTGCCGGCGACGCGGGCCGGGCCTTGCGCCAAGTCGCGATGATTGATGCGATCGGGCGCGTGGCGGCGCACACCGGCGCGCGGTGCATCCAGTCGGCCGGACACGTCGTCGATGCCGATGCCCAGTTCTCGGTGCAGGCGAACCTGATGGCCAACGACCGCATCTGGCCGGCCATGGCCGCGGCCTATCGCTCCGCGAAGGGCGACCTGGCCGATCGGATGATCACGGCGCTCGAAGCGGCGCAGGCCGCGGGGGGCGACATCCGAGGCCGACAATCGGCGGCCATGATCGTCGTCGCCGCCGAGTCGACCGGCAAGCCGTGGAACGATCGCCGGTTCGACCTGCGCGTCGAGGATCATCCGCAGCCCGTGCGGGAACTGAAGCGGCTGGTGCGTTTGCAGCGCGCGTATCTGCACATGAACGCCGGCGATCTGGCGATGGAGAAGAACGACGCCACCGCGGCCAACCGCGAATACACGGCCGCCGGAAAACTTGCGCCCGACATCGTCGAAGTGCCCTTTTGGCAGGCCGTCACGCTCGCCGGGAGCGGACATCTCGATCAGGCCCTGCCGATCTTCAAGCGGGTCTTCGCGCGCGAGCGCGTGTGGGTCGAGCTCATACCGCGGCTGGTCGATGCAAGGCTGCTGCCCGATGATCCGGAAATGGTCCGGAAGATCATCGACCAGGCGCCGCCCGAGTGATCCGTCCTAGGCAACCGGCTTCAGCCCGCGGATGACCTCGTCATGCTCCGGGAACCGACCGGTTTCGTGTTTGCTGTAGATCAGCTTTCCGTCCACCTTGACATCAAAGATGCCGCCGCCGCCGGCGATGAGTTCGGGCTCGACGCCCGTCTGCTTCTTGATCTCGGCCGCCAAACTGGAGGCCTGGGGGAGATAGTTTCACTCGTTGCAATAGGTGATCGAGATTCGCATCGCGTCGATTCCTCCGGATAAGCCGCATCAGACCCGCCGCGCCGACCGCGGCACTCAGGCATTGGGGGTTTCATCAGGCCCGGATCGGCGCCATCGACTCCGATGCGGCGCCCCTTCCCCCGGGACGGCGGACCGGTTCGCAGGCCGATCAATCGTCTGCCAAGTCAGCATAGGCACGCGCGGCCCGCTTCGCAACCGACGCCCACAGCAGCAGACCGTCGCGAGGGTTGCGCTCGACGGCTTGCCCGCCGTGCCGCAGAATGAGGCCATGTCCGAGCCCCCGCATTTCTGCGAGGCGCCCCGCGCTCATGCACGCCATCCGGCCAAAGGCCGCGGCGGCGACTACCTCCTCACCTGGACCACCTACGGAACCTGGCTACCCGGTGACAAACGCGGATTCGTCGGCAGGGTCCCCGACGGCAAGGGCGGATACGTCATCCACAACCTGCCGGGCGAGCCCTACGACGCCGACGAACCCCGCCTGCGCGCCGGGGCAAGACGAAAAGCCAAGGGCCCCGCCGTGCGTCTCACCGCGGAGAACGCGCGCGTGTGCGTCGCGGCCTTTCGCGAAGTCGGCGAGAAGTACGGCTTGACCATTCATGCCGGCGCGATCATGGCCAATCATGTGCATCTGGTCGTCTCGTCGCCGGAGTCCGAAGGACCGCGCATGCTCAATCTGTTCAAGGGTATCTCGTCGCGCCGTCTGGGTCAGGCGTTCGGGCGGCAGCTGTCGGGATCGTGGTGGACGACGGGCGGTTCGCGCCGGCTGCTGCCGAGCGAGCGGGCGTTTGATCATGCGGTGCGCTATGTGCGGAATCAGGCGCATATGCTGGCTGCGTGCGAGGTGACGCCGGCTGATGTGAGGGGCCGGGAGCATTCCGCCCGGCGTGA
>JBHHUY010000253.1:0-2515 GCA_046753965.1 Phycisphaerae bacterium
CGGTCCGGAAGCGCTGGCCGCGTGCAAGGCCGTCCTGCGCGAGGTGCAACCGCTTGACTGGGAAGCGAAACAACGGCTGACCGTCGAGCGCATCGCCGAACGCCGCGTCTCCGCTGAAGGACAAGAAGGCCTGAAAGCGTTTCTGGAAAAGCGCCGGCCGGATTGGCTCCCGTAAGCGTTCGTTCTGGAATCCCGCGGCACCGTCGTCTCGGCGGTGGATACACCGGCGAACCAGGCCGGGGCTGCACACCGGGGGTGCGTCCGCTCGGCTCGCCGGTCCGCGGCGTGCTGCACCCGAAGTGGGGCGGTCCAACTCACCCGCAAGGGATCGACGTGCCCGGGTTTTCGAGGCCGCCGCGGCACCACCAACGCGGTGGGTCTGCTGGATTCCGCATTCGGTCGCCTCGTTACGTTTGCCTTCGGCCGATTTCGCGATACACTTATGAGCAGAACCACCTCGCGTCGCGTCGGGATCATGGCTTCATGCCGTTCATGAAGAAGGAGGCGTCGGGCGACGATCCGCGTCGGCCGTGCCGGTCCCCCAGGATCCTCACACGACACAACAGGGAGAGCCGAACATGAACACGAGAACGAAACTGTCGCTGCTGGTGCTGATCGTCTCGACCACGGCCATGTCGGGACTGACCTGCCCCTCGAATTGCGAAGAGGGCGACGCGAACCCGGCCGTCGATCGGATCGACTTCAGCCTCCTCTCGACCTCCTCGCCGACGACGGGCACCGTGCGCATCGAGGGGGTCGTCGAGAACAAAGGCTCGGGAACCTTCGATTCGAGCCCAGGGCAACAGTCGGTCCAGTTGTATCAGGGCACCACGTTGCTGGCTCAGCAGGACTTTGAGGACCTGGCGCCGGGCGCGACCGTCACCGTCAGCCACGACATGGCGTGGAACACGGCGACGGAGTTTCCGCCCACGTTCCGTGTCATCATCGCCTACGATCCGGACATCTTCATCGACGGCAACGACAACAACGACGATTGCGCGAACTCCGACAATCTCCTGGAACGCAGCGGCGGCGACATCAACGCCCTCTTCCCGTAAGGATCCGCGCGAGGATAGGCTGGGCAATCGACACAGGGCGGCACGGGCAAGTTGCCCGAACGGTTACGGGCGGGACGCCCGTGCCGCCCCAATAGCATGCGCGGCCGGGCGCAGGATCAACGTCACGGCCGTGCCGACGGGCGGAATCACCGCCGTCCGCGCCGACAGCCATAGCTCGGCGTTCGACTCGCTGTGCGATTCCGGCAGGGACAGCACCGCGGTATCGAAATTGACGACCGTCACCACCGTTCCTTCCACGTCGGCTGTAAATCGACCATCCGACGAGCGGCGCGATCCCGTGAACAGCCAGTGCGTCGGCCGCATCGGCGCCCGGCGGCCCAGGTCCCACATCCACTCGCAGGCCGGTTGCTCGACGTGCTTGCCGTCCGCCACGTAGCTCACAAGAACATCGACCGGATCGCCCGACGGCGGCGTCGTGACCTGCGTCTCCCAGTCATAGGACATCGGGCGGCCCGGCTTCAATCCGATCAGACCAAGCGCCTGATAGATGAACTCCGGTCTCGCGGTCAGCAAGAGGACCGTTTCATGTTCCTTCGGGACCGGCGCCTTGCTGTAGGCAAAGAGTTCCAACTCGCCCTCGCGGAGTATGACCTTGCCGGCGACTTCCACCTGCGGCACGCGATAGTCGATGCGGATGCCGGGCTGATAGTCGACCACGCGCGGTGCGGGACGGGTCGCCGCCGCCGGTTGGGAGGCGGCCGGTCCGGGCCGCGGCGCGTTGCAGTGGGCTGTCAACAGGGCGCTCGGGGCAAGCACGGCCGCACTGAGATTGAAGAGTCCTGGTTTCATGAAACACCCGGTCGGATTGGTGTCCTGTGTTCGCAGCGCGCGAATGGATTCTAACACGGCGGGCTGCGGAGTTCAGCCCGCGCGGCGGAGATTGATGCAAAGGTAAGCGTTGGTTGGCATTTCTCGTACGACAGCGTGACATCGCTCGCAGACTCCCGCGCACAGCGCATGGCCGGCCGGCGGCGCGCGGGCGAAGTTGAGACTCCGATCTCGCGATCGACGCCTGCCTCCCGATCGCAGGGCTGTCGTGCTACAGGGTGTTGACGAGGTTGAGCGCCGCCCCGCCCAGCAGGGAGCGGATGGGGGTGAGCGCGATGTCCAGCCACAGGGCCGAGCCGAAGGTGACCGCGCCGACCGAGGCGGGTGAGCAGCCGGTCAGCAGCGCCGTGGATGCCAGCAGCAGAAACGCAGAGAGCCTGTTTTTCTTCATGATCGTCCTCTCGTTCGGCCAAGGCGCGGGCGGAGTCCTCGCCTTTCGGTCACCAATGCATTGTCGGCGACTGCCCGCGTCGGCCGGCCTTGCCGACGATTGAGCGGTCGTGCGATTCGTCCCTCGTCCGAGGACGAGCGGAGCTATCAAGACGGCCCTTTTCTGACGGGCACGGCGTCGATTGGCCGATTCGTTACAAAGATATCGCGCCGTGGTA
>JBHHUY010000254.1:0-2374 GCA_046753965.1 Phycisphaerae bacterium
GATCGGCCGGACAACCTGCCCAGGCTGTTGCGGCTCATCCGCGACTCCTACATGCGGCGGGCCCGGGCGAAGACGGTGAAGATCCTGAACAGCGTGGAGCGAGTCCTGCAATCGGAAACCAAACGCTGTGAGCGCGAGTTGGAGACGGTCCGCCGGGGGTTGTCGGAGTACAGGATCAAGTATCCGGGCATCGATCCCGCGGCCGCCGATCCATCCAACGCGGAGCAGACGGCGCTGACGATTGAGCGGGTGGACGTTGAGAGAAAACTGGACGACGCGGCGCTTCAACAGGAGCGCTACCGGACGGCGCTGGCGCGCTTGTCGCAGCCGAAGGTTGCCGATGATTCGGAGTCGCAACCCGAGATGATCGAAGAGCCGAACCCGCGATACGACGAACTCGTCGCGGAGATCGAGCGCCTCGAACGGCAGATCGAAGAAGACCGGACGGTGCGCCTGATGACCGAGGCACACCCCCGGGTCAAGCGGAACGCGGCGCTTCTGGCGGCTCGCCGGGCGGAGTTGCGGCGGATGCCGAGGATCCTCCACGTTTCGGCCAAGGTGGTCGGAAAACCCGCGGTGAGTTCTGCGGAATTGGCCGAACTCAAGCGGAAGCTGGGCGACGCCCGGGCGCGCGTGTCTTCGCTGAAGGATCGTCTTGCGGACATCGAGGACCGGTTGCAGCGGGTTCAGGACCGCCGGGCCTTGGCCGCGCGGCACCGGGCGGATTACCTGGCGCTGGCGAGCGAGGCGGAGCGACTGAACGATCAGGCCGCCTCGTGGCGGCAGAACATCGCGCCGGTCCAGCATGTGCTGTATCTGGAAGACAAGGATCGGGGCATCCACTTTACGACGGTTCAGGACGCGGCGGCTCTGGGGGGGCCCAGCTCACCCGATGCCGCGCTGGTGATGCTTGTCTGTCTGGGCCTCGGGCTGGCGGCGGCGATTCTGTCTGTACTGCTCGTCGAGCTGTTGGACCGCTCTTATCGCACGGTGAAACAGTTGACGACATCGTTGGGGCTGCCGGTCATCGAGAGCATTGATGAAATCATGACCCGGGCCGCGCGCCGACGGCGCATGATCCGCAGCCTGGTGGTGATGCCCGCGCTCGCGACGGTGATGGTCACCGCCATGTTGCTGGCGGGCGCACGGGCCTATGTGAGCCTCGGGGCTCCGGACCGGATCGGAATCCCCGGAAACGCGCCGAGCGGCGTTGCCGAGCCGCTCGCCCGCGCCGGCTGAAGGTGCTTTCTTGCGAGAGACGGGTGCGTCATGGGTCGAATCGCTCAAGCCATGAAGAAAGCGGAACGCGAGCGGCATTGGAAGGCCCTCGCGGACACGGCGTCGGCGCCGCTCGATGACGGGCGACCGGCCGGCGGCCGATGTCGGTCCGAGCCGATGGCCGGGCGTGCCTTCGGTCTTGAACGGGCCGGATCGCTTCGCTTGGATGCCTGCGGATCGGAGCCGGGGCCTCAGTCGAATCGTCTGCCGCAGGATTGGCATGTGCACCCGACGGTGGTGTCGATTCTTGATCCGCGGTCGGCCGTCGCGGAGCAATACCGCGCGGCGCGGACGTGGCTGTTGCGTCGCGAGACGGCGGGCAAGCACAGTGCGGTTGCGATTACCAGCAGCGTGCCGAGGGAGGGGAAAAGCGTCACGACGGCGAATCTGGCCGCGGTCATGGCCGAGGTTCGTCACATGCAGGTGCTGGCGGTGGACTGCGATTTCCGTCAGGGCAGCCTGTCGAGGCTGTTCAACCTGCCCAGGTCGCCGGGCCTGTCGGACGTTCTCGTCGGCCGGGCCGCGCTGGACGAGGCGATCCACCCCACCCCGCTCGGAAACCTGGCCTTTCTGCCCGCCGGGGAGGCCGGTGATCTCAATCCGACCGAACTGTTGAACTCCATCACGGCCTCGCGGATCTTCGACGAGATTCGCGAGAGATTCCACTTCAGTCTGGTCGATACACCTCCTGTGCACTGGCTGTCCGACATCGGTGTGATCGGTGCGCTCTGCTCCGGCATTGTGCTGGTCGTACGGATGAACAAGACGGCCTCGCACCTGGTTCGTCAGTCGGTCCACTGGTTGCAGGCCAACCACCTGGACGTTCTGGGGTGCATCGCGGCGGACTGCCGTGTCAGGGGTGCCCGCTACGAATACACCGACAGCGAGGACGAGTAACCTCGACGCGGGGCCGCGGCCGGCCTGGGCGCCGCCGCGCCTCCTTCGCCGCCCACTTCTGCTGCGCCCCCTCGCCAAACGCGACGCCCCGGCGTGGCATGCTTTCGTCGACGCACACCCGGACGGCACCCTTTTCCACGGCCTGGCCTGGCAGCGGGTGGTGCGGCGGGTGTTCGGGCACCGTTGCCGCTCCCTGATG
>JBHHUY010000255.1:0-2329 GCA_046753965.1 Phycisphaerae bacterium
GGCGCCCGCGGGCTCGGCCGCGGGGAGGTCGATCAGATCGTTCGCCGACTCCGGGAAAGCGCGGCCAAAGGCGGGCGCGACCTGAACACGGAGATAACCAAGATCATCACCGAGACACGCACCGACGTCGTGCATACGGTGGAGTCCACGGACCTTTCGGACCTGCCGCCAACCATCATCGAGATCTTCCGACCGTCCTATCGCGTGCCCGCCAACCTGCCCGTGATTAGGGTCATGCGCCATGGCTTGCCGAGGCTCTACTCGCTCAATGCCGATCTCTACCGGGCGGTGGCCGGGCTGGACCGGGGCGAGATTGGCGACCTGGTGAAGCTACTCAGTGCCCCGGCGCGCGTGCTTCGCGCCGGCGCCGTTACGGGCTTGGAGTTCGGCGTTCGGAACCCGGTCCGCGATCAGTTCGACGCCTTCATGCTGTCGAAATACGGATACGTCCCGGGCTACGACCTGATACGTGGGCTCAGCGCCCTCGGCGTGTTCAAGGGCAAGACCGGCGAGACGGAAACGTCGCGACTCATGCGCATCGGCGGCGTCGGCGGCGCCGTCCTGGTGGCACTCGACCGCCGCTATCTCGGCCAGGATCTCAGCCGATTGCAGGCCCGGCCAAGCAAATGGGCAAACGTCCGCCGGTTGGCGAATCCGGTGCGCGCGGCGCGCGTGCTGAGCGAGACCATGGAGCTGGCAACGCGAGCCGCGGAGTTTAAGCGCGCGTTGGAAGTCGAAGGGCGCGGCAAGGAGGGCATCCTGCGCGCGACCATGGCGGCGCGGCGGGTGACCACGGACTACGGCGTCATGGGCGCCAACGGCGTCATCCGGGGATTGGCGATGCTGACACCGTTCATGAACGCGCGCATTCAGCACACTGATAGGCTGATTCAGGCTTTTCGCGAGGAGCCCCGGCGGACGACGATCCGAGCGGTACTGGGCGCCACGTTGCCGTCCATGCTACTCTACGCGGCCAACCACGATGATCCGCGCTACCAGCAGCTCGACTGGTACGAGCGCGACCTGTTCTTCACCATCATCCCGCGTCCGATCTCGCGCGCGGACTGGGACCGACTGACGCTGGAGCAGCAACGCATCAAATCTCAGGAAACCATCTGGAAGATACCCAAGGGCCTGCTCGGCCTCCTGTTCGGCTCCTCGGTTGAGCGGATGCTCGATTACATGCGCGGGCAGGACCCGAAAGCATTCACCGAATGGGCGCGAAGTTTCCTGTCGGAAGTCAATCCGCTGGACGTGCCCGCCTTCGCCCGCGGCGTGCTGGGCGCCTACTACGACTACGATTCCTTCTTCAATCGCCCGATCGATCCGCCCGGCCGCGTCGGTCTGGACCCCAGCGAGCGCTATTGGCCGTGGACCAGCGAGCTGGCCAAGTCGCTCGGCGGCGCGCTCGGCGTGAGCCCGGCCAAGCTGGACTTTCTCTGGATCTCGCAAACCGGCGGCCTGGGGCGCCTGGGCCTGGACGCCGTGGACTTCGCCTTTCGCACGGCGCGCAGGGCGCTTCCAGGCGCCGAAGTCCCGATCAAGGCCAGGAGGACCCTGGCCGATGTGCCCGGACTTCGCGCCTTCGTGATCCGCTGGCCGAAGCAACGCACGCGGGCGGTCAGAGAGTTCTACGAGCTCAGGAACCAAGCCGCGCAGCGCTATCACACCTGGCGCAACATCAAGGACAAAGCCGCTAGGGCGCGCTACGCGCAGCAACACCGTTTCCTCATCGGGGTGGCTCCGCCCTTGGAAAAGACCGCCCGGCAAATCAGCGATGGCGCCGGCGATGCCAGGGACTTGGTCCAGGGAACGCCCCAGCTAAGCCCTGAACAGAAGCGCAACGCGCTCGATTCGATCGCGCTTCAGGTGAACGAGGCGGCCCGGCGCGCGTTGGAGCACGCCCGGGCTCTTCGTGAAAGGCTCAGCCAGCCGACTCGATTATCCCAACCGTTGGAGGCTGGTTCGCCAGGAATTGGCGGCAGAACGGAGCCACCTCGCAGTATTCCGCGCAACGCACAGCCTCTCCGCGCCGCTCCGTGACCTGGAGCTTGGGATCGCTTCCCTGCGCTCGCCGCGCCTCGTGATACGTCTCGTAGAGCTTGAGCGCTCTACGAGCGCCGCGTTTGGTAAGCGCCCAGCGCGTCGGTCGTGCCCAGCGCTCCTCGTCGGTGCAGGCGGGAAGGCTCATGTCCGGCTCGCGTGCCGCGCGCTCGTGGAGCGCGACCCGGGCATGGAGATAGTCCCTGGTCTCATCCTCGGACCACAGCCGCGCCGGCACCGGGTGGTGCATCGGCTTGGGCGGATACCACGACTCGCGCTTGAACTC
>JBHHUY010000256.1:0-2284 GCA_046753965.1 Phycisphaerae bacterium
GGTGCTCTACGAGGCTGCGAGCTTTTCGCGGAGCCACCGGCCGGCGGTGTGCGCCGCCTCGTCCATCTTTGAGATGTCTGTTCCGCCGCCCTGGGCCATGTCGGGCCGGCCGCCGCCTTTGCCTCCGACCATGGGGGCGACGGCCTTGATCAGATCGCCCGCCTTGATGCCGCGTTTCACGACATCGGGCGTCATCGCGGCGAGGAGCACCACTTTTCCGGCCGATTCCCCGGCGAGAAAAACGGCTGCCGAGCCGGCACGTTGTCGGAGGGAGTCCGACGCCGCGCGGAGCTGATCGACCGTCACACGGCCCAGGGCGGCGGAGATCACGGCGCAGCCGTTGATCTGTTCGGCGTCTTCCAGGAGCGTGGCGGTCCGCGCCAGAACGTCGGCCGCGCCCTGTTTGTCCGCCTGCTTCTGAATCCGCCGAGCCTTGGCCTGTAGATGGTCGAGGTCGGTCCGCAGGCGCAGCTTCTCGACGACGGGGAGCTCGGCCCGGCTCATGAGCGCGGTGATTTCCGCGATGCGCCGGGGCAGGGCGGCATCGTCCGCGGCGGCGGCTTCCTTGAGTTGTCGGGCCAGCGCGGTCGCGGCCGCCTCAGCCTGTTCGGCTCGTTCGCCCGTGACGCCGACGACGCGGCGGACGCCCTTGGCGACGGCGCTTTCCTCGATGAGTCGAAACCTGCCGGCTTCGCCGGTGCGGCCGAGGTGCGTGCCGCCGCAGAACTCGACGGAGTACTGTCGCCATTTGGGGTTATCCGGGTCACCGAGCAGCGTGTTCGGGTCGGCGACGCCGGGTTCGCCGATCTGTGCGCCGATCGAGACGACGCGAACGCGGTCGGGATACTTCTCGCCGAACACGGCCCGCAAGCCGTTGATCTTCAGCGCGTCGGCCTGGGGCACTTCCTTGGCATAGACCGGCAGGTCGGCCGCGATTTTTTCATTCACCAGGGATTCGATGCGTGCCAGCTCCTCGTCCGTGATCTGCGACGGGTGCGACAGGTCAAACCGCGTCTTTTCGGGGTCGACGAGCGAGCCTTTCTGCTGGACGTGATCGCCGAGGACCTCTCGCAGGGCCCAGTTGAGGATGTGCGTGGCGGTGTGGTTCTGAGTGGTCTTCAATCTAGAAACTGCGTCGACGCAAAGCGTCACTTCTTCATCAGGCTTTGGTCCGCGATCGACTTTCGACCATGCCACGATGTGAATGACCAAGTTGCCGGACTTCTTCGTTGTGAGCACCTTCGCTGATTCGCCTGATGCAAGCTTGACAAGGCCTGTGTCGCCAATCTGGCCGCCTTGCTCTGCGTAGAAGCATGTCGTATCAAAGACCCAGCCCATTTGCCCGATGCTGCTGATCGGCGGAGTTCCGGTATCTGGGGAAGACCCTGTTGCGAACAAGAACCTGGATTGGGTGCTTAGCTGTGTGTATTTGTAGTCGTCTCTTGTTTCTTCGGTCAGATAACGCTGAGGAATGCTCAACAGCTTGCTGACGGCTTCGGTCGAGGTTCCCTGTCGCGCGCGCTCTCGTGCCGCTTCCATCAATCGCTCGTATTCCCCGATGTCCACGGTCAGGTTGCGCTCTTCGGCCATCAGTTCCGTCAGGTCGATGGGGAATCCGTAGGTGTCGTGGAGTTTGAACGCGTCTTCTCCGCTGATGCGGCCGTGATGGTAGTTGATGGCGAACTGGGCCGCCTCTTCGAAGAGCTTGATTCCCCGGTCGAGCGTCTTGCCGAAGGATGCCTCCTCGTCGCGGATGATCTCGGCGACGCGCTCTGCTTCACGCTTCAACTCCGGGAAGGCCCCGGCCATCGTGTCGACCACGATCGGTACGAGCTTGTGCAGGAAGGGTTCGGCCGCGCTTGTATGACCGCTTGCGGTCCGGGGACGGGATGGCGTTTGGTTGTCCGCGCGGGCTGAAGCCCGCGGCTCGTCTTCGTTGCAGGACCGCGCATGGAGACGGAGGTATTGGCGGCCGTAGCGCACGGCGCGGCGGAGGATGCGTCGCAGGACGTAGCCTCGGCCTTCGTTTGCGGGCACGGCTCCGTCGGCGATGGCGAAAACCAGGCATCGGATGTGGTCGGCGACGACGCGGTAGGCGACGTCGCGCATGACATCCGCGCGAGCAGCAACCCTGTGAGCCGGGCCGTCCTCGGCCCCGGGGGGAGCCGGGCGTGAGGACACGCCGGCTCGCTGCGTCGACGCGTCGGTTTGCTGCGCGGACGCGTCGGTTTGCTGCGCGGACGCGTCGGTTTGCTGCGCGGACGCGCCGGTTTGCTGCGCGGGT
>JBHHUY010000257.1:0-2267 GCA_046753965.1 Phycisphaerae bacterium
GGGGCCCTGGCGCTGGAGGAATCCGGCGACTACACCGACGCGATCCGCGCCTATCGGAGAATCTCGGCCGATTCTCCGAACCACTGGTCCGCCCGACGAAACATCGCCCGCTGCGCTCAACGCCGCTACGAAGCCCTGCCCGAAAAAACCTCCCGCGCCCAGCGCGCCGCCCTCGCGGACGAGGCCGTCGACGCCTGGTTGAAGCTGGTCGATGCCCTCTCGAGCCTGGACGGCTCGAAGAAGACCGGCGCCCAAAAGCGACGCGCGACCCCAGCGCCCACACCCGCGAGCAACGCCGAGATGCGCCGGCGCTGGATGAACGAAGCGAAGCTCGCGGCCGCGGCGCTGCTGGTAAGCGAAGACCTGCGGGCATACGACCGCTGTCGCGATCTGCTCGCCGAAACGCCCGAGAGCGCACGCGTTCTTGGACTCCGCATCCGATGTCTCCAGGGTTTGGGGCGCATCGAAGAAGCCAATCAGGCCGTGGAAGACTTCTTGAAAAAGGGGCCTGCCAAGGAACTGGGATCGGTCTTGCTGGGTCTGGCCGCCGAGATGGAGGCGGAGATCAAACGACTGGAAACGGCCGGCCGAAAGGCCGAGGCGCGGCGCATGGCAAACGAGACCGTGCCGACCCTCCGCTACCTCCTGGAATGGATCCGGTCCCGGCCGGACCAGCGGCGCCATGTTCCCATCGTCCAGTTCAGCCTCGTCCGAACACTGATCCAGGCCGGCCGGGCGCGCGACGCGGTGCGACAGCTCGAGGCCTTGATGGAGGAGGATCCGAACAACGGCCGGTATGTGCGCAGGGCGGCGATCCTCCACGAAGACTTGGCCGCCAAGGCCGCGGGGGCGCAGCGAGTGATTGAGCTGAATCGGGCCGAATCCTTGTGGGCCCGTTTGTTGAAGGACCCGACGCTGCGGACCACGGCCCCCGCCCGATACTGGGAAGCGCGATGCCACTGGTACCGGCACCAGCTCCGCCATGGCCGCGCAGCCGAGGTGATTCGCGGCATCGAAACCGAGAAGGCCTGGCAACCTGATCTCGGCGGCGCGCCCTGGCAGGGCCGACTCCTCGAACTGGTCGAAGAAGCGCGGTCCGCCCTGCGGGAGTCGCCGCCGCTCGAATCAGAGTCTTCGCCGATCAGAACGGAAGCCGTCTCGTGAATGCCTTTCAGGCTCCTCGCCTCCCCGGCCCCAACCACCAACGATCGGCGCCGAAACCCCAAAAAGAACCGAACAAGAATCCGCAAGAAGAGCCGAAAGAAGAACCTAGAAAAGAACCTAAAGGAGAACCCAAAGAAGAGCCGCGGGCTTCAGCCCGCGCGGCCCCGACGCCACCAGCAACTCCCGCCCTCCCCCGCGGCAACCCAACGTCGCGGCGACTCCGAAGCGCACTCATCCTCTCCACACTGGCAGTCTCCGCGGTGGCGACACCGGCGCCGGGCCAGGTCACGACCGCCCCCGACCAAGACCTCTCGCATGGACGCCGACTCCTCGAAGGCGTGCGCGACCACGTCTTCTCGTTCGACGACCCCGCCTTCTATTGGTTCCGCCGCTACGTCAAACACGATTCACAACCCGCGAAGTATGACATGAGCGCGGCAGACGAGCCGGTCCCCTGGAAATACCTCATGGAGCGACCCGGCGACTACCGCGGCGAGCTCATCCTGATAGAGGGCGTGCTGCTGCGCAGTTCTGCCTACGAAGTGCCGAACCGTCAGGGCGGCGGCACCTATCACCAGTGCGAACTGGGCGACAGGGGAACCCGCGCCATCTGCACCGTGGTCGTGACCGAGGCGCCCGAGGGCATTCCCAACCGAGGCCGTGTACGCACAAAGGGCTACTTCCTGAAAGTCCGCGCCTACCGAACAGCGGACGGACGGACCGGCGAAGGCCCGCTCCTCGTCGCGCGAAGGCTGCAGCGCGTCGCGCGCGCGCCCGTCGAATCATTCGGCGACGGCCTGTTCTCGAAAGCGGCCCCGCGTTGGTTGATCGGCGCGACGGTGCTCCTCGCATTCGCCTGGCTCTTCCTCCGGCGCTCGCTGAGATCGCGCCGAGAAACGCCCCTGCGCGGCACGGCGAGCGGGCCCTCCCCCACCGGAACAGAGGATGATTGCGACTGGCTGACCCGCGGCGAATCGGCGGAACCGCCCGACGATCGCGGAGAACTGTCCGACGGCGCCAACCCATAGCCCACGGGTCCATGACAGTCTAGGCGGACGACGGCGCAGTCCTTCTTCGTAGCGTCCGCCCCCCGTGGCGGACGT
>JBHHUY010000258.1:0-2255 GCA_046753965.1 Phycisphaerae bacterium
CTCTCGGGTGGACCGGCCGATTCAACGATGTGACGGTCCACGCGACAGACAGGGCGTCCTCGGCGCGTCGCGGGGGCGACGACCGAGACGTCCGGCAGAACGAGCATCTCATCGGGCAGCAACAGCAGACAAGTAAGTCAGAATATGAGAGCGCCGGCTGTTTGGCAGACGTTTCCGGACGGGGCGAGCCCGGCGCGCCGCCACGGCGTCCGAGAAGATGCCCGGCAGACCGGAAAGGGCCGGCGTCCCTGCGAGCGCCAAAAAAAGTCCCACCCGGTCTTGCGACCGAGTGGGAAGATGCCAACGAGTGGGCGAGCCGACAATCACCCGCTGGCCACGTCGAGAGATTCGATGGGTTGGGTTCGAGCGGCGCGGTTGTTCCCGGCGTCCCACACGAACTCCGCACTATCATTACCGGGTGCCGACGCGGCATTGCAACTTTTCGCGTTGGGGAGGTCAGAAGTTTTAGTCCAGCCCGAACACCCAGCGGACAGCCGCACCTAACCCATTCCCAGGAAAAGAGTTACAAACGCAGGAGGCGGCCGGCTTGGAAGGGTCCATGACAGTTCAGGCGGCTCTCATGTAGCGACCGCCCCCCCGTGGCAGCCGTTGCGTGGCGGAGCACATGTGCGTCCCGACGTCCGCCACGGGGGGCGGACGCTACGAAGAAGGACTGCGCCGTCGTCCGCCTGAACTGTCATGAACCCGGCTTGGAATGCGCGGGAGTCGCGCCTCGATCGGATGCGATAGAATCCCCCCATGAGCAATCGCGCGGAGAGTTCCCTCCGACAGGCATACGGGCGGCACGATCGCCTTTGGCGCGACAACGCCTACTGCTACCCCGTCGTCTCCCGGCGAAGCGGCGGGCTGTCGATCGGCATCAATCTGAATCCGGACAAGGCGTGCAACTTCGACTGCATCTATTGCCAGGTCGATCGCGCCACGCCGGGGCCCGAGCGCAAGATCGATCTCGACCGGCTCAAGGCCGAGTTGGAACACCTGCTTGACGCGGCCGTCGATCGATCGCTCTTTGCCGAAGCGCCGTTCGATTGCGTGCCCGAGGATCGCCGCGGCGTCCGCGACATCGCCTTCAGCGGAGACGGTGAGCCGACGACCTTTCCCCGGTTCGACGAGGCCGTGCGCATCGCCGTCGAGGCCAGGCGCGCCCGCGACCTGCGAGGAACCAAGCTCGTCCTCATCACCGACGCCTGCTACCTGACCCGACCTCGCGTGCGGGCGGGGCTCCGGCTGCTGGACGAGAACAACGGCGAGATCTGGGCCAAGCTCGACGCCGGCACGGAGGCGTACTTCCAACAGGTCAACCGGCCGAACTTCCCGCTCTCACACGTGCTGGCCAACATCCTTGCGGCGGCCAGGGAGCGCCCGATCGTGATCCAGTCGCTCTGGATGCGCGTGCACGGCGAGCCGCCGCCGGAGACCGAGCTTGATCCGCCCGCCAAACGGCGGAGCCCTTCGCAGCCGGCCTGGCAAGCGAAGAACTCGACCGGGTCGCGGACACGATTCGAAATGCCGTTCGCGTGCCGATCGAGACTTACCACGGCACCGCATGAGAACCCCTTCTCGTTCCAGCCTTGCCCGACACCCTCGCCCACGATGGCGCCGTACCCTGTCCTGGCATCTCCTCCCGTGCTACGCTGGGGCGATGGTGTCCCCGGTCATCGAACGGATCGACCTGCCCGACGGCTACGCCGCGCAGGTCCGCTGGTGGCGGCCGGGCACTCCGCGCGGCGCGGTGTTGTACTTTCACGGCATCCAGTCCCACGGCGGTTGGTATGAGCCATCCGGCGCGCGGCTCGCCGAAGCCGGGCTCACGGTTCTCATGCCCGACCGGCGCGGCAGCGGGTTGAACCCTCCGCCGCGCGGGCACTTGGATTCCGCCGACCAGTGCCTGGCCGACACGCGCCGCCTCCTCGATGTGCTCCTGGAAGAAACCGGGCAAGAGGCCGGACACGTTGTCGGCGTCAGTTGGGGCGGCAAGCAGGCCGTGTTGCTCGCCCAGCATCATCCCGAGAAGGTCCGGTCGCTGACACTGATCGCCCCCGGTCTTTTTCCGCGCGTCGATCTGACCCGGAGCGAGAAGTTCCGCGTGGCCATCTCCATGATCAACGACCGTGAGCGGATGTTCGACATCCCACTGAACGACCCGAGCCTCTTCACGTCCAACCCCGAGCGCGTCCGGTTCGTGGAAGAGGACACGCTCAAGGATCAGGAAGCGCTCGCCCAATTGCAAACTC
>JBHHUY010000259.1:0-2253 GCA_046753965.1 Phycisphaerae bacterium
GTCGTCGCGGGTGAGTCCGGCGTAGAGCATGCTCTTGAAGCCGGCGTAGGTCATCGATCCGTAGGAACGGAGCGGCGCGCGGCCTTCCTGGAGCTTCTCGCTCGCCTTCGATTCCCCGCCGGCGTTCGTGCTGTAGATGAATCCGCCGTCGGTGAATCCCCGAGCCAGTGGCAGGTCGTTCGTCGCCTCGTTCAACTGGCATCGCGAGACGAACTTGAGGGCGCGTTTGTAGACCGGGTCATCCGGCGCAAGGCCGCTCTGGTGCAGGGCTTCGAGCATGAGTTGTGTGTTCGACAGATCGGGGCGCTTCGTTTGATTGTAACCCGCGCCGCCGTACCAAGGATTGTCGGTGTCGATGGATTCGCCGGCATCGAACTGAAGCCGGGTCAGGAAGGCCTGCGCCTTGGCGATCCGTCCTGCGTGGGCCGGGTCGTGCAGGGTCGAGAGAAACATCAGGACGATCGACGTCTGGTAGTTGGCGAGATTCTGGCGTCGTTCGTAGATGCCGCCGTCGGTCTGCTCATACCGTAGGATGTTCGCGACGGCCCGCCGCACGATCGGGTGGCGCGGTCCGTACGTCGGGTCCTGCGCAAAGGCCTTGGCCACGATCGCCGTGACGGCGGGGCCGAACTCGTCGGTCCATCCCCCTTCCCGGTTCTGCCGGCTCTTCAAAAACGCGAGGCCGCGGTCGATCGACTTGCGCGTGCGCTTCTGAAGCAGTGGATCGAGCGCGGGGCGGGTCGTCGGAGCCGGTTCCCCGCGGGCGACGGCTCCGAGGAAGAACGATGATGCCAACAGCGTGACGCCGCAACAACGCCGGATGTGCCGAGTCATGCCGATCTCCTCTTGTGAACTGTTCGAGCGACCACCGCCTGTGAAAAGTATAGCCTCCGGCGGCGGCGATGTCGCGACTTCGTCGCGCCGGTCGATTGACGCGCGCGCCGGGGCGATCTAGGATCAGCGGCTCGCGCGGGCGCCGTCACGCTCGCCGGATTCACGAATGAAACAACCCGTCGATGCGAGGGATTCCGATGGCGTTCTTGTCGGGCACGGTGAGTTTTTCGCGACATCACGTTGCCGGCGGCGCTCCGAAGCGCCTGGACGATCGCCTGTTGGAGAAACTGCGCGAGCATCGCATCGGCACGCAGCGGGTCATGCGGGCGGACCATGAGGAGGTGGGCTGGATCGGCGGTCGGCATCTGCTCGACGGCGAGTTCGACATTGAGAAAAACGTGCTGCTGGATTGCCTCCACTGCGGGTTGCGAATCGACGTGAGCAAGATTCCGCCCGAGCGCCTGCGGGCCTACGTTCAGATGGAACTGGACGAACTCCGTCGAAAGAACGGCAACGGGCACGCGCCGGGAAGGATCAAGCGCGAAGCGGTCGAGGCCGCCCGCCGACGCGCCGACGAGGAGATCAAGAAGGGGCGGTATCGCCGGCAGCGGCAGGCGCCGGTGCTGCTCGACTCGCGAAACGACGTTCTTTTCCTCGGCGAAACCCGGCCCACCGCGCTGCAACGCGTGTCTTCGCTCTTCAAGGAAACCGTGGGCAAGCGGTTGGAGCCGATGACGGCCGGCTATCTTGCTTATGCCTGGGCCGAGCGAGCCGGGCTGACGCGGATGCTCGAAGGGCTGGAACCGGCGCCCTTCGTCCGGGGCGACGGCGACAACGGCCGCGCGGAGGTCTGTTGGACGGCGAGCGATCCGACTTCGCGGGATTACCTGGGCAACGAGTTCCTCCTCTGGTTGTGGTTCACCCTCTCCGAGCGCGGCGACACCATTGCGCTGCCCGACAACACGGACGCCGCCGTTGTGATGGTCAAGCAACTCGTCCTGGAATGCCCGCGCGCCGAGATGGGCCGGCAGACGATCGCTTGCGACGGACCGACGCAATTGCCGGAGAGTCGGCGGGCGGTCCAGTCCGGGAAGCTGCCGCGGAAGGCCGGCTTGATCGTTTCGCGGCAGGGCGCGCAATACGAGTTCCTGCTCCAGGCCGAGACCTTTAATGTCACGTCGGCCGTCCTGCCGAAGATCGACGCGGGCGGCAACGGGAACGGCCGTGGGCGCGCATTCGCGGAGGAGCGGATCGAGCAGATCCGCCATCTGGCCGAGACCGTCGACCTGCTCTTCGCCGTCTTCTTGAAGCTCCGACTCTCCTCGGCCTGGCCGGCGGAACTGGCGGCGGTTCGCGCCTGGCTGTCGGGCGAATAGGGAATCGGCTTTCGCGTGGCGGCTACTTTCGTCAAGACCCATC
>JBHHUY010000260.1:0-2232 GCA_046753965.1 Phycisphaerae bacterium
TTGTCCGACGGGTGGGCTCGTACGAAGGCCGGCAACCCGCGGGCCACGCCGTCCTGGAGGGCGGGGCGAACGCGGCCGGCCGTGTCGAGCGAGACGAGAAGACCGTAGGCGGCTGGAGCATCGGTCGGCTCGGCGTTCGGCGATGCGGTGACTGTCGCCCCGCGCGCCGACAAAGGTCCGCCGACTGCCTCTCGACCAATCAGATCGAGCGCGGCGCCGGCTTCTGAGAGGACCTCACGGCAGGCCCGGCTGACGAGGACCGAACCGAGCCGGCGCCGAACGCGCTCGGCGATGCCGTGCCGCACTTCCCGGTTTTCGAGGCGGAAGCCGAGCCGCCGTTCCGCTTCTTCGACAATCGGAACGGCATCCTCATCGTGATACGTGTCTGCGCGCTCCGTGATGATCTCCGTCGCCGTCTTCCAGAGACTTCGGTGTGAAGGCAGGTGCAAGCCCGCGGCTTCCGCGGACAGGTCCCCGTCCTCCCCCAGGAGCAGGATTCGGCGTCCGCGCGGTCCGCCCGTGTTTGGACCGGCGGGCATCGCGGCCGGCGGCACGATCAACACACGCCGCTCGGCAAGGCCGAGACGTACTGCTTGTTTCCTTTGCGCTCCGGTCCGGACGCCCAGGCATGCGGACGCCGGCACCTGTTTGAGCCACTCTTCCGACAGCGGTCCGTCTTCTTCGCACAAGATGAAGACTGCCGACTGCGGAAGGCGGTAGGGCAACATCGCAGGCGCGACGCCGAGCAACAGAGCCATGTTCGGCCGAAACGCGTGGAGCGACGCTTCGACGGCGTGGGGGTGTGCCATTGCCGGATCATCGAGCACGAATCGACGGGTTGTCCAACCCAGCCGTTCGGCCGCGGCGCAGATCCTGCGGGCCGTGTCGTGGATGCGCGCCTCGGCGCGCCACGAGAGAACTGCCGCGGCGGGGCGGTCCGCCGGCTGAGCCGCGGGATCGCGCGGCGTTGCCGGTTCCGTTCGGTTTCTGTCGTGCGCAACGCCTCGCTGAATCTCCGACAGCCGGTCCGTGAGCATCGCGACCGTTTCCCGGTCAAACCAGGGCCACGACAGCATCCGTTCCGGCGTCAGAAAGCCCGGGTGCGAGCCGAGAAACGACCGGCAATCCTGCCAGGCCGCCGTGCCGGTGAAGATCAGGAGGCGACGACGGGCAATATCGTTCGAGAAATCCCGCAGTCGGAACGCGGCTGCCGCCATCCAGGCCGCTTGCTCGATGACGAAGACGGCCTGGTGGGCCCCCATCCGCGCCAGAAGCCGCTCGATTGTGCTGCCTTGGCCGAATCCGTAGACGAGCACGTTGCCGTTGCCGGGTTGGAAGGCCTCGGCCAGCGCCTCGCCCCGGATCGACGGCAGGGTCGTCCGCCCGAGCCAAGCGCGGCGGCCGGTTTCGTCGGTCCAGAAGAAGGTCGTCGAGCCGTCGCGACCGATTCCCCGCGCGAGCGAAGGCGGGGGCTCCGCGGAGCGGATTCTCACGGCGGATTCAGGCAAGACCGCCAGCAGCGCCCGGACGTTGCCGTCATAGATTGCCGGATCTACAGTGACTTCGAGTGTTTCGCCCATGGTTGTGGGAGAAGGGAGCGCGTCAGCGCAGCGCGCCGAACCACCGCTGCGTGGCCAGGAACGCGAGGAAGCCGATCCACAAGAGGAACACGATGCCGAGGAAGATCACGCGGCGCACGGTGACCCGCGGGGCGAATCGCTTCTCCCAGGCGTGGTCGTCCGGCGGCGATGCGGTTTTCGCCAAGTCAGCCCTCCCGACCTCCGGCCCGTGCCGACGATTGCTGCAAGTGAATCTTGTAATCCCGGTCCAGGGCCGCGTCAAAGTCATAGACGTTTTCAAAGTCCTCGATCCGATCTTCGGGCTGCTTGTGGAGCAAGCCGTTCTCGACCAGGGCGAATACCATCCGGCCGAAGTCTCGGGTGCAGGTGATGCCCCATGAGCGGAGAACGACCGACGCCATGAGCCCCCATTCGTTCAGCGCCAGATCGCGCAGGCCCCAGCACAAGTCCGCCCCGCCGACGTGGCGATTGAGTTTCTGACGCAGGGCATCGGGCCCGCCGTAGTGTTCGATCGCCGCCGCGATCGGAGGCGGCACCTGCGACTCGCTGATCAGGCCGTCCAGATCGGCCGGGTCGATGCCTTTGGCTTCCATCCAGACGCCGAGCTTGCGCAGGACGGCATCAGGCGGACCGTGTGCATGTTGCACCGTGT
>JBHHUY010000261.1:0-2180 GCA_046753965.1 Phycisphaerae bacterium
CCCTTCTCTACTTCACCGAGCTTCGGATTGTGAAGGCCGCCGCCGAGTCGATGGCCGAGAACCTGACGGAGCTGCTCGCCAAGCGGGGGATTGCCGCTCGCGTCCTCGAGGCCCAGCCCTCGGCCATCGCCCGCATCCGCAACCGATACCGCTACGACGTGATCCTGATCTTCGAGACGGCGGCGGGCTTGATGTCGGCGATGGACCTCTTCAAAGCGGAGGGCTCGCTGCGGGCGCGCGTCAAGAACGTCACGGTAGACGTGGACCCGGTGTCGTTGCAGTGACCCTGAAGCACGGCTTGCCGTTTGGCGGATGCGGAGACGCGTTGCGGGCTATCAGCCGTCTGTAAGAGGGTGGCGCGGCAATCCGATGTGCTCGCACAACGCAGGGTCCGGGCGGTGCGAAGCGGGCGGGGACGGTCGCGCGTCGAGACGCTCGCAGATCCGATCGGTGCAGGTGCTTGACCGGCGACTGTTTCTTCGATGATGATTCGGCGTCGCCCTATCGGAGGATGCGTCTTGTCGGTGCCGCTTGTTGTTTTTGAGGATGCCGGGTTCGTCAACCTGCTGCCGCTGGTCTATGGCCGCGCGGTGTTCGACCTGCGCTGCGGGTCCGACAGCCTGCTGGACAAGATCGAAACCGCATGCGAGCACCCGGCCGACGGCCTGGTTGTCCGCGACACGATCGCGGGCGCAATGCGGGAGCGGCAGCCCCGCGGGGTCAACACACCGCCGGAAGAGGACGACCAGGTCTGGATTAACGGCCGGTTAATCGTGCGACGCATGTTCGATCTCCCGCCGAATACGGCGGTGTGGCGCGGCGACGTCCTCCTGGCTGCGAGGATCAACGCGAAGACGGCCCGCCGCCTGGCCGGTGCGGTGTTTGACTCGGCTGCCTGCCGCACCGTCCTCGATGGAATCCGGTCGGCGCAGATCGACCCGGCCGACGCGCTTCTGATCGACTACCCCTGGCAACTCATCCACGCCAACGAAGCGGAAATCGTCCGACAATTCGGGCTGGTTTCCTGCGACATCGTCGGCGAGGTCTCGCCCGGCGCCCACCTGGTCAACGCCTCGGCGATGCACATCGGCCGGGGCAGCCGGGTCAAGCCCGGCGCGGTGCTCGACACGGAGCCCGGCCCGATCTACGTCGGTGAAGATGTCACGATCAGCCCGAATGTCACGATCACCGGGCCCTGCTACATCGGGGACGGCTGTCTGATTCAGCCCTGTGCGTCGATCCGAGGCGGCACGAGCATCGGCCCGCGCTGCAAGGTCGGCGGCGAGGTCGAAGGCAGCCTGTTTCAGGGCTTTGCGAACAAACAACACGACGGCTTTCTCGGCCACAGCTTCGTCGGCGAGTGGGTCAATCTCGGCGCCGACACCGTCACCAGTGATCTGAAAAACACCTACGGCCCGATCCGGGTGCCGATCAACGGCCGACTCGTCGACAGCGGCGAGATGTTCGTCGGCTCGATCATCGGCGACCATGCCAAGACGGGCATTCAGTCGACCCTGCCGACCGGCTGCGTGATCGGTTATGCGGCGAACGTCTTTCTGAGCCGGACGCCGCCGAAGTTCGTCCCAAGCTTCAGTTGGCTCACGGACGACGGGAGGGAATGGAACGACCCGGCTCGGGCGTTGGCGGTGGCGCGAAAGGTGGTGGCGCGGCGGGGCCGCAGGCTCTCGCCTGAGGAGGCGGATCTGTTCCTCTCGATCGCAAAGGAAGCACGGCGCCATGAAGCCGACCCGGCCGCCGGCGGCGGTGTGTAGTTCTAACTTCTTTTGGGACAGCAGATTGCGAGAACAGCGCGGTCCAGGGCGTTCCGGCGGTCCACCCAACCGGGGCCCCCGCCAACCTCAGCGGGCACCGCGAATGCCGTGTTCGTCGTGGACGGCGGCTGTGCGGCCGGGGTTCCGAGAACAGGCCGTCGTGGGGCGATGGCCGCGGCGGGCTCGCCCGGCTTCAGGGCGGCAGGTTGTCGGACGGAGCCGGTCGGGAAAAGCGATTGACGCGATGGGTGAGGGCTTTATACTCGTGGGTCTTGTTTGCGGCCGGCGGGCGGTCTTCGTGGTGCCGGTTGGGATGCGGAACGGTGATCCTCGCGCGCGGGCGTGCTCGCAGCCGCTGCTGTAGCTCAGTTGGTAGAGCGCGTCCTTGGTAAGGACGAGGTCACGGGT
>JBHHUY010000262.1:0-2152 GCA_046753965.1 Phycisphaerae bacterium
TCGACAAGGGCTATTTCTACCTGGGCTCACGGGCGGCCGAGGGCGGCTTCGCCGGCCGCCTCCGCCACGTGCATCTTCAGCAGGCAGCGGACCGCCGCCGCACGCACCTCCGGCACATCGCTTTCGGTCTTCTCACGGACGGTCTCATCGCGGCGCTGGGCCTGCATGGCATCGAGCCCTTCGATCGCGGCCGCCTGAACCGCCGCTGCGCGATCGTGCAGCGCCCGCTCGAGGATGCGGCGGCTCGTCTCTCCGCCGATCTGTCCGAGCGCTTGCATGGCCACGGTGCGAATCTCCGCCGAGCGGTCGTTGGCGATCGCAAAAACCTCGTTCTTGAATCGATCGCAGACGAACAGCGCCAGGATCAGTCGGAGCGCGCGGAGTCGGTCGGCGCCACGCCGCGAGAACAGCTTGATCTGAATCTGTGTGGCGAAGTCGGTCGAGCCGTTGACGATGTGATGTCCCGCGGCTCTGGCCAGCGTCGGGTTCAGGTACTCGTACTTGTGCCAGAGGTCGTCGAACGTCTCGGTCAGGCCTTGCCGGTTGAGGCGCTCCAGCACGGTCTCGGGGCGGCCGCTCGGATCGGGCTGTCGGTGCCGGTGTTGTCCCCGGCGCGCCCGGTGGGTCAGTTCCATGTCGGCGATTCGGCGGATCGCCGGTTCTTCGTCGTCCAGGAGACTCTGCAGCGCGAGCGTGCTCGAGGGGGTGCCGAGATCCACCAACGCCCATGCGGCGGCGCGGTTGGCTGCCGGATTGTCGACGATCAGGAAGTTCATCAGCAGCGCGACCTTCTGGTCGGCGGGCAGGCCGAGCAACAGCACCCATGACGGGGCCATGGCGGCGACGTCGGGCGGCAGACTGAAGGCCGCCTGAAGCCCGTCATTCAGCCAGGCGATACGCCGGATGGCGAAAAGGTGCTTGCCGACCGCCGGGTCGCGAGCCAACCACTGCCACCGGATGAACTCGGTGAAGAAGTCCAGATCACGGCAGGCGCCGATCGCCAGGGCCATCCGCCGCCTCAGCTCGGGATAGGCCATCGCCACGTAGACAAACGGCGCGAAGCGGGGAGAGAGTGATCCCGTCAGGATTTCCGACATGGCATGGGTGAGCTTCCCGCGTTTGATCGTGCTCTGGTCGAAGAGGCCCGCTTCGAGCTCGGGGGCCAGGAGCATCGCCGCTTCCAGGACTTCCGGATGATGGTGGCTCTCGTAGTGGTCCAGCGCCTCGCGCAGGGTCGTGAGGAGGTACTGCCGCTCTTCGCGCAGAATCGCCAACGTCTCGCTCGCCGTCTGGAAGAGACTGCCGTCGCTCTCGACGGCCTCCCGGAGCAACGTGGTTGTCTCGTCATAGGACCGGCAATGCTGGTCCGTCAGGGCGCGAAGGGTGACGGCCGCGGCCGCCCTGATCTTGGGCGAGCCGTCGTGGATCGCGTGGCCCGCGAGATACGCCAGCCGGGGGTTGCCGTTCAGGCGGACGATGTCCAGCGCGTTGCGTCGCGTCTCGCTGTTTCTGCTGCGAACGCATGTCCGCAGCGCGCCGAACAGACGCGCCGTGTTGCTGACGATCAGGGCCTGGGCCGGCGGTTCGAGCCGGTGGAACAGCGGCGGCAGGCCCTGGAGCGCCGTTTCACTCTCGCGATCGAGGATGATCCGGACAAGATCGCACTGCGCCTCCGGCTCGACGGACCGCAGGCCGTCGATCAGGGCCTGGTCGGCGGCTTCCCCCTCGATCCGCCGCAGGATCTCAATGACTTTCGGACGTTCTTTCACCGGCGCAGCCTCAAACGACGACTCGGCGTCTTCCTGCGAATCGGCCCGCGAGACGCGCCGGGTTAGCTATTCGGTCCATGGGAAGATGGCCGAGAACCGCCGCGTTCAACCCACCGGCCGAGTCGAACGCGGATTTGGCGCACGACACACAAGGGCTTCACGCGGGCACCCCGCCTCGCCTGCATCGGCGCAGCCGCAGGGTCCCCGACGGCCCCGTCAGAATGCCCCATAACGATCGCGCGAAAGTGTGGAATGCCGTCCGGTCCGGCGTCCAAGATGAGTCGGGCTTATCGGCCCCGGTACCGGCCTGCCGTCGGTTGAAGGCATTGAGCGAGCATCGCATTCACGATGACCCTGCTGAATCCGCCGGGCGGCCTGGCCGT
>JBHHUY010000263.1:0-2104 GCA_046753965.1 Phycisphaerae bacterium
GGGCGAGATCGTCCGACTCGTGGACCGAACCGGGGATGGGGACTTTCTCGATTCCGCGGAACAGGCAACCTTCGCCGACGGCTTGCCGTCCGATCCGGACCGGCTCGCCGCGAGCGGCGGCCGACTGTACGTCGGGGCCGTCTCGAACGCCGAGGTCTGGCTGGTGGAAGACCGGAACGGCGACGGCGATGCGCTCGACTTCGCCGAGGTGTCGCTCTACGGGCGCGTGCAGGCGACCGTGCCGGCGCCCGCGCTCGGCGGGCTGGCCGTGCGAGCCGACGGCGCGTTGCTGGCGGGGGATGCGGCCGGCGGACGGGTCTTCGTGCTTGCGGATTTGAACGGCGACGGCGACGCGCTGGACTTCGCCGAATCGCGCCTGCTCGCGGACGGCCTGAGCGCGACCGTGGCGGTGGCGCTGCGACCGGACGGCCGCGTGCTTGTCGCGCAGACGGATGTCAACATTCCGGTGCGCATCCTGGAAGACCGCAACGGAGACGGGGACTGCCTGGATTTCGCGGAGAACCTGAGCTATGCCGAGGCGCTCGCGCCCGGCGCCGACCTGTCAGCCTGTTCGGACGTGCTGGCCTATCTTGCGCGACCGGCGAGCGGCGAGATCGTGGCGCTGCGTGATCTCGACGGGGACAACGACGCGCTGGACTTCGGCGAGGTGATTCAGCACGCCGGGGGTCTGGCGATGCCGGGCGCGTTGACGCCGGACGGGGCCGGCGGCCTTTATGTCGTCGGGCAGGATGCCGCCGGAACGGTCTATCACGTGCGAGACCTGAACGGCGACGGCGACGCGCTGGACTTCGGCGAGGTGATGACCGTCGCGGCGGGTCTGACCGGCGTGACGGGGCTCGTGCGCACGACGGCGGCCGCGCCCTGCTTGAAGGGTGACGCGGACGGGGACGGCGTTGTCGATGCGGCGGACGCGGCCGCGCTCGTGAACGTTCTGCTCGGCCTCATGACGCCGCCGGACCCGTGCCCGACGGACGTGAACGGCGACGGGACGACTGACGGCCGGGATGTGCCGGCGCTGGTGTTGGTGCTCTTGTCCGGTTGATCGCGCGCGGCGCGGTCGCCGCAATCCCTTCCTGATGGCTCAAACTGAGCGATGCTTCCCGAGAAGAGCCGCGGACTTCAGTCCGAGCGGATTCTCGAGGGTGGACAAGCGTTCCTTCACGGACAACGGCCGCGCGAGCTGAAGCGCGCGGCTCATCGACGTGACGGCTGCTGCGAAACTCAACACCGCTCAGTTTGCGTCGCTCGCAGATGCGCGGATCCTACCCGTGTTTGGCGAGATAGGCGGCGACCCCCTCGGCGGAGGGTTTCATGCCCTCTTCGCCGGGCTTCCAGTTGGCGGGGCAGACTTCGCCGTGTTTCTCGAAGAACTGCAACGCGTCGAGCATGCGCAGGGCCTCATCGACATCGCGGCCCAGGGGCAGGTCGTTGACCAGCGCGTGACGGATGATGCCTTGCTTGTCGATCAGGAAGAGGCCGCGCAGGGCGACGGACTCGTCGTGCAGGACGCCGTAGGCGCGGGCGATGTTCTTGTTGAGATCGGCCACCATGGGAAACTGGACGTTGCCGATGCCGCCCTTGTCGCGCGGCGTATTCTTCCAGGCCAGGTGCGTGAAATGGGAATCCACCGAGACGGAGATGACCTCGCAGTTGCGCTCTTTGAAGGCGCTGAGCTTCTTGTCGAACGCGATGATCTCCGACGGGCAGACAAACGTGAAATCCAGCGGATAGAAAAAGAGGATGACGTATTGGCCGCGGTAGGACGAGAGCTTGAGCTCCGCCATGCTGTTGTCGGGCATCACCGCCTGGGCGGTAAAGTCGGGTGCTTCTCGGGTGACCAGGTCAGCCATGATTCAGATTCTCCTTGCGTAAACAATGTCGTTGTGTTTCCGTTCGGCCGGTTGGTTCCTCGTCCGGTCCGGCCTCACCGCAGGCACTGGACCGGGCCGGACAAAGGCCTTGGTAGCATAGTGTCGGTGTGACCGCAAAGGCAACCTGACGACGGCCAGTTCGCCGGGGTCCATGACCGTTCAGGCGGCTCTCATGTAGCGGCCGCCCCCCGTGGCGGCCGTTGCGCGGCGGA
>JBHHUY010000264.1:0-2099 GCA_046753965.1 Phycisphaerae bacterium
ACCGCGCCGACCGAGGTGTAGCCGCATCGGCCGCGGGTTTCCGACGCGGCCGCCCACTCGGCCACCAGCGCGGCGAGCACCTCGTGGACCTTCGGGCCGTCGCGCGTGGGCAGATCCTGAATCGCCCCGGCCGAGGGGTTCGAGGTTCGCACGAGAATAAAGACCCCCTTGCCGCTCGATCGGGCGACCTCGACGAAGGGCTCGACCCCGTCGCGACCGAGGTAGCCGCTGACGGTTATCGCGTCGGGCGTCATCCGGCCGGGCACGGCGTCGTCCGCGAGTTGCGCCCGCGCATACATCGCGGCGGTGTGTCCGACATCGCCGCGTTTGACGTCGCCGATGACGATCAGCCCTTGCCGCGAAGCCAAACGGACAAGCCGGTCGTAGACCTGGATACCGGCCGGACCGAATGGCTCGTAGCAGGCGATGTTGAGTTTGACGGCCGGCACGATCGGCGCGACGAGTTGGACGGCGCGTGAACAGAAGGCCGTAACGCGCTGCAGGACACGGTCTGTCGTGGATGCCTGTGTGCGCGATTCTGCGCCAAGAATCCGCGCGGGCAGGCGCGCCGGATCGGGGTCGATGTTGACGATGCACGGTGTCTTGCGGGCGACCACCGCGTCGATCAACCGGTCGCAGAAAGGCGGCATCGCTCTTCTCTCGTCTCTGCCGGCGAGCGGCAGAACTGTGGCGCAGCGCGGCCCCCGCCGATCGGAAGGCGGTGCGGGCGTCTCTCTCGATGACTCAAACTGAGCCGTTTCCAGAGGAGGAGCCGCGGGCTTCAGTCCGCGCGGCCTTTCGAGCCCTGGTCGGCGTTCCTCTGCATCGAGCGGCCGCGCGAGCTGAAGCTCGCGGCTCGCCAATGTGATGCTACAGCGCGCGGGCCGCCCATGTTGTATTGCCTATCGCGTACAAACTCACTCGGTTTGAGTCGATTACTTGTCGTGGGACAGGGACCGTGTCTCTTCGTGAATCTTCTCGCCTTCCGGGCCCTTCTGCGTGTCGTCCCATTCGTCGGTGGAAGCATCGACCCACTGTTTTCGCGAGACGAGCCCTCGCTCATCAAAGTTGATGTAGACGGTCAGGTGGCGATCGCGGTCGTCATACTCCCATTCCCGGCCGCGACGGATGAGATGGTCGTCGCCGAGAGTCTTTTCCACTTCGAGTTGCGTGGACTTGCCTTGCATGATGAGGTCGTAGTTCTCCCGCGTCAGCTTGTTCTCGGCGCAGCCCGCCAGACTCACCAACGCGAACAGCGAGAGCCCGATCGTGTACCATCGCGACGTCATGAAGATTCCTCCTCTGGGTTTCGAGGGATGAATCGCCGGAGACATCCCACAGATTACGGCTCGCTCAGCGCGTTGCGAATCTCCTCTCGGCTGACGCGAAACTCAAACTCATATTCATCAAACAGGCGTTCGCTGCCGGGCGCCTGAAACGTCGCAACCAGAATGAACCGCTTCCCGGGCGTGAGGGGGCGGCCCTCCCAACTGAGCTGGAAGGCGTAGGCGCCGGTGATCTTGTCCCAGAATTGCTCCTGGTCCTCGGGGCTGAGGACGGCCTGTGTCCATTGCTGAATCAACTCGCCGCGATGGCTGACCGAGGCGGGGCGATAGGTGTAGAGCTCGAACATGAAGGTGCCGAAGGCCTTCACCTTGTCGCTTCCGACATCCAACGGCCGAAGCCAGACGGCGATGCCGTCGGGAATCAGATCATCGTCGAAGCTCTGCGGCTTGCTGAACGGAAGAATCTTGATCTGCCTGGGGCTGTAGTAAGCGATGAGCTGTTCGGGATTCGGCCCGCTCCGAGTGCCTGTCACCTCGCCGCGAGGACATCCGCCGACGGCCATGATCGTCGCGAGCAGGACCACTGCGGTCGAGGCATTGCCGACGGGACCGACGGATGACATGTGAGCAATCCTTTATGACCGGGTCTACGGCGCTCTCCCTGGCGCGGCACGGATTATACTGCCCCCCCGAAGTCGGTCAACGATGCGCAAACGGGCCTTGGCAACGTGGGTTCATGACAGTTCCGGCGGCTCTCGTGTAGCGTCCGCCCCCCGTGGCGGCCGTTGCGCGGCGGGGCACATGTGCGTCCCG
>JBHHUY010000265.1:0-2089 GCA_046753965.1 Phycisphaerae bacterium
CGGGCCGCCCCGCACCCGCGCCGCGCGGGCGGCTTCTCGCGGGTCGGCACCGGCCGGCCGAAATGGAAGAGATCGCGACCCAACTCGCGGAGGCGCGCGCGGGTGATGTCGCCGTGCGTCTTCTCGCGGGCGAGGATGCCGGCCTTGGCCCGATCGAGCTCGGGTTCGGCGAGGTCCTCGGCGAGACCATCGACCTGGCGGAGCAGCGCTTGAGCCGTTCGGTCACAGCGCGCCGGGGTGGTCGAGGCGCCGAGGAAAATCCGTCCGCCGGTTCTGGGGTGTTCGTCCCAGGCGCCGACCCAATAGACCAGCCCGAGTTTCTCACGGACTTCGCTGAACAACCTCGAACTCATTCCGCCGCCGAGGAGTCCGAGCACGACGCGCTCGACCGGATAGTCCGCATCCGTCACGGACACGCCGGGCCAGCAGATCAGGATGTGCTCCTGCTCCAGGTTCTTGTTGTGATGCCGGGCGCCGGGCGCGAATGTCAGCGAATACCGGTCGGCACCGTCCCCATGCTCCGCCGGGAGGCCGTCGAACAGCCCCTCCAAGCGCTCGGCGAAACGCTCGACATCGACGGCGCCGGCGACGCAGACCTGCAATCGGGACAGCGACAGGTGGGTCTTCCAAAACGTCACGATCTCCTTGCGCGTCATGCGGTTGAGGCCGTCAGGCGTTCCCAGCTCGTGTCGCCCAAGCACCGGGCCGAAGGCGTGCGGCGCGATCAGGCGTTGCGCGAACTCGCCGGGTTCGTCCTCGATGGCGCGGAGTTCCTGGAGACCCAGATCGACGGCGACGCGGCAAAACTCTTCCGGGAACGTCGGCGTGCGCAACATCTCGGCATGGAGGGCGAGCGCGTCGTCCACATACTCCGGCAGGCACCCGCACTGGAAAACGATGGATTCCCGGCCGACACCGCTGCTGTGCTGCGCGCCGATGGCGTCAAAGGCGTCGCTCAACTGCCGGGCGGAGCGGGATTCCGTGCCTTTGGCGATCGTCTCCTCGACGATCCGAGCCAGTCCCGGCCGTTCCTCCGGTTCGTCCACAAGGCCGCACAGGACACGGATTTGAAAGGAAGTGGTCGCGCGACCCGGAAGCTGGAGCACGGCCAATTCCAGGCCGCCGTTCAGCCGCCGGTGGTGATACGTTTCGCTGCGATTCATGTCGGCCTTCGCGTGTGTCCCGAAAGCGTCTCGAGGGGCCGCCGCGGTGGCGCCCGTCCTGCGTTCGGGGCAAGGTCGATGGTACCCGGGTTTCAGGGCGGGCTCAACGAGGGAGGCGGTGAAGCAGTCGGCTCCCCTCGTGGAATGAGGATGGGGGTCGGCTTGTTGGGCCGAAAGCGGCTCGCGGGGATCAGTTCGTCAACGGCGACTTCGAGATAAGTGCACCCCCAGGCCGTTCGCTCCCGTCCGTCTTTGCGAAGCAGATCCAGCGCCCACGACCGGATAAGGAATTGGTCCTGGTCGATCCACAGTTTGAGGCGGCCGGAGCGCAGATGCCCAGGTCCCGCACGGGAGAGGCGATAGCACGGACGGCCGGCGATCCAGGCTGTGCCGTCGAGCCGCCAGCCGCCCTCGTCTCTCGGGCCCCACCGAAAGGCGCCTCGGCCCCGTTTCAAGGCCGCGGGCAAGAGAAACGCGACACCTCCGGACAGGAAAGTGCCCGCCGTTTCGATCGGTGTCGCTGTGATCTGATGGTGCGACCTGAATGTGCCGGCCTCTGTGTCGTAGGTCCACCAACCCTTGCCGACGATGAGCGCAAGGTCCATGCCGATCTGAAGGCGGCACCGATCCGGCCTGACATAGTCCCAACGGATCGGCTGGACTTTCCGTTCGCGCCCGCGATAGTCCCGGAAAAGGCCCAGCGCGCGAATCGTCCGGAGCCGTTGGTACTTCCCGGCGCAACGATCGAGGATGTCGTTTACCGTCAGGGAGGCGGAGGCATCAGCCGGCATGGCGTGAGGTCGGGCGCATCCACACGACCAACACAGGGCAAGCGGGGCCACCCAGGTCAGAGCCCACGCGCGCGGCGGACCGGTGCTCCGTCGCCGGCGGGGTCGGTCGGCCGATCGTTCGCTCCTGCACGTCAT
>JBHHUY010000266.1:0-2082 GCA_046753965.1 Phycisphaerae bacterium
ACTCTGCCGGACGCATTGCGACCTGCGACCTTGCTTGTCCGAATCCGGCCAAGTACTCGTCGCCCGGCTGAGGTCGATGCGGCCTTGGCGTCTTGTCGGCCGATTCCACTTCCCTCGCCAGCATGCGTCGGACAGCTTTTGCGCAACGCAACTCGCTAATCTCTGGAACAGATCACGGCCCATTGAGCAGGGCGGCGACGAAGAGGACAAGGTCTTGAGCGAAGTCACCGGTGCCGAAGTTGGCACAGGTCGGGTCTTCGCCCGGCTCCGGCGGCAGGCCGAGGATGGCGCGGATGTAGCCGTCGATGTCATCTCCATTGATTGCGCCGTCCTGGTTGAGATCACCTTGCAGGGTGCAGGGGGGCGTGGGTGCCAGCGTCGCGATCCAGGCCTCGTTGAAGCCGCTGGGGTTGATCCCCACGCCCACGATGGTCAGGCCATCATCGGAGATGCCCCCTACGCTCGTCAGTTGCCAGCCCGTCAGATCGAGGCCGAAGTCGTTGACCAGCATGTCCTGCAACGACTTCATGCCGTCGGCAGCCGTCCACAGAAACGCTTCCTGGCCGAGTGCGGAATTGGCCCAACCCACAACGGCCGCGCCGTCCGCCGAGGTGTCGATTGCCCTGCCATCGAAGGTGCCGCCTGGCAAGTCGCCCAGGCCCACCATGCCGCTGACTGACGTCCAGCGAAACGCTTCATTGCCGGATGCGGAGCTGCCTCCCCCCACGATGACGGAGCCGTCGGCTGATGCGGCGATCGCAAAGCTGCCGAAGGTGCCGCCGGGCAGGTCGCCCAAGCCCACCATGCCGTTGGCTAATGTCCACAGAAAAGCTTCACCACCTGATGCGGATGTACCGTTCCCCACGACGACCGTGCCGTCCGCCGAGATGCCGTTCGCAGCGCTGGCGAATCCGCCGCCGGGCAAGTCGCCGATGCCGACCATGCCGCCGGCCTGCGTCCAGACAAACGCCTCCCAGCCGGAGGCGGAGATGCTGTTTCCCACGAGAACCGAACCATCGGCCGAGATGCCCCGGACATTGCTGCTGACACCTCCACCCGGCAGGTCGCCCAGACCGACCATGCCGCCGGCCGACGTCCAGACAAACGCCTCATCACCAAACTGATTGCCGGTTGCGGAACCGCTGTAGCCCACGACGATGTCGCCGTTTGCGGAGGTGTCGCGTGCTTGGCTTTGGGGGCCGCCGCCGGGAAGGCTACCTAAGCCCACCATGCCGCCGGCAGCGGTCCAGCGAAACGCCTCGACGCCGGAGGTGGATGAGCCGTTTCCCACGACGATCGAGCCGTCAGCCGACACGCCGGTCGCGCGACTGTCAAAGACTCCACCGGGCAGATCGCCCAGGCCCTGAAAACTCGCTCCTGTTCCGGCTCGCGCGGATGGTGCGGTCGCCAGCCAGAACGCGGAAGCACTCAATGTGATCCGAATAGCTCGTTTCATCTCATTCTCCTCGGGCGTGTTGGGTGATCCGATTCTCCACCGCCTGCGGGCAACCAGGCACAGAGAGAGACAAGCAACACGAGTCCGGTAAACCAGCGGCTTGATGCCGGCCTCGGCGCCTCTCAATGATGCTCTCAACAGGGAATACACCGGCGAAGCTCCAATCTCACACGGCGAGACGGGCGGGCGCTTTCCGGGCAGGCACGGGGAGGGGATGTCGTCGCCCGATCATGCCGCCCGGAACGCCATCCGCCGGATCTGCCTCGCTCGACAGCCAAGTGGCTTGTGGAAACCAGGTTTCCGTCTGCGGTGAGGCAGGCTCCGTTCCGGCCGCCTCGCCCGCGATGGCTCGATCGCCGCGTGTCCGGATGCGAGTGTGGGCGTATAATCGGACGTTGTCGCCGCGGGATTGAGGGCGAGAATGCGGATTCTGTTGAAAACCCGCCGGTTTGAGGTTGGACGGCGCCGCGTCGAAGGACGCGACGGCCGGCCCGCCCTGCACGACATCATCCTTCACCCCGGCGCCGTGGTGGTGTTGCCGCTGCTCTCGGACGATGAACTCATTATGATTCGCCAGTACCGCTCCTCGCTGGACCGCGCGCTCTGGGAACTGCCCGCCGGCACCC
>JBHHUY010000267.1:0-2053 GCA_046753965.1 Phycisphaerae bacterium
GCCCCGAGGAGGACAAGCTGGGCATCCGCGGCACGAGTACGACGGAGCTCGTTTTTGACAACTGTCGTGTTCCGGCCGGGAACCTGGTCGGCGAACGAGGTCAGGGGCTCAAGATCGCCCTGAGCGCGATCGACGGCGGGCGGCTGGGCATCGCCTCTCAGGCCGTGGGCATCGCCCAGGCGGCCCTCGATCGCGCCATCCACTACGCGCTCGAACGCAAGCAGTTCGGCAGGCCCATCGCCGACTACCAGATGGTCCAGTGGAAGATCGCCGATATGGCGACGCGCATCGCGGCTTCACGCGCCCTGTTGCACAAGGGATGCTGGCTGCGGTCGATCGGAGAGCGCTCGCTCCACATTCCGGCCATGGCGAAGCTGTTCTCCGCGGAAACCGCCAGCTATTGCGCTGCTCAGGCCGTGCAGATCTTCGGCGGCATGGGCTATTGCCGGGAGAGCGAGGTCGAGCGTTATCTCCGCGACGCCAAGATCACCGAGATCTATGAGGGCACGAGCGAAATGCAGCGGCTGACCATCGCGCGTTCGCTCATCAAGGACCCCGATCGCGTCGGCGATGTGTGAAGGTCCGGACCCCGGCGCCACAGCGGCGATGATGCGGCACCGTCTGCCCCAGACCCCGGGCACGCTGGCCCGGGGGCTTTGGCGCGGCGTGCCCGGCGTATCAAGATCCCATATAATGTCCGCGGATATTCTGGCTTGGCGTGGATCATCTGACTCGCTCAGGAGGCCATGCCGCGGCGCAACCGTGGCCGGAATGGAGCATCTGCGATGGAGACCCTGACGATGCCTCGAAGTGTGATTGTCGCGGCGAAGCGAAGCCCCGCGGGTCGGTTTCTCGGCACGCTGAGTCCCCTGACGGCTCCTGAGATCGGCGCCGCGGTGGCCCGGGATCTTCTCGAAAGCGTCTCGTGTCCGCCGGATGCCGTGGATTGGGCCGTGATCGGACAGGTGTTGCAGGCGGGGGTCGGACAGAATCCGGCCCGGCAAGTCGCGTTGAAAGCCGGACTGCCGCCGACCGTCACGGCGGTGACGGTGAATCAGGTGTGCGGGTCGGGCCTTCGCGCGGCGATGGACGCCGACAACAACATCCGTCTCGGCGAGGCGACGGTCGTTCTGGCCGGCGGCATGGAGAGCATGTCCAACGCGCCGCATTACGTTCACGGCCTGCGATCCGGCGCAACGAAGTTCGGCGACGCGACGATGCCGGACGGCATGTTGCACGACGGGCTGACCTGCGCATTCGAGGGGTGGGCGATGGGCTGCGCGGCCGACTATACGGCCGAGAAGTACCAGGTTTCGCGCGAGCAGCAGGATGCGTTCTCGCTCCGAAGCCATCAACGCGCCGCAGCGGCGCGGGACGCCGGACATTTCAAAAGGACCGTGACTCCGATCGAAGTGTCGGTAAAGAAAAAGACGGTTGTCTTTCGCGAGGACGAGACGATTCGAGAAGACGCGTCGATCGAGGCGCTCGCGAAGCTCAAACCCGCGTTCGCCAAGGGCGGCACGGTGACGGCAGGCAACGCCTCGCAGTTGGCCGACGGCGCTGCGATGCTCCTTTTGGCGTCACCGGAGGCGGCCGCGCGGCGGTCGTGGACGCCGCTCGCGACGATCGTGGCGCACACCACCTTCGGCGTCGAGCCGAAAGAGCTGTTCACCGCGCCGATCGGCGCCGTGCGGCGGGTTCTGGACCAGGCGGGCCTGAAGACGAGCGACATCGATCTGTTCGAGATCAACGAGGCCTTCGCCGCGCAGATGGTCGCCTGTGTGCGCGGCCTCGAGATCGACGAGGATCGCGTCAACGTGTTCGGCGGCGGCATCGCCCTGGGGCATCCGATCGGCGCCAGCGGTGCGCGTCTGCTCGTGACCCTGATCAACGCGATGCGCGAGCGCGACGCGAAACGGGGCGTCGCCGTGGTCTGCCTCGGCGGCGGAAACGCCGTGGCGATGGTGATCGAGCGCGAGCCTTAGCGTGCGTCCTAACAGTCCTGTGGCACCGCCGTCTCGGCGGTGCGGACACGGGCGGGACGCCCGTGCCA
>JBHHUY010000268.1:0-2048 GCA_046753965.1 Phycisphaerae bacterium
GACGCTACGAAGAAGGACTGCGCCGTCATCCGCCTGAACTGTCATGGACCCCGAGACGGTTCCGCGCCGCGCCGGCGGCGGCGCGGTGCTTCAGTGTGTCACGGTTGGTTGTTTGCCGGTGCGCGTCGGTTCAAGTCCGCGAGTCGTCGACCGGCGTCGGGGTGTCGCGGGTCGAGACGCAGGACGGTTTCGTACGCTCTCGCGGCCTCGTCGTTTCGGCCGGCCTGCTCCAGGGCGAAGGCCAGGTAGTAGTGTGCCGCGGCCGAGTCCGGGTCGATTCGGATCGCGGTCCTAAAGGCATCGATCGCCTCGGCGGACGCACCCCGCATCGCGAGGGCGAGGCCCAGGCGCGTGTGGGCCTCGGCCCAGTTCGGTTGAGCTTTCAGCGCCGCCCGGAAGGCGTCGACGGCCGCGGCCGTCTTGTTCATGCGGACGTAGAGGTCGCCGAGATTCAGATGCGCCTTGGCGTAGTCCGGGCTGATTCGGATCGTCGTCTGATACGCCTCGAGCGCTTCGTCGGATCGGCCCAGCCGGTCGAGGGCCCGCGCATAGCCGAAATGGGCCCGCGGGTTGTGCGGCGCGTGATCGCGGACATCGCGCCACATCGCCAGTTCCGAGTGGTAGACGAAGTTGCGGCGGATCGTCGCCGCGCCGAGCACGAGAACGATGAGCCCCACGGCCACACCACCGCCAAGTGGCCGGGACGGGCGGGGTTTGTTTCTGCGCGACACGGGTGACGCGTGTTGCAGCCCGTGCGACAGGTGTCGGCCGCCGAACACGCCGAGCACGACGATCGCCGCGAGCGGCAGGTACATCCGGTGTTCGAATGCGAGGTCTTTGATGGGAATGAAGCTCGACGTCGGCGCGAGGATGCCGAAGAACCACGCGCCCGCCAGGCCGACCCACGATCGGCGGCGCAGCGACCAGACCGTCGCGCCGAGCATGGCGAGAACGAGGCCCCCCGGCAGCGCCGCGTCGCGCAGCCCTTGGGCCGGCGGCCAGCCGTAGTCCAGACATTGCCCGGCCGGCCAGACGCAGAGCCGCAGATAGTGCAACAGCACGCCGGGCTGGGTCAGCAGGTAGCGCGACGGCGTGATGCCGTGGTAGGCGAAGCCGACGGTCGCCTGGCCGGCGGCCGTTGTCTTGAAGATGCCGCCGAGGCCGAGGGCGGGCAAGATGCACCCCGTGGCCGCGAGGCCTGCGTAGAGCCCCCAACGTCGTCGCAGGACCGCGCGAAGCGACGGGCCGAGACAGACGAAGTCATAGAGCAAGACGAGGACCGGCGCGGTGACCACCACGGCCTTGCACGTCATGCCAAGCGCGCAGGAGACGATCGCCGCGGCGTACCAGGTCCGCGGGCGGATGGCCGTCATGCCCCGGATGGCGCAGTAGAGCGTCAGCAGATAGAAGAGGCCGGCCATCGACTCGCCGCGTTGGACCAGGTAGGTCACGCTCTGCGTCTGGAGGGGGTGAACAACCCAGATCAGCGCGACGGCCAGGGCCCACGCCTCGGCGCCGGGGCCGCAGGCGGTCTTGAATCGATCGAGCAACAGCGTACGCCGAACGATGCCGAACAGCGTCAGTCCGGCCAGAAGATGGACGACGAGATTGAAGAGGTGATAGCCCCACGGATCGAGTTTTCCAAAGTGGTAGTTCAAGGCGAAGGAGAGTTCGACCAGCGGCCGGCGGGACGCCAGCCATGCGGTGGGCGCGAGTTGTCGAATCCGTGGGTTGTGGACGATGTGCCCGTTGTCATCGAGCAGGAAGACGCCCTGGAAGCTGTTGAGATAGACGGTCGCGGTGGCCAGGACGATCAGGGCGGCCGCGGCGAGGATCCGACGCGAGCGGCCTTGTTCCAGTCGCGCGCCGGCCAGAAGGCTGGAATCCCCTCGCGCGGACTCGGTATCGGGCCTGCGGGCGCGCCCGCGGCGCCTTGCGGATGATTGCCGGCGCGAGGCGGTCATGCCGCCTGCCATACCGGAATTGGTCGGTCAGGACAAGTGAGCGCGTCTGCCAGGGGGGACGTTTTGGCTTGGGGAGCATCGGCC
>JBHHUY010000269.1:0-2016 GCA_046753965.1 Phycisphaerae bacterium
ATGGTCTTCTGGACGCGTTGAGACGGCGGTTGGACATTTGAGGACCGCATCATGGCACGGAGGCTGCGTTCGGCGGCGGCAATCAGCCGCGCGAGCGTCGGCCGGAACGATCCGGCGGTCTGGGTGTCGTAGTACCGATCGACGTGATGTGTGAGGAAGGCCGCCATGTGACGGACGAGTTCCTTCTGCTGGGAGGGGCTCGCCTTCGCGTAGCAGGCGGCGGCGGCACCGTAGGCGATCTCGTCTTTCCATTCGTCATGGCTGCCGTTGCCGAGTTGTTTGATGCGGGCGGCGAAGACGGCGTTCAGCGCTTTCGCGCACTCATCGGCGTGTTTGAAACCGGGCACGTCGGCGTTGAAATCGATCGCGGCGTAGAGCATCCTGAGGACCGCTTCGCTCTTCTCGCTCGCCCCGGCGCGTCCCAGGGCTCGGAGGACGGTGCGGACCGCGCCCCGGTCCTTGGCGATGTCCTTGTGGAGCAATTGGATGCCGCGGGCCGCCCGATAGCGAACGGCGCCATGATCCGAAAGCAGCGCCAGAGCCAGCGCGTCGGCCGTGCGGGGATTGTCAAGCGCGACGAGCACCAGGGTCGCGTCGAAAGCGAGGTCGAGTTTCGCGCTGGTGACCAGGATGGAGAGTTCATCGGCACAGGCCTGGGCATAGGCGGCGAGTCCCACTTTCGTGGCTTTCGGGATGCGGATCGGCGCGATCAGCGCGTCCCGCGCGGATTGCCGCCGCTGCTCGTCGGCGCCGGCATCGGCGAGGAGATACGCCCGCTGTTCTACTTCCGCCTCGATAGTGGCGCGGTCCTCGGCGGTGAGTTTGTCCTGTGTCAGGATTCTCTTGAGGACGTCGCGCGCAAAGAGAGGGGGCGAGACGGCCACGATGACGGCCAGGCCGATTGTCGGAAAACACCATCTGTTCGTCATCGGAGAGTCCAATCGCCTGTTGCGCGGTGGGGGCGGCGCCGGAGGCGCGACACGTCTGGCGCTTCTGTATGAGGTCCCCCCATGGGTCCGGGCCGGACCAAACCCTGCCCGGGATTCCCTTATTCTCACGGTAGCAGGCGGAGGACGAGGGTGTCAAGCGCCGCGGTGTGCAAAGGTCCCTGCTGATCGGGCGCGATCCGGCGACGTCGGAATGCGGACGGGCTTGAGCCGCGCCGTCGCCCGGAATATTATCAGTCCTCGGCGCCCTTTTCGCTTGTGGGAGGGGTGCCAAGCGGATGACGCGCATGAAGTCCGGCAACGTCCCATCGCCTGCCGTCCGGCGTTTGAGCCTCTATCTGCGACAACTCGAAGCCCTCCGGCGGGCGGATCAGCGAACGGTCTCCTCTCGCCAGCTCGGGGCGGCGCTGAACCTCACCGACACGCAAATCCGAAAGGACCTCGCCTATTTCGGGCAGTTCGGACAGCCCGGCGTCGGCTATGACGTGGGCGCACTGATCGGGCGGATTCGCCGGATTCTCGGAACCGATCGGACGTGGAACATCCTGCTCGTCGGAGCGGGGAACCTGGGTACGGCCTTGTCGGCGCACCGCGGCTTCATGAAGAAGGGTTTCAAGCTCGTGGCGGTCTTCGATTCGGACCCGGACAAGATCGGCCGTCCGATCGGTTCCGGACACGATCTCGTCATTCGACCGCTCAGCGAGCTGGAGAAGGCGGTGAAGCGTCTCGACATACGTCTGGCCATCAATGCGGTGCCCGCACACGCCGCGCAGGCGGTGGCGGACCGTCTCGCCCGCGCAGGCATCCGCGGCATCTTCAACTTCGCGCCGACGCACCTCGACGCCGGCCCGGACGTGGCGGTTGCCTCGGTCGACCTGGCGGTGCAGCTCGAACAGCTCTCCTTTCAGGTCGGCATGCGCCAATCGCTGGAAGAGGACCCGTCCCTGGAAGATGCTTGACAGCACAGGCGGGCGATCGCGCGGGCTCTCTTAGGTGTCGGGCAAGAATAAGGTCAACATGTGGGCCGCCAAACGGCAAAGCCGATCGGCGAGTTCGACCGAGCGGTCGA
>JBHHUY010000270.1:0-1982 GCA_046753965.1 Phycisphaerae bacterium
GCTATTTCCTCTACGTCGTCGACTAGACGAACCTCCCTGCCAACTGACGGGGGCCCGTTGTGGCCCCCGTCGCCTTTTCGGAGTGGGACATGGCAACACGCCGCTACGGGATCTCGCAGGACGAGGCCCACTATCAGGTGACCGAGGCCGTCGGTCTGGCCACGGTCGGCGATCCGGTGGAGCTGACCATCGACCTGGCCGTCATCGCCTCCAAGGAGGAGGCGATCCGGCTGACGCGGCAGATCCTCGACTTCATCGTCGAGGGCGACTGGCCGCCGGCCTGACCCAGGGCTAGCCCGGATATTTCATGACGCGATCTGTGCGTGGTGTTGAGGCGGCCAGCGGTCTCGAATGGGTCAGCTCGGAGTGGCTTTTTCGGGATGTCAGCGCCGCAGCGCATTGAACTCTGCGGTTCGGTGTCGGTCTGCGGCCTTGGCGGGCGCGTTCGCCGGTTTGTCGCGGCGCGGCATCGGTATCGTGGCAGTGAATGACGGGGCGGTCGCTACCCCGGTTCGAGCCTGGCGGCGACGCGTCTGAACAGCGCCTGATCGGGGCAGGCTGAGGAGAGCAAGAAGCGGACCCGGCGGGTGTTGCGGATGACGACGGCGCCGATCTTGAGCAAGCGCAGGCGGATCGTGCCGACCTGGGCGCGGGCGGCTTCGGTGCCGGCGAGGCCGAGGCGTCGGATCGTGGTCATCAGCACGTAGGCGAGACTGGCCATCAGCAGGCGGAACTGGTTCGGCCACCAGCGATGGGCCGAGGTGCGGTCCGAGAACAGCTCGAGCTGCTCCTTGATCCGGTTCTCCATGTCGCCACGGGCGCAGTAGAGCGTGTCGTAGAGCGTCTTGCCGTCGCCGGCGAGGCTGGTCACCACGAAGCGCGGGTTGGCCCCGCGGGCGGTGTGTTCGAGGCGGGCGATGACGCGCCGCTCGCGGTTCCAGGTCTTGGCGCCATAGCGCAGTTCGGCGAAGCGCCGTTGCTTGTCGCCGGTCGTGGCGAACAGGGCGCGGGCCTGGGCCATCACGGGCGCCGCCAGCGCCTCCAGCCGCTTGTTCCTGGCCAGGCCGATGATGTAGTCGACGCCGTGACGCTCGCACCACGACAGCATGCGCCAGCGGCAGAAGCCGGAGTCCGCCCGCACGATGATGCGCACCTCGGGCCAGGCCTGACGCAGCCGTCGCACCAGCAGCTTCAGCACCGCCCCGGCATGCTTCGCCGGGTCGATGTCCGAGCGTCGCAGGTAGGCCGCCAGCAGATGATCGCCGGCGAACACATAAAGCGGCAGGAAGCAGTAGTGGTCGTAGTAGCCATGAAAGAACCGGCCTTCCTGATGGCCGTGCACCGGGTCGTCCGTGGCATCGAAGTCGAGCACGATCTCGGCTGGCGGATCGCCATGCGCGGCGACGAAGGCATCCGCCAGGACCTCGTGGATCGCCCACGCCCAACTCGCCTCGGCCCGGTTCTCGAAGCGGCACAGCGTCGGCGCGCTGGCCAGCGCCCGGTCCTGCCCCGTCGCCGTCTGCACCGCCAGATCGTGGCGCAGCTCGGTGTGATCGTTCAGATCCTCATAGCCCAGCGCGATCGCGAACACCCGCTGGCGCACCATGTCGACCAGGCGATGCCTGACCTTGCCGCGCTGGCGCCTGTCGCCGAGCCGACGCGCCACCGTCGCCGTCAGGCCCAGCAGCCGGTCCGCCTGGCCTAACAGCAGCGCGCCGCCGTTGCTCGTCACATCGCCGCCGTCAAATGCCGCCTCAATTCGCCGCCGCCGGCAGCCTGGAAACAGCACCGTCTCAGAGGTACAATCCGTCACCGTCGGACTCCTGTGTTTGATCCGATCTAGGCAATTGAATCATAACGCAAATCGGGAGTCCGGCGGTGCCCTTCGTGAATCTTCCAGGCTAGGCGTGCGCGCCGGCGCGCACCCCTAGCCGTCGCGCAGGCTGAGGATGTAGGCGATCACGTCGTCGGTCTCCTGCTGC
>JBHHUY010000271.1:0-1907 GCA_046753965.1 Phycisphaerae bacterium
GACGACCGCGGATGGGCCGTTCTTGCGTCGACGTCCGGCACGGGGGCCGGACGCTACTAAGGAATCGCGCAAGAGTAACATGATCGACCGCTCGGTCGAACTCGCCGATCGGCTTTGCCGTTTGGCGGCCCACATGTTTACCTTATTCTTGCCCGACGCCTGAGGAATCGAACGGGAAGCACGGGGTCGATCGTCCGGGGGGCCATGACAGAATCGGCGGACACGGAGGATACGCGTAGCGGCCGCCCCCCGTGGCGGCCGTTGCGCGGCGGAGCGCATGTGCGTCCCGACGTCCGCCACGGGGGGCGGACGCTACGAAGAAGGACTGCGCCGTCATCCGCCTGAACTGTCATGCACCCGTCGTCCGGTCGAGCCGGCCGGGCCGTTTGGAATCCCCCGGCGGATCGACTAGAGTGCCGCCCCGGCGTGTCCCGCGCGAGCGGCGCGGACCGACGACAAGGATGTTGCGAACACATGGTCGACTACGACATCTCCCGCGCCTCGGGCAAATGCGCGATCAGCGGCCGCCCGTTTGAAGAGGGCGAAGAGTTCTACACCGTCGTCCTCGAGGGCGACGGCGGGTTTGAACGCCGTGATTACGCCCTGGAAGCCTGGCAGGGGCCGCCGGAGGGGACCCTCTGCCATTTCAAGACGCGGATGCCCCGGAAGAACGCACCGAAAAAGACATTCGTCGATAATGAGGTCCTGATCGGCTTCTTCCTGCGGCTCGCCGGCGCCGAGGAGGCGGATGATGTCAAGCTGCGCTTCCGGTTCGTCCTGTCGCTCATCCTGCTCCGCAAGCGGCTGCTCAAGTACGAGTGCACCGTGCGAGAGGCGGGACGGGAGTACTGGGAGATGCGCCTGATGCGCGACAAGAGCCGGCACCGCGTGCTGAACCCCGCGCTGGACGAGGCCGAGATCGAGGCACTGAGCGGCGAGTTGAGTGCCATCCTTCACGGCCATGCCGCGCAGGATGCCGAGACTTTAGACCCCTCCGCGCACGGTGACAACGGCCTCTCGCCCGCGGCGCCTCCCGAACCGGCAGCCTCCGTTGCGCCGCCGGAACCCGCTGCGCCCATCGAAGAATCTCCGGCGGGCGCCGACGCGGAGGGCGAATCGCGTTGAGCACGTCAGCCATCCAGCCCGGTCGTCTCCGCGCGGCGTGCGGTTGGATCGGCGGCCTGTGCCTGCTCGGCAGCCTCGGCTGCCCCCCGCCTGTGCCGCCGTCGCCGCCGCCCGGCCCGCCGCGCGAACTGGCGGACATCGTCGCGACGATCGAAGCGAACGCGGCGCGACTCGACCGGCCCCTCTGGTGCAGCCCGATCCGCGCCAAGGCCCGCTTCACCGACGAGGACGGGCGGCAACACGCCTACAACCTCGACGGTAGCCTGCTGTTTCGACGGCCGCGCGACCTCCGCGTGGACCTGCGCCCGGGCCTCGGCGAACAGGCGATGCAGATCGGCTCGAACGACGCGGCCTATTGGGTCTGGATCGAGCCGGAACTCTCGCGGATGTGGTGGGGCCGTTACGCCCATCTGGGCAAGCCTTGCGTCGCTCGGATGATCGTGCGTCCCGACGAACTGGTCGCCGCCATCGGTCTCGGGGGATTGCCGAAGCCCGCCGACGGCTGGTTCGGGCCCGCACGGAAGTTCGGCCGTGACCACGACATCCTCTACTACCTTCGGCGATTGCCGTCGGGAGAGTATCTGCTCGCACGCGAGTATTGGGTCAGCCGCGCCGCGCCATTCCTCATCGTCGGCGTCAAGTCCCGCGATCGATTCGGACGCGTGTCGATGTCCGCGTTGCTCGATCGGTACGAGCCCGCCTGGGACGGCGGGCCGATGATTCCCCACGCCATCAACATCCTCTGGCCGCAGGACGAGGGGGCCTTCACCCTGTGGCTGGAT
>JBHHUY010000272.1:0-1857 GCA_046753965.1 Phycisphaerae bacterium
GAAAGGCACAGCTGGCGGCCTCAAATCACCGCAATCCCGACTTGACGCGCAAGATTGTGTCGATAGCAAATAGAGTTGTCCGGTTTTCGTAGCAGATCAATTGTCCGCCGCGGTTTGGGGTGGTCGGCGCCGGGGCTCAGGACCGCCAAGAGTCCGGAGCCGCGGCGCCGACGTCGCGTCGCGGCGGGTCACGCGGCTTGCTTCGCTGGCGCCTCCGTCTCCAGGAGCGCGCCGTCGGCGTCGTAGTCGGCGATCCGGCGCGGGCCGTGAAACAGCGCCGAGCTTCCGTCCGGATAGTCGTGCACTCGCACCCGCGCCTTTACGTAATGGGCGCGCATCGGGCTCGGCGGGATCTGCAACGTCCGGCCGCGATGGCGCACGGTGTTGTCGCGCCCGACCACCCGCTCGGTGTGGGCGCAGAGGATCTCCGCCAGTTCCTCCGGGCGCGCCAAAGCGACGAAGGCGCTGTCCTCGAGCTCCGGCGACCGAGCGAAGCGGCGGTTGTGCTCAGGAAGGTAGCGCTCGCCAATAAAGCGGTTCGCCGCGCCCGTCTCGGTGATCCCCGCTTTCGCCAGCTCCTTGACCAGCCGGTCCTGCAGCGTCGCGAACACCCGTTCCGAGCGCCCGCGCGCCTGCGGCGAATAGGCGGCGATGTGCTCGACGCCGAGCCGCGCCAACGCCCGCCCGACCTGCGTCGGCGCCGAACGGTCGACCTTGCCGCCGGCCTTGGGCGTCAGGAAGTAGTGGCTGCCGCGATCCGTATACAGCGCGCAGGGCAGGCCTTTCGCCTCGAACACCTGGCGCAGCGCCCGGAAGGTCGACGCCGTTCCCTCTTCCTCGACCAGGAACGCCGAGTAGATCTCGCTGGTCGCATCATCCATGGTCACGATCAGATCCAGCGGCGGCCGCCCTGCGAGCCAGGCGTGGCGCGAGCCGTCCTGATGCAGCATCATGCCGACACAGGGTTTGCGCGGCCGCTTGCGCCGATGCGCGCCCCGCTTCGGCGCCTTCGGCAGCAGGCGCGCGTCCTGAAGCCGCGACTTCACCCAGGTGTAGCTCAAGGTGAAGCCGTGATCGCGCCGCAGATGCTCGTGGAAATGCTTCGCCGTCCAGCCGCGATACTCCGTGCGGTAGAGATCCAGCATCCAGGCGATCCGATCCGCCGGAACCGCCCGCGCCGAGGCCTTGCCCAGCCGCCGGTCGAACAGTCCCGCCAGGCCTTCCTGCTCATGGCGGCGGCGATAGCGCCGGAACGTCCGCTCGCTCATCCCCAGAATCTCCGCCGCCTCGAGGCCCGAAAGCCGACGCGAGCGAAACCGCTCCAAAATCTCATCGAACTTCTCCAAACGTCTGTCCTGCAGATAGGTTGTCCGTCTCATCCGCCTCGCCTTTTTGCGAGACACGAAACCGGACAACTCGTCCGCCACCTAATCCGGACAGATCATCTGCTACCGACAGAGTTTTTCACCAACCTGCTAGCAGGCTGGTGAAGAACGCGTCGATCGCCTGGATGGCGCTGGGGTCGCGTCGGTTTCGTCGTAGTGTTCAGCGTCGCCCGCCGCTTTCCGGCTTGCCCGATGGCGGCGGCTATGACGATCGCGGCGCGAGGAGCTTGGGCAGCCTCGTCAGATTGTAGGCGGCGAGGGCGAAGAGATAGCTCCATTCGACCCGGTCGAGACCTCGAAAGCGGGTTTTGCGCATGCCGCCGATGGTCTTCAGCCAACCGAAAATCTCCTCGATGCGTTTGCGGGCGCGCTGACTGGCAGCGTAGGACGCGTGACGCGTGGTGCGCCGATCGATGGTCGAGCGCCGTGTCCGGCCGGTCTTTGTCGTGAACACCTGCTGCGCCGGATGGGC
>JBHHUY010000273.1:0-1721 GCA_046753965.1 Phycisphaerae bacterium
CTCCCGTTATACCAACGGGGGGGCTGCGCCTGGAGTCATTGTCTCAGGCGGACCGGCTGTTTATAGTGTTGAGGCGCGGCCTGCGCTGCCGAACTCATTCTGAGGCGGCGGTCGCCCGAGAACGCCCCGGAGACGGCCCATGCGGCTCCCCTCACGTCTCTGCCGAAGCCTGCTGCTCGCGACGGCCCTGTGCCTTCCGGCCCAGGCCGATCGGGAGGCCCGCGGTGCTGAGGGCTGGCGCCCGCCCGCCGGCGGAACGCGCCGCACCAATCGCAGGCGCGCCAACAAGCCCAAACCGTTCATTCCGGAGATCGATCTCTATCCGCTCGGGCCCGCGGAACAGCGACGCCTCGAAACGAATGAAATGATCGCCATCGCCTTGGGGTTGTATCAGCCCGATCCAAGCGAAGCCGAGTCGGTCAAGTCTGAGATCAGGCGATTCCAGGGCGACTGGTGGGAAAGCGCCGAGACGAGCAGCGAGTATGTCGATCTGATCAACCAGCGGGCAAACATCTGTCGCAAACTCTCCGCGGCCTCGAAACCCGATGAGAAGCCGGGGCACAAGCTCCGTCGCATGCGGCGCGATCGAGAACTCAGCACGATTCTCGCGAGGATCCGGCTGTTCGAGCGAAAGCATCCGCATCGCCTCGGTGACCGGCTGGATCGGATCGAGGCCTTGATCAGCCCCGACAAGGTCGAGGCCGCGCGGCGAGAGTGGCGCGCCCGCCTCCGGGAGGTTCGCGGGCGGGCGAAGATCAGGACCCTGCTCCGAGGACTGTCCGCGCGGCGGTTGGCCAGGCGGCGCGCGTCGAACACCGGCGGGGCCGCTTCAACCGGCCGCGCGAAACCAAACGGCCGGCGCCGTTCGTCTCCCCCGGCCGGCGGTGAGGCTTCCCCGCCGAAGCGAAAAGGGGCGACCAAGCGCACCGGATCGGCTTCCGGCGGTTCTCGGAAATCGGCGAAAGCGCGGCCCCTGGATCAATGGGAGCAATACGTCCGCGACTTCATCCGGGCGCACGAACTGACCCCGACGCAAACCAATTCGGCCTTGTCGATTCTGAAAGACCAGTCGGCCCGGGCCGCCTGGATCGCCAACAGCAACAGGGACAGGATCGCCGCGGCCAAGAAGCTCAAGGATGCGAAGTTGCGCAAACAACGCCTGGCTGAACTGCACAAGCCGATCGATGACTTGTTCATGGAATTGCAACGTCGTCTCGAGGGCCTGCTGACCGCTGCGCAGAGAAAGAGATCGGGCGGATCCTAGGTCCGCAGCGGCGAGCCCTCACTGTTCGCGGAGACACACATGTACCGGAGAAACCCAGCGGCGCATCGGCAGCCGGCGGCCCGGCACCTCGATCGCAAAACGGCGCGGCTGTCGGGTTTGTCGATCGCCGTGCTGCTGCTGACATGGGCGGTCGTCACGCCGGCCTCGGCACAACAGAGCGAAGATGGCGCCCGATCGGACGGGCGCCAAGACGTGCGGGAAGGCGACCGAGAGGACCGGGAAGCCCGGCGAGCCCGCTGGCGCCAGCGCTGGCAGCAGTACCGCGACGCGACCCCCGAGCAGCGTCGTCAGATGCGCGTGGACCGCTGGGTCGAGCGTGCGGCGCGGACCTACGAACTCGACGAGGCCCAGAAAGAGCAGGTTCGCGTCGAGATCGAGGCCATCCAGCGCGAACGTCGAGAGGCCATGGGAGCGGACGCCGAGGAGTACGAACGAC
>JBHHUY010000274.1:0-1718 GCA_046753965.1 Phycisphaerae bacterium
CGTGGCGGACGTCGGGACGCACATGTGCTCCGCCGCGCAACGGCCGCCACGGGGGCGGCCGCTACATCAGTGCCGCCTGAACTGTCATGCACCCCGGATGGCCGAAGAGGCCCCGCGCAAGCAGAGATCTCCGAAGAAACCGTCGACCGGAAAACGCGCAGCCCGAGCGGCCAAGGGGAAGCGCGCCCCGCGCGGCCTCTCGAAGGTGGATGAGCGTTCCTTCGCGGACGGCGGCCGCGCCGAGGTTCCCGCGAGCGATCAGTTCGTTCCGCCTCCGAAGAGGGCGCTCAGGCAGCCGGCCAGCTCGGATCGGCCGCGGTGCTTCGCGTAAGCGTCGGCCAGGGCGAGCCGCAAGCTCGGTTTGCGCGATGCAGCGGCAGGTAGAGGCTCCTCAGCGGGCCTTTGCACCCGCGGCGTTTCGGGCCGGACGGTCGACGACGCGCCGCGAGACAGGTATCCGGCCGCGAAGGCGATCAGGACGGCCGCGGCGTACCGAAATACGATCGGCACCCGGCGGGGCGATGTGGTCGCGGGCGTCCCGGGGGCGATCACGAGTCGATCCCCCTCGCGGCGGACATCGACGGCGGCCGGACCGGTCAGATCGCGCATCCGCTCGATGGCCGACCGGGTCGATTCGTACTCGCGGCGACATCGCTCACAGGTCGCCCGATGCGCTTCGAAGTCCGGCCGGTCTTCCGCAGCCAGCTCGTTGCCGAGCGCGTCGGCCAAGAGGTTCTCGAATTCTTCACAGTTCATCGGTCAATCCTCCTCGGCCCAGCGTCGTCGCAGCCGGTCGCGGACGGCCCGGACCGCCCGAAGGTAGTGTGTCTTCACCGTCGGCACGGCCAGTTCCAGTTCCACGGCGATCTGTTGAAAGGTCAGCGCGTCAAACACCTTCGCAATCAAGACGGCCCGCTGCTGTTCCGACAGCAGGGACAGGGCTGCTTGAACGTCTGCCCGGAGTTCGGCACGATCGATCGCCCCGCCGGGGCCCGGTTCGTCGGGCACGGGGCTTTCCGCGGCGAGCGGTTCCTCGCGGGCGGCCGGGCGTCTTCGAATCAAGTCGATCACGCGGTTAAGCGTCACGCGCCGGAGCCAGCTCCGGGGTTTCGCGGGGACCTCTCGGGCACACTGCCGGTCCCATCGCAGGAAGACATCCTGCATGATGTCGAGCGCATCGTGGTGGTGCCCCAGGACGCGGTAGGCCCAGCCATAGACGTCCGGCGCGAGTTGCTCGAAGGTCTCCCGGCTCTGCGCCCTCATCGTGCGGCTCCTGCTCTACCCGGCGCCGGTCTTCCCGGCTTGCCACCCTCGCGGCGGCGGTGTCACAGAACTCCTGGAGCCCATTCTGATTCCTCAAGCTGACCGATTTCCGCGACTGAGAGCCGCGGATTTCAGTCCGCGCGGCTTTTCGAGCCCTGGTCGGCGTTCCTCTGAATCAAACGGCCGCGCGAGCTGAAGCTCGCGGCTCGCCAATGTTTCGTTACGTATTGAGTACAAACCGCTCAGTTTGAGTTATTCCTCGGCGTCGAGCGGCAGCCGCGACGTGACCATCAACGCAAACGACCGGTCGCGGAACGCGTCGCCGTTGAACTCCCACACGAGGTAGCCTTCGTCCTTTTCGTGCCAGTGGTCGGCGTTGTGGGCGATGACTTCGCCGGGCATCTTGATTTTGATTCTGAACCGATGCGCTCCGAGTTCGTCGGTGATCTCGTAGC
>JBHHUY010000275.1:0-1593 GCA_046753965.1 Phycisphaerae bacterium
GCCAGCAGCAGATGCGTCCTGCGGCCGGCAACCGGCGCATGAGCACGAAGCCACACCCTCACGACGATCCCTCCGCGGCGCGATTCCCAGACCGCCCAAACCCGTCGCGGATTGACACCGGACGCCGGGCACGGGATAATCGTAATCGAAACGGGCAGGCTGTGTCGCTCTCTCTCGTCGAGACAGGCATCGAGCCCGGTTCGCCTCTTGCATGCGGCCGATCTCGTCGCGAGCCCCGCCCGATCGTTGGAACCGACCGACATTCTTCCAACATCCGTTCAGGAGACCCCATCATGTGCGCTGCTTCAACAGCATCCCGCGATGTCAAGATCCGCCACACCCGCTGCCTGATCAACGGCGAATGGCAGGCGGCCGAAAGCGGTCGCACCTTTGAGACGATCAATCCCGCGACCGGCGACGTCATCGCGCAAATCGCCGAGGCGGACGCCCCGGATGTCGACAAGGCCGTGACGGCCGCGCGGCGCGCCTTCGAAACCGGACCGTGGCCGAAGATGAGCGGCACCGAACGCGGCCGGCTCATGTTCAGGCTCGCCGATCTGATCGAGCAGAACGCCGACGAACTCGCCAAGCTGGAAACACTCGACAACGGCAAGACCCTGAGCGATTCGCTCCACGTCGACGTGCCGCTGACCGTCGCGTGTTACCGCTACTTCGCCGGATGGGCCGACAAGATCCACGGCAAGACCATCCCCATCAACGGGCCCTACTTCTGCTACACCCGCCACGAGCCGGTCGGCGTCTGCGGGCAGATCATCCCGTGGAACTTCCCGATGCTGATGCAGGCATGGAAGTGGGCGCCGGCCCTGGCCGCGGGCAACACCGTCGTCCTCAAGCCCGCCGAGCAGACCCCGCTGACCGCGCTGTTCGTCGCTCAGCTTGCGATGGAGGCGGGCTATCCGCCGGGAGTGATCAATGTGCTGCCCGGCATGGGGCCGACCGCCGGCGGGGCCATCGCCCGACACATGGACATCGACAAGGTCGCGTTCACCGGCTCGACCGAGGTCGGCCACCTGGTGATGCAGGATGCGGCCAAGAGCAACCTGAAGCGCGTCAGCCTCGAACTCGGCGGCAAGAGCCCGAACGTCATCTTCGCCGATGCCGATCTCGACGCGGCCGTGGAGGGGGCATTCTTCGCGCTGTTCTTCAATCAGGGCCAGTGCTGCTGCGCGGGTTCCCGGCTCTATGTCGAGGACAAGGTGCACGACACCTTCGTGGGCAAGCTCGTCGAGAGGGCGAAGCAGCGCCGCGTGGGCGACCCGTTCGATCCGAAGACACAGCAGGGACCGCAGGTCAGCCAAGAGCAGTACGACCGCGTCATGGGCTACATCGGCGCCGGCAAGGAACAAGGCGCCAAGCTGCTCTGCGGCGGCAACCGCGTCGGCCAGCGCGGCTTCTTCATCGAGCCCACCGTCTTCGACGATGTCGCCGACGACATGACCATCGCCCGGGAGGAAATCTTCGGCCCGGTCATGAGCGTGATGCGATTCAAGAACACGGACGAAGTGATCGAGCGGGCCAACCGCACGACCTACGGGCTGGCCGCGGCGGTGTGGACGAAGGACATGCAGAAGG
>JBHHUY010000276.1:0-1538 GCA_046753965.1 Phycisphaerae bacterium
CGCCGCCTTTCACGGAGAATGGAACTACACCATTGCTCAAACATGATGCCCATTTCGGTTATTTCTGCGCGGCTCCTTACCCACAAGAGTCCCATCGCCGGGAGGATTCTGATGATGGCAGGCCGTTTGCGTAACTGCTGTTGTTTCTTCGTGTACATGAGGGAGTTTCCCTTCGCGCTCTCGCAACCTCCGGCGGTCTTCCTGTTCCATTCTTTGGGCTTGTTGATACCCAGTACACATGCGCGGAACGCGCAATCCGTCATCCTGGTCGATCCGCAAATCGGGCCGTGCAAGACAATTGCGGAGGCTTCTTGCGATCACCGGAAAACACAATCCTCCTCTCCCGCGTCGGACGACCGGCATGTGCGCGCGGACGGAGACACCGAAGTTCTCTTCGCTGACTCGCAACGCTGAACGGCGGCGTTGCGCGATCAGGGCGATCAATCGGGCAGGGCCCCGAGGGCCTCCGCAATCTGCACGGCATTCAGCGCTGCGCCCTTGCGGAGCTGATCGCCGCATACGAACAACTCGAGGCCGCGGCCGTCCGGTTGACTGAGGTCCCGGCGAATCCGCCCGACGAGGCAATCGTCCCGGCCCGTCGCTTCGAGCGGGGTGGGAAAGCGGTTGGCCTCCCGATCGTCCGCCAGCGTGATGCCCGGCGCCTCGGCGAGAATGTCGCGGGCTTCTTCCGCCGTGATCGGCTCGGTGAACGTCAGGTTGATCGACTCGCTGTGGGCACGGAGGACCGGCACGCGGATACAGGTCGCGGTGATCGCGAGATCGGGCGTGCCGAAGATCTTCCGTGTCTCGTGGATCATCTTCATCTCTTCGGTGTTATAGCCCTGTTCGTTGATCGGCGTGTTGTGGCTGAAGAGATTGAACGCGCACGGACCGGGAAACACGTTCGGCACGGCCGGGCGGCCGTCGAGGACGTCGCGCGTTTGTTGCTCGAGTTCGAGCATGGCCCGGCGTCCCGCCCCGCTCGCGGCCTGATAGGTGCTGACGACGATCCGCCGAACCGGGTTGCGGCGATGCAGCGGCCAGACGGCCATGTTCATGATGATCGTCGAGCAGTTGGGATTCGCGATGATCGGGGCGTCGCCGATCGCCCCGCGATTGATCTCCGGCACGACGAGCGGAACGTCCGGCTCCATGCGAAACGCGGAGCTGTTGTCCACGACGCGTCCGCCGCCGGCGGTAGCGACGGGAGCCCACTCGCGGCTGGCCCGCGCGCCGGCGCTGAAGATCGCCACGTCGACGCCGTCGAAACTGCCGCGATCGACCGCCTCCACGATGCAATCGACCTCGCCGTAGGGCAGTCGCGCACCGGCCGACCGCGCGGTCGCGAGCACTTTCAATCGGCTGCGATCAACGCCCCGCCGGGCGAGGATCGCCAGAAGCTCGCGCCCGACGGCGCCCGTTGCGCCCAGAATGGCGATGCGACCTTTCATCGGTCTTCCTTGGAGTGCGTTCTAAGACCTCTGTGGCACGGACGTCCCGCCCGTATCCGCACCGCCGAGACGACGATGCCACAGGAC
>JBHHUY010000277.1:0-1528 GCA_046753965.1 Phycisphaerae bacterium
CCTTGATCCGTCATGCCGCAACGCACCTGCCGGAGGCGGACTTCGTGTTCGTCGGGCCGTATGGAAGCAGCAGCGAGATCGCGCAACTCGAATCGTTCAAGAACGTCACGTTCCTCGGTGCGCGGGCCTACGACGAAGTGCCCGCCTACGTCAGCACATTTGACGTCTGTTGGGTTCCTTTCCGGGTCGGCGGCATCGCCGCTGCCGCGAACCCGATCAAGATCTACGAGTATCTCGCGCTTGGCCGGCCCGTCGTCTCGACGCCCGTTGCCGACACCGATGGGTTCGAAGGCCTCGTCCGAGTCGGACGGACGGCAGGGGAGGTGACGGACCTTCTTCGGGAGGCGCTGGCCGCGACGCCGGCCGATACCGATCGCCGTGTCGCCTTCGCCCGCCGCAACTCCTGGGATGACCGGGCGGCCGAAATCGTCGAGTTCCTCGACGCGCTGAAGCGCCGAGCGGGCTGAAGCCCGCGGTTCGTCTTCTGCTCGTCTTCGGCGCATCTTCCGCCGCGACGGGATAGGATGACGCCATGACCGCCTTCGCCACGATCCGCACCTGGGGGGAGATGATCAAGTTCTCCCACACCATCTTCGCCCTGCCGTTCGCCCTGATCGCGACCTTTCTCGCGGGCAGCCATCTGCCGACCGGGCGGCCCACCTGGGCGCAACTCGGCCTCATCCTCGTCTGCATGGTCGCCGGCCGGAGCGTCGCCATGACCTTCAATCGCATCGCCGACGCCGACCTCGACGCGCGAAACCCCCGGACCGCGGGCCGGCCGATCCCCGCAGGCAGAATCACCCGGCGACAGGCCTGGGCCTTCCTCGTCGCGAGCGGCGGGGTGTTCTTCGCGGGCTGCGCCGGGTTCCGCGTGCTGTCCGGCAACCCCTGGCCGCGTTATCTCTCCCTGCCCACGCTGGGCCTCCTCGTGGGATATGCCTACGCGAAGCGCGTGACGACGGGGGCCCACTTTATCCTCGGCGCCGCCATTGCCTTTGCGCCGACCGCCGCTTGGATCGCGATCGATCCGCACTCCCTCGGTCGGCCCGCGCTGCTCCTCACCGTCGCCGTCCTCTTCTGGATCGCCGGCTTCGACATCATCTACGCCTGCCAGGACATCGACGTCGACCGTCGCGACGGCCTCCGCTCCATCCCCGCCCGATTCGGCGTTGCCCGTTCGCTCCTTGTTTCCAGGTTGTGCCATGTCCTGACCGTGGCGGCGCTGGTCGGCCTCGGCCTCGACACCGGCCTCGGCGGGCTATACTGGGCGGCCGTCGGCATGACCGCCCTGCTCCTCGCGGCGGAGCAGGCGTTGGTCCGGGCGGACGATCTCTCGCGCGTCAATCTCGCCTTCTTTACAATGAATGGGCTCATCAGCCTCCTGCTCGGACTCGCGACGATCTGCGACATCCTGTGGCTCGGCAGCGGCGGCGCGGCCGGGTGACGCGGCGATTGGGTCCATGACAGTTCAGGCGGCTCTCATGTAGCGGCCGCCCCCCCGTGGCGGCCGTCGCGCGTTGGAGCACAT
>JBHHUY010000278.1:0-1504 GCA_046753965.1 Phycisphaerae bacterium
AATCGCGGCCGGCGCGGCCGGACGGCCCCGACGATCCGGTCGATTCAGGGGACGACGAAGATCGTGGCGTTCGCGAACGAGCAGGAATTCAAGCAGATTCAGAACCTGGTGGAGAAGGTCGACCTCGAAGGGGGCCGCATCGTCCACACCGTCGTGATGCCCGAGCAGGTGCCGGCGCGGAGCATCGCCGACAACATCAACAACCTGTTCGGCGCGCGCGGCCGCGGCGCCGACGGGCCGCATGCGGAATACCACGAACCGACAAACACGGTCCTGGTCAGCGCGACGGATGCGGAGTTCAAGAAGATTCAGGAGCAGATGATCGATCCGCTCACCCAGAGCGAGGCGATCGCGACGCTCAACTTCTACAAGATTCCGTTGAAGTATGCCGTGGCCGACGAAGTGGCGAAGACGCTGCAGGAGTTCTTCGACAAGAAGGCGGGGATCAATCGGAACCGCGGACGATTCGGCCGTTTCTTCGGCGGCGGCTCGAGCATGGCCGAGCAGCGCGAAAACCAGGTGACCATCACCGCCGAACCGACCAGCAACACCCTGCTGATCTATGCAACCGAGACGACGAAGAAGATGATCGATGACCTGGTCGCCGACATCGACTCGGGCGACGAGGACCGGATCGTCGAGATGGTGGCGCTGGAGCACATGGACGCCACCGAGATGCTCGAGATCATGACCGAGTATCTGAAGGTTTCGAAGAGATCTCCGGAAGACGGCGGGCGCCGGATGGTGCCCTGGTGGTTCGACGGCCGCGAGGAGCGCGACGACGAGAAGTCGGTTCTGGCCGGAGACATGCGGCTCAAGGCGATCGAGTCCACAAACTCGATCATCGTCGTGGGTCGGCCCGAAGGCGTACAGGATGCCGTCGCGAAGATCAAGGAACTCGATGTTCCGACGGAACTGAACGAGCCGAAGTTGTACACGTTCGTACACGCCCGAGCCGGCGATGTCGCGGACGTGCTCAAGGCCACATTTATCGACGGCGGGTCGAGCCGGCGCGGCGGTCGGAGCCGTCGCGGCGGGCGCTTTGGGCGCCGCGGCTCCGGCGGCCGGTCTTCCGGCGCGCAGCCGCTGACCATCGTGCCGGTCGATACGACGAACAGTATCCTCGTCAAAGGCAAGGCGTCCGACGTGAACAGCGTGCTCGCGATGGCGAAGCGCCTCGATGAGCAGATGAAGGATGAACCGGCCGGCGTCCGGCTGTTGGCGGTGCCGGCGGGGCACAATGTGGAAGACCTGGCCCGGCTCATCGAGGATCAGATCAACAGCGCCGAGCGCAGCATGCAGGATCGAAACCGCGACTATCGGCCCGATCGCGTGACGATCGGCGCCGACCGCCGGGCGAACGCCCTGCTGGTCTCGGCGTCGAAGAGCAAGTTCGACGAGGTCAAGAAGCTGGTGGGAGAACTCATCGCGATGGGCCCGGCGGGCGGCATGACCCAGAAGATTCTTCGGTTCCAATCCCTGACGCCCCAACAGGCCCGGCAAC